>JAAFIC010000042.1 GCA_013298565.1 Alphaproteobacteria bacterium | reverse complement strand
GATTTATGTGTACAGTCTGTATTCAAAAAATCCGCCCGTCAAGCGCTGTCGACAAACTGCATAGATTTCCTTTATGGTCAGGCTTACCCTGATAACGCGGCGGGCCGAATGGATACTGAGTTAGACAGCACGCCCAGCGCCCCCCCGCGCAGCGCAGCGCCGCGCGGCTCCGCCTCCCCGGTCATTTATGAAGCGTTGAAGCAGGATATTCTGAACCTCAGCCTCGCGCCGGGTGCCCCGCTGGACGAAACCGGCCTGTCCGAGCGGTTCGGCACGTCGCGCACCCCCGTGCGAGAAGCGCTCGTACGGCTGGTGGCAGAGGGGCTGGCTTCCACCCTGCCGAACCGCAATACTATTGTGGCGATGTTGGATTTCGCCAGCCTGCCGCCTTATCTGGACGCGCTGACGCTGATGTACCGCGCTTCCAGCCGTCTTGCCGCCGAGCGGCGCACGGTGGCCGATCTTGATACTATTCGCACAGCGCAAGCCCGGTTTGCCGACGCGGTGGCGCAGGAAGAGGCGCTGGCGATGCTGCACACCAACCGCGATTTCCACCTCGCCATCGCCGCTGCCGGGCATAATCCGTATTACACTGAATTTTTTGCGCGGTTGCTCAACGAAGGTATGCGCCTGCTAAGGCTCTATTACCGCAGGTTCAACGACCGCCTGCCGCTGCGCTATGTGGACGAACACGAGGGCTTGATCGAGGCGATTACCGCGCAAAACCCGGACCTTGCCGAAGCCTTGGGCGGCGAGCACGCTCTGCAAATCGTCAACCAGCTTCAAAGCCTGATGGCACCAGGGCTAGGGGCGCGGCTAGAGCTAAAGTAGCTCCGGCCTTTCGCCGCCACTTGACAGGTGATTATGTTTCTACAATTCTCGATATATGGAAAATATCGACGCAATCTCGGCATTAGCAGCGCTCGCGCAAGAAACTCGGCTGGCGGCGTTTCGGCTGCTGGTACGGCATGAACCGGCGGGCCTTGCCGCAGGCGAACTCGCGCGCTTGCTCGATGTGCCGCAGAACACGCTTTCGACGCACCTTGGCCTGCTCGCGCGCGCCGATCTGGTCACGTCCAGCCGGGATGGGCGGATCATTCGCTATCGGGCGCGGCTAGACAGTGTGCAAGCGCTCGTGCTGTTTCTCCTCACCGACTGCTGCCAGGGGGAAGCCGCGCTGTGTGGCTCGATCCTCACCGCGCTATCGGCACCCGCCTGTTTTCCGAAATCCTGCTAGAGCTGCGTGCGTTAAATCGGACGCAGGCTCTAGGAGCAGCCATTGCGGCGGCGGCCAAGGGCGCGGATGCGCCCGCCCGGCGAGGGCCAAAATAAAGCTAGAGCGTCGTGCGTCATAGTTGACGCACGACGCTCTAGCCAACGCCTAGAAAGCGGCTGCGCGTGGCCGTATCGGCACTGAGATCGGCACTGGCGGCGTGATGGACGAGATGCCCTCGCTCCAAAATAATCGCCTGATCGGTCAGCCCCAGGATTTTAGAGGCGTGCTGTTCTACCACGATTCCCGCCATCCCCTCGTAGCGAAACAGACGGGTAAGGGCACTCAGAACGTCGTTGGCGATTACAGGCGCAAGGCCCTCCGTCGGCTCATCGAGCAGTAGTAAGCGCGGGTTGAGCACGAGCGCGCGCCCAATCGCCAGCATCTGTTGCTCGCCGCCCGAAAGCTCCTCCCCGCCCCGGCGGCGATAGTCGGCCAAGCGTGGGAAGAGGCTGAACACGCGCTCCGGCGTCCAGGGGCCGGGCAGGGCCACCGCTGTTAGGTTTTCGAGCACGGTCAGCGAGCGGAAAATACCGCGCTCTTGCGGCACCCAGCCAATCCCGGCAGTCGCCCGACGCTCCGGCGACCAGCGCGATACATCGCTCTCGCCAAAACGAATAGACCCCGCGCGCTGCCGGGTTAGGCCGAGAATAGTTTTCAGCAAAGTGGTTTTACCAACCCCGTTGCGCCCCAGAAGCGCTAAGGACTGACCCGGCGCGAGACTAAAAGAAATACCCGATAAAAGCTGACTATCACCATAACCTGCCGATACGCTTTCTAACCCTAACAACATTTTTACCCCTTTCTATCAACGCAGATTTTCGCTCCAGGATGCACGTTGATTGGGAGCCTCAGAGACATTCCGCCGCCCAGGGCGGGTTCGCGCCAGTGCGGGAGACGGTAACGGCGGCGGCGCGGGCGGCGAGCGTTAGGGCCGCATGAAGATCATCCTTCTCTAGCCCCGCCAACCCTTCGGCGCTCAAGCGCCCGCGCGCGCCAAGCGCCGCAAGAATGCCTGCCGCGAATGTGTCGCCCGCGCCAATCGTATCGGCGACCGTAACAGAAACGGCGGGAACGGTCAGATGACCGCAGGCCGCCCAGGCGTCTGCCCCTTTGCCACCGCGCGTAACGACAACAAGCTTAACCCCTGCCGTCAACCACTGACCGACTAAACCTTCGCCGCCGATCCAGTCCAAATCCTCATCGGAGAGTTTGAGAATGTCGGTGACGGCAATCAAGCGCGCTAACCGCGCCCGGTAGGCAGCCGTATCCGTCAGCAGCGCCGGGCGGATGTTCGGATCGAGCGAAATCAGGCGTTTTCTGGCTTCGCGCAGCGCGAGCGCCTCGAAGGCGCTGCCGCAAGGTTCTTGCATCAAGCTGGTCGCACCGAAATGCAGCGTGGTAACCTCGGGCGGTAACGTCGGTAATTCGCCAGGCGTGAGCATCCCTCCCGCCGAGCCTGTATCGACGAAACGGTAGCGCGCCTGACCGTTGGTGAGGGTCACGAAGGCCATGGCCGTGAAACGATCCGTGCGCGGCGCAAGGTCGGTCCTAACGCCGCTTTCCGCCAAGGCTGCACAAAGGCTATCGCCGAACGCATCGGTGGAAAGCGGCGCGAAAAACCCCGCAGCTACCCCCAATCGGCCCAACGCAATTGCTGTATTGAAGACAGCACCGCCGACGAGTGGGCGCAGACACGGTGCGCCCGCCGCAGTCACATCTGGCACCATATCAATCAGGGCATCGCCGCAACACAGAATCGTCACCACACCGGATCCTTCAACATGACTTTAGGGTCAAGTAGATACAACTCGAAGAGCGGCAAACTCGCCCCGCCGACGGCGCGCGCCATACTGCCCGTTGTGCCTTCCACGACCTCGGGAACCGAGATGCCTTGCAGATCAAGCCTGCCGAGAGCGGCTTGCGTTGCAGCTACCAACCGCGCGCGCACTGACACGGGAAAAGCCCCATCAATAATCGCTGCCGAAAAATCAATCACCGAACAAGACGCCGCAATTGCTTGCGCCAGATTATCGGCTGTGGTCTCGATCCAGGTTTCGAGAACCGCGCCGTAATCGTCCCAATAATCAGGGGTGCGCCACAATAGCGAAGGGTCTTCCCCCGCTGCCTTGAGCGCCTGCTCGAGCATGAGCAGGGAAGCGACGTTGATCAACTGCCCCCATTTTTGCCCCGCACTCCGCACTGGCATCGAGCCTACGGCACCAGCATTGCCCGTGCGCCCGCGATAGACAGTGCCGTTCAACACAACGCCACCACCAATAAAATAGCCGACGAAGAAATAGATGAAATCAGGGTAGGCCGCGCCTTGCCCAAAAGTAAGCTCAGCCCCGCAGGCAGCCGTGGCGTCATTCTCCACAAACACCGGATAGGGCTGTACGGCGGCAAGCGTCTGCACCAAGTCGGTCTCTCGCCACGCCGACATATCGGCCCCAACAATATCGCCCCACAGCCACAACTCAAACGGCACCGCAACGCCCAACCCGGCAATCCTGTCCCGCTGTTCGAGCGAAAGGGTTTCCGTGAGCGTGGGCACGCCCAAGGCTACAAAACGGGCAATGGCTTCGGGCGTTGGCAACACATAGGCTTCGCGCAACACTTTCCGCACCGTGCCGACGAAATTCATCAGCAGCAGTTCTGCACTCCGCCGCCCCACTTTCAGCCCCAGTACGAAAACACCATCGGGGTTGAGCGCTAAAGGAATAGACGGCTGCCCCACCCGCCCGCGCTGCGGCGGCCCGCGCACCAACAGGTGATCCTCCTCAAGCCGCCGCATCGTGACCGAGGCGGTTTGCGACGATAACCCCGTGAGCCGCGCGATTTCTGCTTTTGGCAAGCTGCCGTGACGGCGTACCAGCGACAGCATCAGCCGCTCGTTCAGCGTCAGCCCGTTCAACGGTTTGCGCCCCGCCGGGTCTGGGCTTAATCCTGGGTTCCCTGGCCCTTGGCTATTTGCATTTAACACTCTCAATCCTCCCGCCGCCACGGTCTTAGGGCAAGACGTGAGACGGGGCAAGAATGACGCATCTAATAAATAAATCAACTTGCTTTATCTATTGACGTGCGCTCTGGGGAGGTGTTTTGTAAGTGTTGAGAGGGGGCAGCCCCTGTCCTGGCGAGCACCGCCCAAACGAACACCGCGCAGCCCGCAAAGGGCGCGCTTATAGCGATCCACCGGGAGGATCTGACAATGAAAGTTCTAACTATCGCGTCGTGCGTAGGGGCCTTGGTCGCGGGTATGGCGGTAAGCACGACCGCGCTCGCGCAGACCAAAGCCTGCCTGATCACCAAAACCGAAACCAACCCGTTCTTCGTGAAAATGAAGGAAGGGGCGGCTGCCGCCGCGATCAAAAGCGGCCTTACGCTGCAAACTTTCGCGGGCAAACTCGATGGCGACGTGGAAACCCAGGTTGCCGCAGTTGAAACCTGCATCGCTTCGGGCGCAAAGGGTATTCTAATCACCCCGACCGACTCGCGTGCGCTGGTGCCGGTCATCGCCAAAGCCCGCCAAGCGGGCGTGCTGGTGATTGCGCTCGATACGCCGCTGGAGCCTGCCTCTGCCTCGGACGCGGTTTTTGCGACTGATAACTTCAAAGCGGGTGAACTCATTGGTAAATGGGCCGCTGCCAAGCTTGGTGATAAAACCAAAACCGCGAAAATCGCCATGCTGGACCTCAGCGCCCAGCAAGTTTCGGTAGATTATCTGCGCGACCAAGGCTTCCTTAAGGGTTTTGGTATCGACATTAAAGACCCGAAGAAAATTGGTGATGAGGGCGATCCCCGCGTCGTCGGTCACGATGTGACGGCGGGTAATGAAGAAGGGGGCCGCAAAGCTATGGAAAACCTCCTACAACGCGACCCCACTATCAACGTCGTTTATACGATCAACGAACCCGCCGCCGCAGGGGCCTATGAGGCCTTAAAGGCGCTCGGTCTTCAGAAGAATGTGACCATCGTTTCAGTCGATGGCGGCTGCCCCGGTGTGCGGAACGTCAAGCAAGGCGTCATCGGTGCAACCTCGATGCAGTTCCCGCTGTTGATGGCGGCAAAAGGCGTTGAAGCCATTGAAATTTTTATCAAAACAGGCCAGAAGCCGAAAGCTTCGGACGGGCTTGATTTCTACGATACCGGCGTTGAGCTAATCACCGATTCGCCCGTGCCCGGCATTCCGTCGATCTCTGCCGACGAAGGCATGAAGAAGTGCTGGGGCTAAACCGCTAGCCTCCTCTCCCTGTCAAAACTCGCCTGGCGGGCGGTTCGGCGGCGCTTTTCCTCTTAAAGCGCTCCCCCCATGAGCCGTCCCGCCGTTTTTTTGGGGACAGAGACGCCTGCAATAAGCAAGGCTAATGTCGAACAGGTGCGGCTGCCCGCGTCCAGCGATGGAAAACCTCCCATGACCCAAGCCTCTCCACCCGAAACCAAGCTTAACGAGAATTTCGCGAAATTCTTGGAGCCGGCACCCTCGCCACTTGTGCGCGTGCAGCACTTCTTGCACGGCAATCCCACAATGGTGCCAGTGATCGTACTGCTGCTGAGTATTTTCGCGTTTGGCGTGATTGCTGGCGATCGGTTCTTCCACCCCTTCAATCTGTCGCTGATTTTGCAACAGGTTTCGGTGATCGGAATTTTAGCGGCGGCGCAGAGTTTAGTTGTGTTGACGGCGGGGATTGATCTGTCCGTAGCCGCTATTATGGTGCTGTCCTCCGTCATCATGGGCAAGCTCGCAATCGGCGTGGGCGTTCCGACGCCGATTGCCCTGCTGGTCGGGTTTGTGGTCGGAACCGGCTGCGGATATTTTAATGGCGCTTTAGTGACGCGCCTAAAATTACCGCCGTTCATCGTAACCCTCGGCACCTGGAACATTCTGTTCGCGCTAACTTTGTGGCTGTCGAGCGCCCAATCAATCCGCAGTCAGGATATTGACGAAAAAGCCCCCCTGCTAAAATGGTTCGGCGGGCGCGTGGATTTTATGGGCGCGCAGTTCACCTATGGGGTGTTCCTCACCGCCATAGTGTTCGCCGTTCTGTGGTTTCTGCTAAACCGCACGGCCTGGGGTCGTCATGTCTATGCCATCGGCGACGATAAGGAGGCGGCGGAACTCGCGGGCATCCGTACCAACCGCACCCTTATTAGCGTTTACGGGTTGGCGGGTCTCGTGTGCGCGCTGGGGGCCTGGGCCTCCATTGGCCGCGTCGGCTCGGTCAGCCCGCAGAGCTTTTATGAAGGTAATTTGCAATCAATCACCGCTGTGGTGATTGGCGGCATCAGCCTGTTTGGCGGGCGCGGCTCGATTATGGGGCCGTTGATCGGGGCCTTGATCGTTGGTGTGTTTCAGTCCGGCCTACGCCTTTCTGGGGTGGATGTGCTGTGGCAAATGTTTGCGATTGGCTGGCTTATCATTCTCGCGGTCGCCCTCGACCAATGGATCCGAAAGGTTTCGGCATGACCCCCGTTCTTCAAGCCAAGGGCCTTGTGAAGCGCTATGGCCGCGTTGTCGCCCTCAATCAGGCGGATTTCGACCTGTATCCCGGCGAAATTCTGGCGGTCATCGGCGATAATGGCGCGGGAAAATCCTCGTTGATCAAAGCGCTTTCCGGCGCCCTAACGCCCGATGAAGGGGAAATCCTGCTGGATGGTTTGCCAATAAACTTCCGCTCCCCCCAAGAAGCGCAAGAAGCCGGGATTGCCACCGTCTATCAAACCCTCGCCCTCTCCCCCGCCCTTTCGATTGCCGACAATATGTTCCTAGGGCGGGAATTACGGAAACCGGGGCCGCTCGGGCGATATTTCCGCGTTCTCGACCGTGCGGCAATGGAAGCCCAGGCCCGCGCCATGCTGTCGGAGTTGGGGTTGATGACCATTCAAAACATCCGCCAGCCCGTCGAAACTCTCTCCGGCGGGCAGCGTCAGGGCATTGCCGTCGCGAGAGCTGCCACCTTCGGCTCGAAAGTCGTGATTATGGACGAGCCGACCGCCGCCCTCGGCGTCAAAGAGTCGCGCCGCGTGCTCGATCTTATCTTGCGGGTACGAGACAAGGGGATGCCGATTGTCCTTATTTCACACAATATGCCCCATGTCTTTGAAATCGCTGACCGCATCCACATTCACCGCCTCGGCCAGCGCCTGTGTACCATTCGGCCTAGGGAGTATTCGATGGCCGATGCAGTCGCCTTCATGACCGGCGCGAAGGAGCCGCTGGACCAGGCCGCGTGATCGAGATTGAAAACTAGGGGGCGGCTAGGCTACACCGTCGGCCATGAGCGATAGCCCCCACACCGTCGAAACCCTGTTCGTCACGCGCCTCTATCGCGCCGATTTGGCCGATAAGGCCGGGCTGAATGGGGAGCTTTTAGCCACTTGCCTTACCGCCGCCGCCGATGACGAAGCCGGGCAGGATTGGTCGGAAGAAAACGGCTATCCCGGTTATACCTCCTACGCTTCGCTGAACGATCTTGGCTGGCGCTTTCCCGCCATAAAAGCGCTGATTAAACAGTTGGATAAGCACGCCAAGGGCTTCGCCAAACTGCTGGAGTGGGATTTAGGCGCGCGCAAACTGGTGCTGGATTCGCTGTGGATCAACGTGCTGGAGCCGGGCGGGTTTCACTCCGGCCATATTCACCCCGGCAGCGTGATCAGCGGCACCTATTATGTAGCGGTGCCTGAGAACGCGAGCGCGATTATTTTTGAAGACCCTCGCCTGCCCCGCATGATGGCCGCCCCGCCAAAAAAGAAAAAAGCCGCACGCGAGCAGCAGGCGTTCGCCCCCGTCACCCCCACGCCGGGCACGCTGCTACTTTGGGAAAGCTGGATGCACCACGCCGTTCCCCTAAACCGCGCTAACGCCGAGCGCATTTCCATCAGCTTCAATTACGCTTGGCGATGATCTGTATTTATTTTACAAAATAGCCTGTCTTAACATTCTAAATCAGCCGTTAAATGCAGACATGGTGGAGACGGATGTGCGCCGATATCTTGCGGTCTGAACCCACCCGCCCAGTAACCCCGATTGCCCGCGTTCGGGTGGAAGGCGGCGTTCGCGCCAGCCTCGTGCCCGGCGCGCGCGGCACTGGCATTGGCACGCTTTACGAGAGCGGCGGCTACAGGCTGATGCGCCCGCGCTCCGATCATGGGTTCGAGGGCGTTATCGTTAATACCGGCGGCGGTATGGTCGGTGGCGATAGGGTTCAAGTGTCGGTGAGCGCGGAAGCGGGTACCCAAGCCGTCATTACCTCGCAGTCGGCGGAGCGGGTTTATCGCGCGCTCGATTCTAACGATACTCAGGTCGATATGCGCCTAACCGTGGCCGAGGGCGCATCGCTCGCGTGGTTGCCGCAAGGAACCATTCTCTTCGACCGCGCCCGGCTGACGCGGCAGCTGCACGTCGATCTTGCCCCGGATGCGCGGTTCGTTGCGGGGGAAATGCTGGTGTTTGGGCGCACGGCGTCCGGCGAGACCATGACAGCGGGAGCCTTGCGCGACCATTGGCGCATTACGCGCGGCGAACAATTGATCTATGCCGATAGCATTCGAATCGACGGCGATATTGACGCTCACCTCATGCGGCCCGGCATTGCGGGCGGGGATTGCGTGGCAGGCGTGCTGGTGGCGGTACTGCCCGGCGCAGCGGATCTACTCGGCCCCGTGCGGATAAGCCTGGAAAACTCCGCCTGCCGGGTCGCCGCGAGCACCTGGGATGATATGCTAATTGTGCGCGGCATGGCCGACCGGCTGGAGCCGCTGGCCCAGGTTTTCGCCCGCGTTGCGCCGCTGTTGATGGGCCGCCCGTTACCCCGTGTCTGGAGCGTTTAGATGAACCTGACCCCGCGTGAAAAAGATAAACTGCTGATTGCGATGGCAGCAATCGTCGCCCGCCGCCGCCTAGAGCGCGGCGTAAAGCTCAATCATCCGGAAGCGATTGCGCTGATTACCGATTTCGTTGTCGAGGGCGCGCGTGACGGGCGCAGCGTCGCCGATCTCATGAACGCCGGGGCGCAGGTGCTAAGCCGCGATCAAGTGATGGAGGGTATCCCTGAGATGATCCACGACGTGCAGGTCGAAGCCACCTTCCCCGACGGCACTAAGCTCGTCACTGTCCACCACCCCATCCGTTGAGCGAGGGATTTTGAGCATGAAGCGTTCAATCGTTTTCCTTGCGGCCTTGACCGCCGCCACTCCTGCCTTCGCCCATCTCGATCCTATTGCCCACGGCGCGCTTGCCGCCGGGCTAACCCACCCGTTGACGGGGCTGGATCATCTGCTGGCGATGCTCACGGTCGGCCTTTGGTCGGCGCTGGTCGGCGGGCGGGCGATTTGGGCAATGCCGCTGGCCTTTGTCGGCTGTATGGCCGTTGGCTTTGGCGCGGCGCTGATGGGGGTGGCGCTGCCCTTCGTCGAACCCACCATTCTCGCTTCGGTTATCGTGCTCGGGCTGCTAACGGCGCTCGCGGTGAAAACCCCGGCGTGGATTGGTGGCCTCTTGGTCGGCTTCTTCGCTTTGTTCCACGGTTACGCCCACGGGGGCGAAGTTGGCGAAGCCTCTAGCCTCAGCTTCGGTATCGGCTTTGCGCTGTCAACCGCAGCGCTGCATCTTACCGGGGTTGCCGTCGGTCTTGGGCAAAAGCGCATTCTGCTCGCCCGGCTTTCCGGCGCGGTTGCGGCTCTCGCGGGCGTTGCGCTCGCTGTGGCAGGTTGATGATGATCCCCCCTCTTCTGATTCCAGGCGAAATTATCCCGAAGACGGGCGAGCTTGCGCTGAATGTTGGCCGCCCAACGATCACCTTGGAAGTCGCCAATAGCGGCGACCGCCCAGTGCAAGTCGGCAGCCATTATCACTTCGCTGAAACCAACGCCGCCCTGGTGTTTGACCGCGCGGCGGCCCTGGGTTTCCGCCTCGATATTCCCGCCGGAACCGCCGTGCGTTTCGAGCCAGGCCAGTCGCGCACAATCACGCTGGTGGAAGTGGCGGGCACACGCCGAGCCTTCGGTTTTCGGCAACAGACGATGGGCAGCCTGCCCCCCGCCGGGCATTCGCCCAGCTCCCGCAACAGCACCAGCCGCATTTCGCGCACTGCCTATGCCGACATGTTCGGCCCCACGGTAGGCGATAGGGTGCGCCTCGCCGATACCGATCTTATCATCGAAGTGGAGAAGGATTTCACCACCTATGGTGAGGAGGTAAAGTTTGGCGGCGGTAAAGTAATCCGCGATGGCATGGGCCAGTCGCAGATGACGCGCGCCGAGGGGGCGGTTGATACGGTCATCACCAACGCCCTCATTCTCGACGCGATGACCGGCATCGTTAAAGCCGATATTGGTCTTAAAGACGGCACTATTGTCGCCATCGGCAAAGCCGGAAACCCGGATATTCAGCCCGATGTAACCATTATCATCGGCCCCGGTACCGAGATTATCGCGGGTGAAGGTAAGATTATCACCGCTGGCGGGATCGACACGCACATCCACTTCATCTGCCCGCAACAGATCGAAGAAGCGCTAATGTCTGGCGTTACAACCATGCTCGGCGGCGGAACTGGCCCTGCGGCAGGCACCAATGCCACAACTTGTACGCCCGGCCCCTGGCATATCGAACGGATGCTGCTGGCGGCAGATAGTTTCCCGATGAACCTTGGGTTTGCCGGAAAAGGCAATGCCTCGCTGCCCGATGCGCTGGAAGAACAGATTCTCGCCGGAGCCTGCGCGCTGAAACTGCACGAAGATTGGGGCACCACGCCAGCCGCTATCGACTGCTGCCTCGCGGTCGCCGATAAATACGATGTGCAGGTCATGCTGCATTCCGATACACTGAACGAAAGCGGCTTTGTCGAAGATACCATCGCCGCCTTCAAAGGCCGCACCATCCACGCTTTCCACACTGAAGGCGCGGGAGGAGGACATGCCCCCGATATTATGCGCGTCGCGGGTCTCTCGAACGTGCTCCCGTCCTCCACCAATCCCACGCGCCCGTTTACGGTTAATACGCTCGATGAGCATTTGGACATGCTCATGGTCTGCCATCACCTCGATTCAGGCATTGCGGAGGACTTGGCGTTCGCCGAAAGCCGCATTCGTAAGGAAACGATTGCGGCGGAAGATATTCTGCACGATCTGGGTGCCCTCGCCATGATGTCCTCGGACAGTCAGGCGATGGGCCGGATTGGCGAAGTGATCCTGCGGACCTGGCAGACCGCCCATAAAATGAAGCAACAGCGCGGGGCCTTGGCACCGGACGCTGAAGGCGGCAATGATAACTTTCGCGCAAAACGCTATATCGCCAAATATACTATCAATCCTGCCCGCGCTCACGGCATGAGCCGCCATATCGGTTCGGTCGAAGTGGGCAAGCTCGCCGATCTCGTGATCTGGTCGCCCGCTTTCTTTGGTGTGAAGCCCGACATGATCCTAAAGGGCGGTATGATCGCGGCGGCTGCGATGGGCGACCCTAACGCCTCCATCCCAACGCCGCAGCCCGTTCACTACCGCCCGATGTTCGGCAGTTTCGGCAAGGCCAAAACCGCAAGCAGCATTACCTTCGTCTCCAAAGCGGCGCTGGACAGCGGCTTGAAAGAACGGCTTGGCCTGAGCAAGCGCGTTGAAGCCGTAGAAAACGTGCGGAGCGGCCTCTCGAAAGCCGATATGGCGTTCAACGACGCAACCCCGCTCATCACCATCGACCCGGAAACCTAC
The DNA here is from genome assembly GCA_013298565.1 of Alphaproteobacteria bacterium. Lineage (GTDB taxonomy): Bacteria > Pseudomonadota > Alphaproteobacteria > Elsterales > Elsteraceae > Elstera. The sequence goes on along the minus strand of JAAFIC010000042.1, from coordinate 16,625 downwards.
GAAGTCCGTGCCGATGGCGAGTTGTTGGTGTGCGAACCGGCCAAGGAACTGCCGATGGCACAGCGGTATTTTCTGTTCTGATCGTTGCGCCGTATTTTAAGCTCTACCATCCTTGCAGTTCTGGCGCTTCGATGTGACAATCACTATTGAAATGACCGGTGTTTTCCGGGCGTGGGTGCGCGGTCTTCGCGACAGGCGCGCCCAAGCTCGGATCGATTCCCGACTGACGAAGGTTGCAATAGGGCTGTTTGGAGATGTTGAGCCGGTTGGCAGCGGCATTTCCGAACTGCGGGGCAATGAAGTTGTTCTGCTACTCTGTGGTGGCAGCAAAAATGGTCAGTAACGGGATATTGCCGAGGCCAAAGCGCTCTGGCAGCAGATGAAGGAGTGAGATGCGATGCTGGAAAAAGCGACCAAAATCAAACTTCATACTTATGAGCCAGGAATGTTTCTCACTGACACGGAAACCGAAGCGGAATATCTAACCGCAGGTCTGGAAGAAGACGACGGCGACGGCAAAACGATTGCTGCTGTGTTGGAGGTGCTGGCGCGCAAGCACGGCATTGTTGCTGGCGAGGGTCTGATCGGCACCGATTATCAATCCTTGCTCCAAAGCCTGACGGAAAACGGCACGGTCAATCTAACAAAAACTCTCGTCGTCTTAGGGGCGATGGGGCTGACGTTGACGGGAGGAACGAAACCCTTCCAGCACGCGGCAGAATAGCGAGAAACAGAATGCAGCGCGCAACCGATGTGCTACGGCGTGGGTTTTTCGATCCCGCGACCATCGCCGATACGATTACCCTGGACCGCGAGTCCCGCTACCGTCGCCGCGTGGTGCTAACCAGCGATAGCGGCACGGAATTTCTGCTGGATTTGCCGGAAGCCACTTATCTGGCCGAGGGCGATGCCGTGACGGGGGAGAGCGGAACCATCCTCATCAAAGCCGCTGCCGAAGCGCTGCTGGAAATCCACGCGCACAGCACGCGCGCCCTCGCCCGGATCGCGTGGCACATCGGCAACCGCCATATCGCCGCCGAACTAACCGATGACGCCCTTTATATTCAGCCGGATCACGTTCTGGCCGCGATGATCCACGGCCTCGGCGGGCATGTGCATACGGTGACGCGCCCGTTCGAGCCGGAAGGCGGTGCCTATGGTGGGCAAGCGTCGTTGCAGCATTCGCATTCCCACGGCCATGACCACGACTAACGGGGACGGCTTTCCGGCAGAACTATTCCTCTGGCTCTCGCCCACGTTTCCAGTGGGGGGGTTCGCCTTCAGTCATGGGTTAGAAAAACTGGTCGAAGACGGGATTGTTACCAACCGCGCAAGCCTGATGGCATGGCTGACCGATCTTGCCACTTTCGGCTCAGTGCGGAACGATCTGCTGCTGGTGGCGGAGGCGTGGCGAGCCGTGCGGGCGGAAGATACCCCGCGCCTGCACGCCGTCGCCGCGCTTGCCGCCGCCCTACAGCCGGGGGCCGAACGGCAGTTGGAGACCCTAACGCAAGGCCGGGGCTTCGGTGCGGCCTGTACCGCTGCCTGGGACGTGCCAAGTGTGGCGCTGTTAGCGCACGGCAACCGCCTCGCCTATCCCGTCGCAGTCGGGGCCGCCGCTGCCGACCGACAGATTGCCTTAGCGCCGACACTGGATGCCTACGCCCTTAGTTTTTGCAGCAACCTTATGTCCGCTGCCATTCGCCTCAGTGTCATCGGCCAGTTCGACGGGCAACGGGTGCTGGCGGACCTTCTGCCGATCTTAAGAACTGCCGCCCAGGACGCCGCCTCGGGCAACCTGGACGATCTTGGCGGTGCCTGTTTTGCGTCCGATCTCGCGGCGCTTGCCCATGAAACCCAGCATGTAAGGTTGTTCCGCTCATGACCGCGCTCAGATCCATGTCCCCGAACGGCCCCTTGCGCGTTGGCATTGGCGGCCCCGTCGGCTCCGGCAAAACCTCGCTGACGGCAGCGCTCTGCCGCGCCTTCCGCGACCGTTACGATATGGCCGCCATCACGAACGATATTTACACGCGGGAAGACGCGGATGCGCTCATTCGGATGCAAGCGCTGCCGTCTGAGCGGGTCATGGGCGTTGAGACCGGCGGCTGCCCCCATACTGCCATTCGCGAGGATTGCTCGATCAACCTCGCTGCCATCGCCACGATGCGCGCGCGCTTCCCAAACTTGGATTTAATCCTGATCGAGTCCGGCGGCGACAATCTCGCGGCCACCTTCTCCCCCGATCTGGCCGATCTTACGATCTACGTCATCGACGTGGCTCAGGGAGATGATATTCCTCGTAAAGGCGGCCCCGGCATTACCCGCTCCGACCTGCTGGTCATCAATAAAACCGACCTTGCCCCTTACGTCGGCTCAAGGCTGGACCTGATGGAGCAAGACGCCCGCAAGGCGCGCGGCACCCGGCCCTTCGTGTTCACTGCCGTTCGGCAAAATCAGGGAATTGAGGCTGTTGTCGATCACATCGAGCGGTTGGGGGGGTTGCGGTAACAAAGCCAAGCAGGCGAAACTATCCTTAGAGCATCTTGCGTCAACTATGACGCACGATGCTCTCGCTTTCTTTTAACCCTCGCCGGGCGGGCGCGTCCGCGCCCTAGGCCGCCGCCTCAATGGCGGCTTTTAGAGCCGCGCCAGAGTTAAAGCGCGCGGCTCTAAAAGGCAAGTCGCGCGCGCTCAGAACCCTATCAACCCTTTTGATCTGTCGGTGCGCGCCGCCTCTTCCTCCACCAACCGATAGAGCCTTTCGGCGGCAGGCGACAGGCCGCGATCCCGGACTGTAATCAGGCTATAAGGCTCCACCCAAATATCGACCGGCAGCGGCAGAATATCAATGCGCCCGCCGAGCTTATCGGGGCGATTAACGAAGCGCGCCATATCGTAAGCAATGGGGGTAATCGCGTCGGTTTCCGCTACCAGCACCAGCGATAGCAGTAAGGACGTGGTACTCAGCACCTGCGTTGGCAGTGGCACGTTATGGGCCATAAACACGCGCTCCACGGTGCGCCGCAGCAAAGTTCCGCTCGGTTGCATCACCCAGTCGAACGCCGTGAGCGCATCGAGGGGTACGGTACCCCCACCCAGCAGCGGATGATCGCGGCGCACAACCAAGCAGGCGCGTTCGGCGGACAGTGTTTTAGTGCGAAACAGGCGCGGATCGAGATCGTCCGGCACGCGCGCGATAACAAAATCCTGCCGAGATGCCAGAAGCTCGCGCACGAGAACCGTGCTGGTATCGACCTGAATGTTAATATCCATTTTGGGATAGAGCGTTCGCGCGCGGGCAATCGCCGGCACGGCCAAATCAATGGCCGGGGCCGTGACCGTGCCCAGAAAGACCGAACCGCCGCGCCCGGCGCGCAAATCGGCAACCTCGCGATCCGCCTCGCGCAACTCCAACAACACCGACCGCGCCCGCCGCGCCAGCACTTTCCCAATCGGCGTCAGCACCACACCGCGCGGCAGGCGCTCGCACAACGCCGTTTGCAGAATGGCTTCGATTTCGGCAATCATGCGAGAGGCCGCCGGTTGTGTTATATTAAGGAGGGAGGCCGCAGCGCTCACTTTCTCCTGCTCGTCCAACGCCAGAATAAGGCGCAAATGCCCGAGCTTAAGCCCGGCCCGCAGCAAGGGGGCTGTGCCGTCCGAGATTAGGTCTGCCGGGTCTTCGCTCCAGGGCGTTTCGGCCATGCTTGTGTCTTTCTCGATATACCGATTTTGATATGATAACTTGGGCAATACGTATTTGACAATTATATCAAAAAGCTTGACCGTAAAAGGCGACGTGGCAACGGTCTGAGGATTGAAAGCAAGAACGCCCATCCTTAAAACCAGAGACGCCTCTCATGCGGATTTACGCTTTCAATAAAATCCGATTAATCAAGACGTTAGGGAGAGAAAGAATGTCAGGGTTCAAGAACCTAGTTGCCGCCGTTGCGGTTGGCGTTATGGCGTTTGCCGCCTCGGCAAGCGCGCAAGATAAGGGTTTGATCGGTATTTCGATGCCGACGAAATCCTCCGCGCGCTGGATTTCCGATGGGGCCAGCATGGTCAAAACCTTCCAAGAGCGCGGCTATAAGACCGACCTTCAGTATGCGGAAGATGATATTCCCAATCAGCTCGCGCAGATTGAGAATATGATCACCAAGAAGGTGAAGGTTCTCGTTATCGCAGCTATCGACGGCACGACCTTGACCGGCGCGCTGAAACAAGCCGCAGATAGCGGGATTAAGGTCATTGCTTATGATCGCCTGATTCGCGGTTCAGCCAATGTTGATTACTATGCAACCTTCGATAATTTCCAAGTTGGCGTGCTGCAAGCCAGCTACATCGAAAAATCGCTTGGTTTGAAAGAGGGCAAAGGCCCGTTCAATATCGAACTCTTCGGCGGCTCGGCAGACGATAACAACGCCTTCTTCTTCTACAATGGTGCCATGTCGGTGCTTCAGCCGTACATTGATAGCGGCAAGCTGGTCGTTCAAAGCAAGCAGACCGGCATGGATAAGGTCGCGACCTTGCGTTGGGACGGTGCCGTTGCCCAAGCACGGATGGATAATCTTCTCAGCGCCTTCTACACGCAAAAGCGCGTCGATGCCGTGCTATCGCCCTATGATGGCCTGTCGATTGGTATCATTTCGTCGCTGAAAGGCGTCGGTTATGGTTCCAAGGAACAGAAAATGCCGGTCGTGACCGGGCAGGATGCTGAAGTCCCGTCGATGAAGTCGATCCTGAAGGGCGAGCAAACCTCGACCGTGTTCAAGGATACGCGCGAACTCGCTAAAGTTACCGTGGGTATGGTCGATGCGATGCTGTCGGGCGGTAAGCCGGAAATCAACGATACGACCACTTATAACAACGGTGTGAAGGTTATCCCCTCCTACCTGTTGAAGCCGGTTTCGGTTGATGTCACTAACTGGGAAGCCGTTCTTATCGGCAGCGGCTACTACAAAAAAGAACAAATTCAATAGTTTACTAAGCATCCGGCCTTCTCTTACGAGAGGGCCGGAGTGTTTGAGGGTTTGGGGATGAACGCATTGCTGGAAATGCGGGGGATCAGCAAGAGCTTCCCCGGCGTTAAGGCCCTGAAGAACGTGACTCTGTCCGTTCAACCGGGAGAAATTCACGCCATATGCGGCGAAAATGGCGCCGGTAAATCGACCCTGATGAAGGTTTTAAGCGGGGTTTATCCGCACGGAAGTTTCGAGGGCGATATTGTCTACGCTGGCGATGTTCAAAAATTTGGCGGCATTAGCGATAGCGAAGCGCGCGGTATTATTATTATTCATCAAGAATTAGCCCTGGTGCCGCTGCTGTCGATTGCCGAGAATATCTTTCTGGGGAATGAAACAGGCCGCTGGGGCGTGATTGATTGGACCCTTGCCCACACGCGCACGCAAGAATTGCTGGATATTGTTGGGCTAAAAGAATCGCCCGATGCGCTAATAACCCATCTTGGCGTCGGCAAGCAGCAGTTGGTGGAAATCGCCAAAGCGCTTTCTAAGAAAGTGAAGCTGCTGATTCTGGACGAGCCAACCGCGAGCCTCAATGAAAGCGACAGCGAAAATCTGCTGGCGCTACTGCGAGACTTCAAACGCCAGGGCATCGCCTCGATTCTGATTTCCCATAAGCTGAACGAAATCGCCAAGGTTGCCGACCGCATCACTATTCTGCGCGATGGCGCGACGGTGGAAACGCTGGATTTCGGCGATGCCCCCGTGAGCGAAGACAGCATCATCAAGGGCATGGTGGGCCGCGAAATGGCCGACCGCTACCCGAAGCGCACGCCCAAGATTGGCGAGGTGATTTTCGAGTTACGGGATTGGCAGGTCTATCACCCCATCCATACCGACCGCCAGATGATCAAGGGTATCAACCTGCACGTCAAACGCGGGGAAGTGCTGGGCATTGCTGGGCTGATGGGGGCCGGGCGCACGGAACTGGCTATGAGCCTGTTTGGTCGCGCTTATGGCACTAAAATTAGCGGGGAAGCCAAACTCTTCGGTAAAACTATTGATGTTTCGACGATCGGAAAAGCCATCGATCACGGCATCGCCTATGTCACCGAAGACCGTAAACAGCTTGGGCTGGTGCTGGGCGACCCCATTACTCAGAACGTCACTCTGGCGAACTTGCCCAACGTGTCGCGCCATCTGGTGATCAATGCGGGGCGGGAGGCGGGGGTTGCGGAAGAGTATCGCCGTCGCCTGTCTATCCGGTGTTCGGACGTGTTTCAGCAAACCCTGAACCTGTCGGGCGGCAATCAGCAGAAGGTGGTCCTCAGCAAATGGCTGTTCGCCGACCCGCACGTGCTGATCTTGGACGAGCCGACGCGCGGGGTCGATGTTGGCGCAAAGTACGAGATTTACACGATCATCAACCAGTTGGCCGATGAAGGCCGGGCAGTCATCGTCATATCGTCGGAAATGCCGGAGCTCTTGGGCGTGTGCGACCGGATCTATGTGATGAATGAAGGGCGGTTCGTCGGAGAGTTTCCGGTGGCCGAAGCGACGCAAGAAAAAATCATGCGCGCGATTATGCGGAATGGGGAGCCGTAAATGACAATGGCGTTGAAAGACACAAGCACGCAGAATTTTCTAAAGAGAAATTTGCGGGATTACGGGCTGCTGCTATCGCTGGTCATCATCATGGCCTTCTTTCAGTTCACCACCGACGGCACCTTGTTGCGCCCGCTGAACGTAACCAACCTTATTCTCCAGAACAGCTATATCGTCATTATGGCGCTGGGGATGCTGCTGGTTATCGTCGCGGGACATATCGACCTGTCGGTTGGCTCCATCGTTGGCTTTGTCGGCGCGCTCGCCGCCGTGCTGATGGTGCAGTATCAGATGCATTTTCTGCCTGCGATCCTGATTTGCCTGATTGTCGGCGGCCTCATCGGCGGTATTCAGGGCTATTGGGTGGCGAAACTCAAGATCCCCTCCTTCATTGTCACCTTGGCGGGGATGCTGGTGTTTCGCGGGCTTACCCTCGCGCTCTTGCAGGGCCAATCCGTCGGTCCGTTTCCGGTTGAATTTCAGCGCTTAAGCTCAGGCTTTATCCCGGAAATTTTCGAGGGGCCGGGGCTGAAGATCACCTCGCTGATTATTGGCATTGGCGTTGCCTTGCTCATTCTGTACCGCGACGCGCGCAAGCGCCAGGCCGTGCAACATCTGGCGTTAGGCCAAGAGCCTGCCGTACTGTTCTGGGGCAAGGCGCTGTTTCTCACCGCTGCCCTCGCCTATTTCAGTTACCTGATGGCCTCCTACAAGGGCTTGCCGAACGTGCTGATCGTGATGTTCGCACTCATCATGGCCTATGAGTTCGTTACCAGCCGCACAATTATCGGTCGCAGGGTCTATGCTTTGGGCGGGAACGAGAAAGCCGCGAAACTCTCCGGTATCAAGACTGACCGGTTGGTGCTGCTCACGTTCGTAAACATGGGCGTGTTGGCGGCTTTAGCTGGGCTGATCTTTGCCGCGCGCCTCAATACCGCCACCCCCAAAGCGGGCCTATCGTTTGAACTCGACGTAATTGCCGCCTGCTTCATCGGCGGGGCCTCGGCATCGGGCGGCGTTGGTAAAGTAATGGGGGCCGTGATCGGAGCGTTCATCATGGGCGTGATGAATAACGGCATGTCCATCTTAGGCGTCGGGATCGACTACCAACAGGTTATCAAGGGCCTCGTACTCATGCTCGCCGTCTATATCGACGTTTACAATAAAGCCAAAGCCTAACCCCCCTCCCTTAGCCCCTCAACTCCCGGCGACTCGGCGGGGAGACGGGTGCGGCTTGCCTACCCGATAAAGGAAAATCCCTATGCTGCTGTCTCAATTTATTGATGCCGACGGCCAGCGCGCGGTTGCTGCCCGCACTCCCGGTATGGACGCGCGAGTGGTTGAGGGCGTGCGCCGGATCTATGATCTTGCCGCCCTGGCAATTGCGGGCAAACGCGGGCTTGCGGCGCAGGTCGCCCTCCAGGGCTTCGGCGCAACGGTCGATTTGACCCAGATGCCGCTTCTGTCCCCCATTGATCATAGCGATGCCGGACACCTGCACATTACTGGCACGGGCCTAACCCATCTCGGTTCGGCCTCGGCGCGGGATGCGATGCACAAGAAGCTGGACGCAGCAGGCGCAGAAACGCTCACTGATTCGATGAAAATGTTCCGCCTCGGGCTAGACGGCGGTAAACCCGCCGCTGGAGACGTGGGCGTGCAGCCGGAATGGTTCTACAAGGGTACGGGCGCGGGCCTAATCGCTCCTGGTGCGCCGCTGCCCTCACCCGATTTCGCGCTCGACGGCGGCGAGGAGCCGGAGATTGCCGGGGTTTATCTAATTGGCGCAGACGGTACGCCGTTTCGATTAGGGTTCGCCCTGGGGAATGAGTTTTCGGACCATGTAACCGAGCGGCAGAATTATCTGTATCTCGCCCATTCCAAACTTCGCCCGGCGTCCATCGGCCCGGAACTGTTGATTGGTGAGTTGCCCAAAGACTGCCGAGGCACGTCGCGCATCTTACGCGATGGCGCGGTGTTGTGGGAAAAGCCGTTCTTGTCGGGCGAAGATAATATGTCCCACACGATCGCCAATCTGGAGCATCACCACTTCAAATACGCGCTGTTCCGCCAGCCGGGCGACGTGCACGTGCATCTGTTCGGCACGGCCACGCTGTCCTTCGCCGATGGGATTACGACGAAACCCGGCGACGTGTTTGAAATCTCGGTGCCGGAGTTTGGCCTGCCACTCCGCAATCCGCTGAGCGTTGTGTCGTCCAACGTCCCCCCTGTCGTCGCGCTTTAGAGCGTTTCTCGTTCACATTCGGTCACGAGACACGCTCTAAATTATTGTTTTGTTACGCAAATGCGTCGTCGCGGGTGATTCCACCCGCTCGGGATTTGCTCTAAGGAACCTTAGATCATGCGCTTCACCAAAGCCCCTTGGCCCCGGTCCCTCCGCAGTCAGGAATGGTTCGGCGGCACCGATAAAAACGCGATTATGCACCGCTCCTGGATGAAGAATCAGGGGCTTCCGGCGGATACGTTCGATGGTCGCCCGATCATCGGCATTTGCAACACTTGGTCCGAACTCACCCCCTGCAACGCGCACTTACGCGATATTGCCGAACGGGTGAAGCGCGGTGTGTATGAGGCGGGTGGCTTTCCGGTGGAATTTCCGGTTTTCTCCTGCGGCGAAAGCACCTTGCGCCCCACGGCGATGATGTTTCGCAATTTGGCGGCAATGGATACCGAAGAAGCCATTCGCAACAACCCCATAGATGGCGTCGTGCTGCTGGTGGGCTGCGATAAGACCACGCCGTCGCTGATGATGGGGGCTGCCAGTGTCGATATTCCCAGCATCGTCGTGTCCGGTGGGCCGATGCTGAACGGCAAATGGCGCGGCCAAACCGTTGGCTCTGGCACTGCCGTGTGGAAATTCTCGGAAATGGTGAAATCCGGCGAGATGACGCTGGAAGATTTCATGGATGCCGAACAAGGCATGGCGCGGTCGGCGGGCAGTTGCATGACGATGGGCACCGCCTCGACAATGGCGTCGATGGCGGAAGCCTTGGGCATGACCCTGCCCGGCAATGCCGCGATTCCGGCGGTCGATGCGCGGCGGCGGGTGCTCGCGCAACTCTCCGGGCGGCGCATTGTCGAGATGGTTAAAGACGATCTAAAGCCGTCGGATATTCTAACCCGGCACGCCTTCGAGAATGCTATTCGGGTGAATGGCGCTATCGGCGGCTCCACCAACGCCGTGCTGCACTTGCTGGCGCTCGCGGGCCGCATCGGCGTTCCCTTAACGCTGGAGGATTGGGACCAATTCGGGCGCAATGTGCCGACAATTCTCAATCTTCAGCCGTCGGGCGAGTATCTGATGGAAGAATTTTACGACGCGGGTGGCCTGCCCGCCGTGATCCGCGCGGTGGGGGAGATGGAGCTTTTGCACCGGGACGCGCTCACGGTTTCGGGCGTTAGCCTGTGGGATACCGTGAAGGACGCACCCAACCACAACCCGAACGTCATTCTCCCCAAAGAAAAAGCGCTCACGGCCTCCGGCGGTATCGCAGTGCTCCACGGTAATTTGGCTCCAAAAGGCGCAGTGCTAAAACCCTCCGCCGCGTCCCCGCACCTCTTGCAGCACCGGGGCCGCGCCGTTGTGTTCGAGAGCATTGAGGATTACCACGCCCGCGTGAACGATCCTGCGCTCGACATTGATGCCTCCTGCGTCATGGTGCTCAAATACTGCGGCCCGAAGGGCTATCCCGGCATGGCCGAGGTTGGCAATATGGGCCTGCCTGCGAAGGTTCTGAAAACCGGTGTGACCGATATGGTGCGGATTTCAGACGCGCGCATGTCTGGCACGGCCTACGGCACTGTCGTTCTCCACATCGCGCCCGAAGCGGCAGACGGTGGCCCCCTCGCCCTCGTGCAAAATGGCGATATGATCGCGCTTGATGTGCCTAACCGCAGCCTGCATCTCGACGTGAGCGACGCCGAGCTTACCGCGCGGCGGGCGGCCTGGGTCTCCCCCGTTCCTAAACCCCAAGGCGGCTACGCGCAACTCTATGTGGAACACGTCACCCAAGCCGATGAAGGCGTGGATTTCGACTTCCTGCGCGGCTGCCGAGGCTCCGGGATCGGGCGCGATTCGCACTAGCATCTGTGTTATCAGGGGCGGTGCCCCTGACAGAACGACAGAAGGATGACACTATGGCCGCCTACCGTTTAGCCCTGATGGGCGTTGGCGTGATTGCCAAGGCGCAGCATTTGCCTGCGATTGCCGCCAATCCGGCATTCGATTTAGTCGCTATCGCCAGCCGTGCGCCAGTCTCTTACCGAGGGGTGCCGCAGTTCCATGATTTAGAGGCATTGCTACGGGATGGGCCGGCGTTCGAGGCGCTAGTGTTGTGTACGCCGCCGCAGGGGCGGGCTGATTTGGTAAGGCGCGCACTTTCGGCAGGCAAGCATGTGTTGATGGAAAAGCCGCCGACGCCTTCGGTGAGCGAGTTCCTAACTCTGGCTCCGGCAGCAGAAGCGGCGGGGCGCGTGCTGTTCGCAACCTGGCATTCACGCTTCAATCGCGGAGTTGCCAAGGCTAAGACGTTGCTTGCGACCGAAACGCTCGCGCGCCTAACCGTGACGTGGAAAGAAGACGTGAACCGCTGGCATCCTGGGCAGGAATGGGTGTGGCACCCCGGCGGTTTCGGCGTGTTCGATCCCACGATCAACGCTTTCTCTATTCTCACAGAAATTTTCCCGGATCGGTTGACGGTCGCGACGGCGGACCTCGATTTTCCGGCCAACCGCGATACGCCGATTGCAGCCCGGCTAACGCTGGCCGATGCGCGCTCCCCCAAAGCCGCCGCCACCGTGGAGGCCGATTGGATGCAGCGGGGGGAGCAAACGTGGACTATCGAGATCGTGACTGAAAGCGGCCTTGCGCTCACGCTCACCCACGGCGGCACGAAACTGTGGCTCGGCGGGCAGTTGGTCATTGATGAGAGCGACACCGAATATCCCGCGATTTACGCGCGCTTCAAAACCCTGCTGGACGAAAACCGGTCGGAGGTGGACGGCAGCCCCCTGCATCTGGTGGCAGATGCCTTTCTGATGGGTAAGCGGCACAGCGTTACCGCCTTCGACTGGGACGGCGCTTGAGATTCTCCGGCAGTTTCCGCAAGCTGTAACCATGACAACGCTGACCGATCTCAACACCGCCCCCGCCGAAAGTTTCATCGTAACGCTCGGTGGGATTTTTGAACACTCGCCCTGGGTTGCCGTCGCCGTCGCCGCGCAGCGGCCCTTCGCTAACGTGAACGCACTACACGCGGCGATGGTCGCCGCCGTCGATGCAGAGGATGCGGCGCAAAAGCTCGCCCTCTTACGCGCGCACCCCGATCTTGCCGGAAAACTCGCGCGCGCCGGTGCCCTCACCAATGCTTCGAGCGCCGAACAAGCCAGCGCGGGCCTGGATCGCCTTAGTGAGGCAGAGTTCCAACGCTTCACCGCCTTCAACATCGCCTATACTGAAAAATTCGGCTTTCCCTTCATCATCGCGGTGCGGGAGAACACGAAGGCCAGCATTCTAAAAGCCTTCGAGCGCCGGATTACCAATAGCCGAGAGGCGGAGTTCACAACCGCCCTCGCCGAAGTCGCCAAAATCGCGCGCCTGCGCCTCACAACGCTTCTGGGGGACTAATGGCACGGCTTTCCACGCATATTCTCGATACCACCCACGGCAAACCAGCGGCGGGCGTGCGGATCGAGTTGCTCGATGCCAACGGCACCAAGCTGCTGGAAACGATCACAAATACCGATGGCCGCACCGATGCGCCACTCCTGGCGGGCGAGACAATCCCGACGGGGGTGTTCGAGCTACGCTTCCATATCGGGGCCTATTTCGACGCCCTCGGGCTTACCCTACCGGAGCCGAAATTCCTGGACGTGGTGCCGATCCGCTTCGGAATTGCCGAGGCCACCGGGCATTATCACGTGCCGCTGCTCGTCTCGCCGTTCGGGTTCAGCACGTACCGAGGGAGTTGAGTCGTCTGGCGTTTTTCTGGATTAAGGACTACAGTAGTCATCGGTAGTATAGGGAGGTCAAAATGCGGGAAATTCAATTAAGCGACGCTAAAGCCAGCCTTTCTGCCGTTGTGGACAATGCCATTCGAGGCGAACCCTCCGTAATCACCCGGCATGGTAAGCCTGAAGCCGTTGTCCTCAGCTTCGATGAATGGCAGCGCCTAAGCAAGGTTCCCTCTTTCGCACGCCTGTTAATGAGCGCGCCGCTAGAGCCGGGGGATATACCGGAGCGCAATAACACGCCACTGCGGAATATTGACCTATAACGAGATAGAGGATTAATATCTAAGCATGTAGAGTAAGATGAATGAATATCAAAATATTCAAAGCACCATTTCTCAAAAAAAAAGTTCTAAGATATCTTGCTGACACAAATGTCATTTCTGCTATAGCTCCGCTACAACCCTCTTCTCTTCTCAGCTTATGGCTGGAAGCCCACTCAGACCGACTGTTTCTATCAGCCGTCACCGTCGCAGAGATTGAGGAAGGCATAGAGAAACTGCGCCGAGTTGGCAGTATTAAGCGCGCGGCGGCGCTTGGTGATTGGCTTGAAACGCTTTTGCATCTCTATGACACGCGGATTCTACCGTTCGATGTTCCCGTCGCGCGGCTTACAGGAAAGCTATCGGATCACGCCCGGTCGCAAGGTCAGGCCCCTGGTTTCGCCGATATTGCCATTGCTGCGACTGCCCAATATCACCGCTTGACTGTACTAACCCGCAATCTGCGGCATTTTGAGCCGCTGGGTGTGAACGTGATAGATCCTTTCACACACCTGCCGGAGTAACGCGCTATTTTTGCCCGGTAGGTTAGTTACCCCCCAGCCGTCACCGTTCCCCGCAAATAATCGCGCATCGCCCGTGTTGCCATGTCTTTGGCCGTCATTGGGTTTTCGGGGCGTTGGCAGATTTTTTCGTTCAACATCAAAGTCGCATAACCGTGAACGATGGCCCAAGCCGTCGCCACGCGGTAATCGAGATCGTCGATCGCCAGCGCAGGATCAATAGCCTGAACCGCTGCAACCAAGCACGCATATGCGCGAGTGCTTGCCGCCAATAGGGCGGGGGTGCGCTCGTCCAGGCTATCGCGGTCGAACATCAGCAGAAACATCGCCCGATTATCGCCCGCGAACTGCACATAGGCCGCAGCCATCGCGACCACGGCTTCCGTCGGCACGCTGTGGCGGAAGGCGGCGACTTGGAGCGCTTCGGTGAACTCATCAAACCCATCCGCCGCACAATCGCTGAGAAAATGCCGGACGCTGGGGAAATGATGCCGGGGGGCGGCGTGCGAAACATTAGCGCGGCGCGCAACCTCCCGCAGCGAGAGGGCGGGCACCCCTGCTTCCTCCAAAATCGCACGCCCAGCAGCAATCAACGCGCCGCGCAAATCGCCGTGGTGGTAACGCGGGGCTTTCACAGTCATTCGTTTTTTTAGCGCCCCATCTTGTCATTGACAAGTTTTAAGTTATCATCAATCTAGTCATCGACAAGATTTGCTCTAGGAGACGCCTATGTTTGCAACGCCTTCAACGGCGGCGGCGCTTTTTGGCCCGGCCAACACGTTTGCGCTGGTGGGATGGGCAGTCTTGGCGCTGGCGATCCTGTTCCGCTGGGGAAAGCTGCGGGATTGGGGGCCGGGTTTTGCCATTCCCCTACTGCTCTCAGCCGTCTACACCGCCATCATCGGCATTCACTGGTGGGGGGCCGAAGGCGGTTTTGGCAGCCTTGCGGACGTGGGCAAGCTGTTTCAGTCCGACTGGATCTTGCTGGCCGGCTGGGTGCATTACCTCGCCTACGATCTCTTTATTGGCACTTGGATTGCCCGCGATGCTGACGCCCGTAATCTTCCCCGCTGGGTGCTGATTCCCGTGTTACCGCTGGCGTTTCTGTTCGGCCCGGCGGGGCTTTTGCTGTGGATTATGCTGCGGCTCGCGCTTCAACCCACTCTTCAGGAGAAAACCCGATGACGCGGCTATCGCTTAAAACGCCCTACGAGGGCAACCGCTGGCTGGCGGCGACAGGATATTTCTTTGCGCTTTGCCTTATCCCCACCGGGCTTGCCTATCTGCTGGATGGGCGGCAGTTCAACGGTATTTCCGTTTGGATCAAGCCGATGAAGTTTCAGGCATCGCTGGCGGTTCACCTGCTGACGGTTTCGCTGCTGCTGGCATTTTTGCAGGAGGAAAAGCGTTTCGGCAGGCTGATTTTTTGGCTGTCGATAACGCTTATCACGGCGGGGGCCTTCGAGGTTCTGTACGTTCTGTGGCAAGGCGCGCAAGCCAGCGGATCGCATTATAACCTCAGCACTCCGTTCACGCGGGTGATGTACTCGCTGATGGGGGTCGGCGCGGTCTGCCTTGTTGCAGTCTCGGCGTGGATTGGGGTGCTGATTCTCCGTCACCCCACCGGGCCGAAGGTACTGGCAACCGGGGCGGGATTGGGATTGCTGTTGGGGGGGATTCTGGGGGGCATTACCGGCGCGTGGATGTCGGCCCAGCCGGGTCACTGGGTTGGTGGCATTGCCAGCGATGCGGGCGGTCTGCCGATTATCGGGTGGGCGCGCGACGGCGGCGATTTGCGCGTCGCGCACTTCTTCGGGCTGCATATGATGCAAGCGCTACCACTGCTGGCGCTGGTGCTGTGGACACTGAGACGCCAGACGGGACGGGTTCCGCTCTACATAGGCGCGATTCTCGGAACGCTGCTAACGCTTGCCACCTTCGTGCAGGCAATTGCTGGGCGACCCTTTCTGTAGCATCGCCTATTTCCCCGGCGCCCCCGCCAGATACCACGCGCCCAATAGCGCCCGTTCTTCCTCGGTGATCGCCGTTACATTGCCCTGGGGCATGGCGCGGCGGATCACCGCTTGCTCGTGAATGCGCCCTGCCCAGCGTTTTATGTCGCCAGCCTCTTCCAACTTTATCCCGGCGGGGGCCGTGACGAACGCCGCGCGCGACGGCGTGGCGGCGTGGCAGGAAACGCAGCGGTTGTTGATAATCTCCTGCACATTGGCAAACGTCACCCGCTCCGGCGCAATCACAATCGCCGGGCCTTTTGGGGCGTGCGGGCGCGGATAGAGAAACACGGCCACGCCCGCCAAGAGCGCCGCGCCGGTCAGCGGCAACCAAGGTTTGATGATGCCCTTGTGCTTCAGGTTGAAGAAGTGCCGAATGAGCATTCCCGCCACCGTAATCACCATCAACACGGCCCAGTTCCACGCGCCCGAATAGGTCATCGGGTAGTGGTTGCTAATCATGATGAACAGCACGGGCAGCGTAAGATAATTGTTATGAACCGAGCGCTGCTTGCCGCGTAGCCCATAAATTGGGTCCGGCTCTTGGCCTTGGGCAATCGCCGCCACCATTTTCTTTTGGCCGGGGATGATGACGAAAAACACATTGCCAACCATGCAGGTGCCAATCATCGCGCCGATATGGATAAAGGCCGCGCGCCCGCCTAAGACCTGCCCCAGTCCAAAAGCCATCACCCCCAACAAGACTAAGCCGATCACCGCGAAATCGAGGCCCGATTGCACCAAATCGGTCCGGCATAACCCCTCATAAATCAGCCAACCGCCGAGCAGCGCCGCAGCGCCAACGGCCACCGCCTGCCACGGCTCCAGCACCATCACCGCAGGATCGACCATAAACGTCGAGGCCCCCGCCCAATACAGCAGGGCAAGCAGGCCCATGCCGCTCATCCAGGTAAAATACGCTTCGTACTTAAACCAATGCAGCCGTTCAGGAATCCAGCCCGGCCCGGTCATGAACTTGCGGTTATGGTAAAAACCGCCGCCATGCACCGACCAGATTTCCCCATACACGCGCGGGTTCGGGTCTTTCGGCGGCACTTCCAAATGATTATCGAGCCAAACGAAATAGAACGACGAGCCGATCCAGGCAATCCCCGTAATCAGATGCACCCACCGCACCAGCATCTGCGCCCAATCGAGCAAATACGCTTCTAACGCCATGCCTTGCTCCGCTCTTTAAACCTTTTGGCAAGGGCTTCGCCCCTGCAC
>JAAFIC010000041.1 GCA_013298565.1 Alphaproteobacteria bacterium | reverse complement strand
GCGATTGCCGGTGAAGCCAATGTGCCGTTCTTCACTATTTCTGGGTCAGACTTCGTTGAAATGTTCGTTGGCGTTGGCGCGAGCCGCGTGCGCGATATGTTCGAGCAGGGTAAGAAAAACGCCCCCTGCATCATCTTCATCGACGAAATTGACGCCGTGGGCCGTCATCGCGGCGCGGGTTTAGGGGGCGGTAACGATGAGCGCGAACAGACGCTCAATCAGTTGCTGGTCGAAATGGATGGGTTCGAGGCGAATGAAGGCGTTATCCTGATTGCGGCCACCAACCGCCCAGATGTGCTCGATCCTGCTTTGCTGCGCCCCGGCCGTTTCGACCGTCAGGTCGTGGTCGCGAACCCGGATATTAACGGGCGCGAGCAAATCTTGAAAGTGCATATGCGGAAAGTGCCGTTGTCTGCCGATGTCGATCCGCGCGTCATCGCCCGGGGCACGCCCGGTTTCTCCGGGGCCGATCTTGCCAATTTGGTGAACGAAGCCGCCCTGCTGGCCGCCCGCCGCAACCGCCGCGTTGTGAGCATGAAAGAATTCGAGGAAGCCAAGGATAAGGTGATGATGGGGGCTGAACGCCGCTCCTTAGTCATGACCGATAAGGAAAAGGAACTCACTGCCTACCATGAAGCCGGTCATGCGCTGGTTATGGTGGAAGTACCGGGCCATGATCCGGTGCATAAAGTGACGATTATTCCGCGTGGCCGGGCTTTGGGCGTGACGATGTTCTTGCCGGAACGTGATAAATACAGCCAGTCGAAGCTAGAACTCGAAGCGCTCATTACGTCATTGTTCGGTGGGCGCATGGCGGAAGAACTCATCTTCGGTCTGGAGAATGTCACCACCGGGGCATCCAACGACATCCACCGCGCAACCTCGCTGGCACGCCGCATGGTGACCGAATGGGGCATGAGCGATAGGCTTGGGCGTCTGCGCTACAGCGAGAATGAAGAGGAAGTGTTCCTCGGGCATTCGGTAACGCAACGCAAGAACGTCTCCGACGCGACCGCAAAGATAATCGACGAAGAAATCCGCCGGATCATTGATCATGGCGAAAACCGCGCGCGGGCTATTCTGGACAAGAATATGGACGCCCTGCACCGCATCGCTAAAGCTTTGCTGGAATATGAAACCATCTCTGGAGACGAAGTGCGTGCTTTGATGAAGGGCGAGATGGTTGCGCGCGATGGTGCGGATGATGCCCCCACGCCAACCTCCTCCGGCCCCACAGGCAATGCAGTGCCGGGCGGCGGGCGGCGGGCGGCGGTGCCAAGTAGTGGCGACATCAACCCGTCACCCCAACCGGGAGGTAACGCTTAGTTTTGGCCGAATTTCTCTTTGAGCCTATCTTGTGTGATCCCACCCCCGCGCGGCCTCGGCTGCGCGGGGGTTGGCGTTCGATGGCAGATATCATTCCCTATCCGTCGAACTATACCCCCCCTGCGGCGTCCTCGATGGCGCGGCGAGTGAATCTGCTCGCCCAAAGGGTAGGGTTCTTGCCGGGTACGCTCGGCCAGCAGCATACGGCGATCATGGGCATCGTGAATGTGACGCCCGATAGTTTTTCCGATGGCGGTCAGCACGCTGATCCCGATGCGGCGATTGCTCACGGGTTAGCACTGGCCCGTGCCGGTGCCGATTTGCTGGATGTCGGCGGCGAATCAACGCGCCCCGGCGCCCCGCCGGTCGATCCGCAAGAGGAAATTCGCCGGGTTGTGCCGGTAATACGGGGCCTTGCGGAGCGCGGCTTGCTGCTGTCGGTTGACACCCGCCATGCCGTTGTGATGGAGGCAGCGCTGGCGGCGGGGGCGCGTATCATTAACGATGTAACCGCGCTTGAGGGCGATCCGGCCTCGGTTGCTGTCGCTGCGCGCAGCGGTGCGCCCGTTATTCTCATGCATATGCGCGGCCCCGATCCCCGCACGATGCAGAATGATCCCAGCTATGGCGATGTGGTGACGGAGGTTTATCGCTACCTCGGCAATCGCGTGGCAGTGCTGGAGGCAGCGGGGATTGCCAAAGCGCGCCTGTGCGTCGATCCCGGCATCGGTTTTGGGAAAACGCCGTCTCATAATCTGGCGCTGTTGCGGCATCTTCAGTTGCTGCATGGCCTTGGATGCGCTGTGCTGCTGGGCGCGTCGCGGAAGCGGTTCATTTCGGCGGTTTCGGCAGATGAGCCGCCTCAAGATAGGCTGGGTGGCTCGATTACTGCCGCCATTACCGCGTTTGCGGCGGGGGTGCAGATCGTGCGCGTGCACGATGTGGCGGAAACGGCTCAAGCCCGCGCCGTATGGTTCGCGACGCACGCATAACTATGGATAATCCTGACTCCTTTTTTTCCGCATAGGGGGTGCGATTCTCTTCCCTGTCCGCCGTCCGCATGATTTGCTATAGAAGCTTGGTAATTTTTGGTCTCGGGGTTTTATGACGCGCAGCCTGTTTGGAACTGACGGTATTCGGGGCAGAGCCAATACCCTTCCCATGACCGCCGCGATGGCCCTTCAGGTGGCGCAGGCGGCAGGTGCCTATTTCCAATCGGGACAGGCGCGGCGGCATGTGGCTGTGATTGGGAAAGATACCCGCCTGTCGGGCTATATGATCGAAGCGGCGCTCACGGCTGGCCTGCTGTCGCGCGGGATGGATGTGTTGTTGGTTGGCCCGTTGCCGACCCCGGCGATTGCCATGCTCACCCGTTCGATGCGCGCCGATGTGGGAATTATGGTCTCGGCCTCCCACAATCCTTTTGAGGATAACGGCATTAAGCTGTTCGGCCCGGATGGCTACAAACTCTCCGACGATGCCGAAGCCGAAATCACGCGCTTGATCGACGCACCCAACACGTTGCCGCCCTTGGTGGACTCAAGTCGCATTGGTCGCGCCAAACGGCTGGAAGACGCTGGGGGGCGTTATATCGAGTTCGCAAAATCCAGCTTTCCGCGCGGGCTTATGCTGGATGGGTTGAAGATCGCCATTGATTGCGCCAATGGGGCCGCCTACCGAGTTGCGCCAACCGTACTGCGGGAGTTGGGGGCCGAGGTTATTCCGCTGGCCGTATCCCCAGATGGCACCAATATCAACCGCGATTGCGGGGCCACGGCAGTTGGGCATCTTGCGACGCAAACAGTGGCCCACGGCGCGCATATTGGCCTTGCCTTGGATGGCGACGCTGACCGGCTGATTGTTGTGGACGAGCTAGGCGAAGTGATCGACGGCGATCAGATCATGGCGCTCATCGCGACAGCTTGGGCGCGGGCGGGCCTGCTGCGCGGCGACGGGATTGTGGCGACCGTTATGTCGAACATGGGGTTGGAGCGGCATCTGGAAGCCCACGGCCTTGGCCTGCGGCGCACGAAAGTGGGCGACCGCTATGTGCTGGAGGCAATGCGGGCGGAAGGCTTTAATGTTGGTGGCGAGCAGTCGGGCCATTTGATCCTGGCCGATTATGCCACGACGGGCGATGGGTTGATTGCGGCGTTGCAGGTTTTGGCTTGCTTGGTCGAATCGAAAAAGCACGCAAGCGCACTAACCCGTGTTTTCAAACCCTTTCCCCAGATATTAAAGAATATCCGCTACGCTCCGGGGATTGATCCGCTGGCAGTCGATGCGGTGCAAGCGGCGATTGTGGCGGCGGAGCGGCGGTTGCAAGGGTCGGGCCGATTGGTTATCCGCAAATCGGGCACCGAGCCGCTGATCCGCGTGATGGCGGAGGGCGAGGATCCGGGCGTGGTGGCGGAAACAGTGGATGCGTTGATTGCCGTTGTCGCCTCTACGCTGGTAACAGCATAGAGTATAATAATGTTTTAGGTGGGTTAGAGACGAAGGAGGCACGGCATGCAGATCAATGGACGGGTTCTGGTGGTAGCCGGCTCCGATAGCAGTGGCTGTACGGGTATTCAGGCGGATGTGAAAACCATTCTCGCGCTTGGCGGTTATGCTATGTCGGCGGTAACGGCGGTAACGGCGCGGGATACCTTGGGTGTTGTCGATATTCACCCGATCCCCCCGGCGTTCGTGCAGCGGCAAATGCGCCTGGCCTTGCAGGATATTGGGGCGGATGTGATCCACCTTGGGATGCTGCACAACGCCGATCTCATCAACGCCGTCGCGGATGTGCTGGAAGAGTTGGCCCCCGATGCCCCCGTGGTGCTCGATCCGGTTGCCATCACTAAAACGGGCCGCTCGTTGCTGGATAAGGAAGGGATGCGCCACCTTAAAATCCGCCTGCTGCCGCGCACGACGATCATCACTCCCAATTTACGGGAAGGTGAGCTTCTGGCCGGGATGAACATTCATACCGACGAAGAACGCTATCACGCCGCGCAAATGATGCTGACCTTGGGGGCGAAAGCCGTGCTGTTAAAAGGCGGTCATGACGATCAAGACCCGGTGGTCGATCTTCTGGCGACCGAAGAGGGCGGCGTTCGCGAATATTCTGCCCCGCGCCTCGAAACGCGCCACATGGCTGGTATCGGTTCCACTCTTTCGGCGGCTATTGCCTGCGGTATGGCCCAGGGCCTTGATGTTCATAAGGCCGTGGAGCGGGGCCGGACTTATTTGCAAGCCTGTATCAAGGGCGCGCCGGGCTTCGGGCATGGGGCAGGGCCGATCAATCACGGCACAACGGTGGTAGCCCTACCGGGTTTCTAACCCTGCCAAGTTTCTAACCCTGCCAAGTTTCTAACACAGCACGCGGATAGAGGTTGACGGCCTTAAAAACCGCTTCTACAACGAAATCCGTGGTGATTTGAGCCGACCGGCTTGCGGCCACGTTAAACAACCCGCTAAAAGGTCGTGCGCTCGGGCTTATCCCCCGCGAACGCCTGCCGGTCGATCCTATTTTTTAGGCCGAACATTGGTAGGAGCGGGCGTGATGGTTGAGTTTTCAAATTCCCCGGATCATTTAGACACGTTGCTGGTGCGTGGGGCGATAACCCGCTCTAGCTTTGGCGAGACCTCCGAGGCGATTTTTATGACCTCGGGCTTCGTGTACGAAAGCGCCGCCCAGGCCGAAGCGCGTTTTACGGGGGAAGACCCCGGCTACGTCTATTCCCGCTACCGCAATCCCACGCTGGAAGGCTTCGAGCAACGCTTGCGCTTGCTGGAAGGCGCGGAAGCCTGTCACGGCACGGCCAGCGGGATGGCAGCGGTGTTTGCGGCTTTGGCCGCGAGCGTGAAGGCAGGGGATCATATCGTGGCAGGGCGCGCTCTGTTCGGCTCCTGCCACGTTATCCTCACGCAACTGCTGCCAAAATGGGGCGTGACGGCGACACTGGTGGACGGCGGCGATTTGAGCGCTTGGGAAGCGGCAGTTCAGCCGAACACGAAGGTTTTCTTCATGGAAACCCCGGCGAACCCCACCTTGTCGCTGATCGACATACAAGCCGTATCGGACCTTGCCCATAGTGTTGGCGCGATTGTGGTTATTGATAATGTCTTCGCCACGCCGCTGCTGCAAAAGCCGCTCGATTTCGGCGCGGATATCGTGACCTATTCCGCAACGAAACATATCGACGGGCAGGGGCGCTGTTTGGGCGGCGCGGTGCTAGGCTCGGCTGCTTTTTGTGCCGATCAGCTTCAGCCGTTCCTACGCCACACCGGCCCCGCCCTCAGCCCGTTTAATGCTTGGTTGTTGGTGAAGGGTTTGGAAACCCTGTCGTTACGGGTCGAGCGCGCGTGCGATACCGCCGCCGTTCTGGCCGATCAACTCTACGGCAATAAGGCCGTGGCGCAAGTGCTCTACCCCCATCACCCCAGCCACCCGCAGGTTGAGCTTGGCAAACGCCAGATGACGCGCGGTGGAACCTTGCTGGCCATCGAACTCAAGGGCGGGCGTAAAGCGGCGTGGGCGTTTATGGATGCGCTTCAGATTGTGGATATTTCCAATAATCTCGGCGATTCACGCTCTCTCATCACGCATCCGATGACCACGACCCACCGGGCGATGCCGGAAGAAGATCGCGGGGCGATGGGCATTACCGAAGGGCTGGTGCGCCTCTCGGTCGGCCTCGAAAGCGTCAAAGACCTTCAAGACGATATTGCGCGCGGCCTTATCGCCGCTGCCGTTCACGCTTAGGGAGCGCCGGATATGAATGAGTATGCGGGGGACGTTTCGCCCACCGAAACCTGGACTGCCCTGAAAGACGATCCCACCGCCGTGCTGATCGACGTGCGAACCCCCGCCGAATGGGCCTATGTGGGCCTGCCGGATGTCGCCGCGCTGGGTAAGCTCGTGCTCACCGTGGCGTGGCAAACGTGGCCGGAGGGGCAGCAGAACCCGGCCTTTATTGCAGAAGCGCAGGAACAGGGCCTCAAGCTCGGCCAGCCGGTTTATCTGCTGTGCCGTTCCGGCGTGCGAAGCCTCGCGGCGGCGAAAGCCCTCACCGAAGCGGGCTATGGCCCCTGCTATAACATCGCCGGAGGGTTTGAAGGCCCGCTCGACCCGGCCCGCCATCGCGGGACGTTAGCCGGGTGGAAGCTGGAAGGGCTGCCCTGGCGGCAGGGGTAGGCCCTTCTGAGCGATCGTCTTCGTGGTATTGCTTCTCGGCCTGGAGGTTCAGCTGTCCATAGGTTCCGCCTTTATGAACGTTACCCCGGAAAATGTACCCGTTTGACGATCCTCTGGGAATACCACGAGATTTTTACCGCCATAGTGCGTCGAACTCGGATATATCAGACCATCAAGCGTCTTACCTGCCTCAACGGCGAAAATCTGTGCCAAGTATTCACAGACAACTTGAGAGGGCAAATAATCAATATGCTCACGCCCATCCTTTTTAGTTGGAATGCTAATGGCCTGAACAAAATCTCTAACAATTAAAGCCTGCTCACGAGTCCGTTTATTCTCAACGTCGAATATAGAAATTACCGATGGTAGAGTGGTAAAATTCATGATCAATAATGGTCTATTTATTTCAAAAACAGCAACATAAACTGTATCTTCTGCGGATTTTTTGGCAGGGGCTTCGCATTTTGCGGTGGTTTTATCGAATGCCGTGTAGAGGTACGGAATGCCCGCTGGATTCATCCGACCCGCAGACGCTTGTTCTTTAGGTGGTGGCCCCATCTGATCCGGTGATGGAAGCCAGAGTGCATCGCGGGCGCGCACTCGCGCGCGATACACTTTTGTCCCAACCTCAAGAACCTGAATTTGCGGGCGCAGCCACTCAGCAATAGCAGGCAACACATCTGCCACATCGATTTCGAAGGGCGACGAAACGCCTGAACGCGGTTTGTTTGCAAAGTGAAAGCGCGTTTCGTGCTTTATCACATCGCAAAAAAGACTCCATCCCGATGCGAGAACTTCATGAGGATGACTCCCTGCCCAATAACCGTTAGAAGCCCGAACGAAGCTATTGCCGTTTATTTCAGCTTTAATCACGGCGTTCAAAAAATCTTGATGTCCATCGAGTCCGAGTTCTCCGAGCACATCGTCGATACCTATTGGCTCAATCATAAAATTGTTATCATACGGTACACCAGAAGTCGCAGGTTCGGCAAAGTAAGTATTAACAGTTTCGTATATCGCCATCATAATCACTTCAGACGAGGCAGCGATATTTGTCGAGCAATGACGATTACAATAATTACAAGTGTGAGCGCTGGCCTCTCGGCGGACAAGTTCCTTGAGGAATGAGTCGCTAACACAATTATCGCAGACAAATGTATCCGGTGCCGAATAACCAAGGCCTTGCGCGTCCATCCACTCGCCCTTCACGAACCCCATATCGGCACCCATTAGTATACAGAAAAAATTGTAATATATAATATTATGCTTGTGTAGATGGGGGCGCAATCAATTTGTAGATATTTTTGTTATTTATTTTTCCATACCGCACAACCTATACCACGAAGCGTGCCCTACCTTTAATGTCCGCTCGGTGCAGTGTACTCGCCAGCCCTGAAGCATAAATGTGTGCTATTCTAGATGCTGCGGTGCGTCCCGAGGGGGCGCAGCTTTGTCGGATGTGAGCAGGAAGATGGGGCTTATCAATGCTGATATTGAGACCCTCGAAATGGTTCTTGCGCGGTAGTTTCTCACACTCCCAACCAAGTCTCTATCAAAGCGCGATCCTCCAGAACCGCCTCCATCGCCCCCGCCGCCTGAACCCTACCGCCGCCCAACACCAGCGCGCGCGGGGCGCAGGCGTGGGCGACGGGGAGCATTTGTTCCGACAGCAGCAGCGTTAGCCCCGCCGCGCGCATCAGGTTGATCGCCTCGATCATATCGTGCACGATCATCGGCGCGAGGCCCTCGGCGGGTTCGTCTAGCAGCAGCAATCGGGGTTGCCCCAGTAGGCAGCGAGATATTGCCAACATCTGGGCTTCCCCGCCACTAATCGCCCCGCCGCGCTGGTTTAGCAAGGCCGTGAGCGCCGGAAACAGCGAGAGGATACGGGCAATATCCCACGGCGGCAGCGGCGATTCCGGGTCGGGAGTGCGAAGGCCGGTGGCAAGGTTTTCCGCCACTGTCAGATCGGCAAAAATGCGTCGCTCTTCCGGCACATAGCCGATACCCGCCCGCGCCCGCCGAAACGGGGGCCAGCGCGAAATATCATTTTCGCACCACAGAATGCGCCCGGTTGCAAGCGGAATAAACCCAATGAGGGCTTTCATCAGCGTCGATTTGCCCGCGCCGTTGCGCCCCAGCAGCGCCAGGGCTTCGCCTTCGGCCAGAGTGAAGGAAACGTCTGCCAGCACCGGCTGGCCGCCGTACCCGAGGGTGAGGCCGTCAACGGTCAGCATCGGTTACTCCCAGATAAGCGGCCTGCACTTCCGGGTTGGCGCGGATGGCCTCGGGGGCACCTTGGGCAATCAAGCGGCCCTGGTGGAGCACGGCGATACGGTCGGCATGGGCGAACACCGCGTCCATATCATGCTCGGTAAACAGCACGGCAATACCGCCTGCGGCAAGGCGCGAGATTAGTCGATAGAGCGCCGCGCGTTCTGCTGTCGCCATGCCTGCCGTCGGCTCGTCCAGCAGCAGCAGGCGCGGGGATACGGCCAAAGCGAGGGCGAGATCGAGGCGCTTGCGGTCGCCGTGGTCCAGCACCTGCGCGGGAACTTCGGCACGGTCAGCAAGCGCAACCTGCGCCAGCAGCGCCTCGGGATCAGCCCCCCGGCGGGCCGCGCGGGCGGCGACGGTCACGGCTTCGCGCACGCGCATCGAATCGAACAGCGCGGGCACCTGAAAACTGCGGCCCACCCCGAGCCGGGCCAGCAGATTCGGGGAAAGATCGGCCACAGACTCGCCGAAATACTGCAAGTCCCCCCCTGCAATCGGCACTTGCCCACACAGCCGCGCAAAGAGGGTAGATTTCCCTGCCCCGTTCGGCCCAATCACCGCCACCCGTTCGTGCGCGGCGAGGCGCAAGGTGAGCGGGTGCAGAATAATCCGGTCGCCATAGGAGGCGGTAATCCGCTCTGCCTCTAGCGCCCAAACCATGCGGGCCTCCTCGCGCGAAAACCCAGCCGGGCGAAAATCAGCGCCAACAGCGCCAGCCCCAAAATCGCGCGCCAATAGGGCGTGGACCGGATCAACTCGCTGTGTAGCGCGTGGAAAAGTGCCGCGCCGCCAAAAGCCCCAATCACCGAAAACTGCCCGCCTAAGACCAGCATCACTAGCCCATCGACCGACTGACCGAGGCTCGCCAGTTGCGGAAAGGCACTGCCGCGCGTCAGCACCGTCAGCCCCCCTGCCAGCCCCGCAATCGCGCCGGAGAGCGCAAAAGCGCGCAGTTTTATGCCCGTCAGCGACAGGCCCGAGGCGGCAGCCCGCCCCGGATGATCGCGCAAGGCCCGCAGAAAAGCCCCCGTCGGCGCAAAGCTAAGACGGCGCACGAAGACGGCAATACTCACGGACAGAACGAGGACCAGCAGGAAGAAGGCGGCTCTATCGGCAAAAAACCCTTTCGGGCTGAGGCCGAGCAGCCCATCGTCCCCGCCGGTAAGCCCCTTCGCCTGGATCGCCAGCGACCACAGCCCTTGGGCGACCGCGAGGCTGACCATTGCCAGCGACACGCCCGACAGCCGTAACGAGAGCGCGCCGACGCCAAGCCCGCCCAAACCGCCGATCAGCACTGCATTCAGCAACCCCAACGCCAGCGCCATTTCTTCCGGCATTCCCGCCCGCGCAGAAGGCACCACCAGCGCTAAAGCATAGGCACCAAGCCCGAAGAACGCCGCTTGCCCGAACGTCACCAATCCACCGACGCCGATCAACCAATGCAACGACACAGCGAACAGCCCAAGGCAGAGAAATTCGGTCAGCAGCAGCAGCCCATAGGCACGAGGGGAGCCGGGCAGAAGAGAGAGCCACAGCGGCGCAGTTGCGAGCGCGATCCCGGCAAGGGCAAGCGCCTGCTTCTGCCGGACCGACCAAGGCCGTAGCGGCGGCGCGCGTTCGGCCAGCGGCGGCGGCCCCGGTGGCGGCGGGGGTTTGCCGCCCAAACCTTGCGGGCGCAGCCATAGCGTGAGCGCCATAATGAGGAACGGCAGCACCAAGCTCGATTTCGGCCAAATCACCAGCGCCGCCGACTGCACGAGGCCAATCAGCAAGGCCGCCCGAAACGCCCCGCCGACACTGCCAAGCCCGCCGACGACCACGACGACGAAGGCATCGACGACCAAGGTAAGATCGAGGCCCAAGTGAGCGGCATCGCGCGGCAACAGTAAGGCCCCGCCGAGGCCCGCAAGCCCGGCCCCGAGAGCGAAAACTGCCGTGCGAAGCCGATCTTCCCGCACGCCCAACGCCGCCAGCATTGGGGCATCAAGGGTTGCGGCGCGAATGAGAATGCCGAAGCGCGTGCGCCCCATGAGCCAGTGCAGCCCTATGGCCACCCCGGCGGCAGCGACAATCAAAAAGAGATTATAGACCGGGTAGCGCCGCTCCAGCAGCGTTACCGAGCCTGACAGGCTAGGCCAGCGCGGCCCTAGCAAATCTTCCGGTCCCCAAATCGCTAGCGCGGCGTCTTGGATAATAAGCACCAGCGCGAAGGTGGCGAGCAGTTGCAGCAACTCCGGCGCGCGGTAGAGCGGGCGGATCAGGCTACGCTCGATCCCGGCCCCCAAGAGGGCAACGCTGAGGACAGCCGCCAAAATCGCCAGGGGATAAGGCAGGTAGGCAAGCAGGGTGTAGGTTAGAAATGCCCCCACCATGGCAAGACTGCCGTGGGCAAAGTTCACCACGCGGCTAACCCCGAAAATCAGCGTCAACCCCGAGGCGATAAGAAATAAAACCCCGCCGCTGACGAACCCGTTCAGCAGCACAAACAGCAGGGTTTGCAGAGTATCAATCATTGAGAGTTTAGTTTCTGGCCTCGGCAGGGCGGCGATTGCGGCCTTCGTCTTCACTGGGAAGTACGCTGGCCCCATCAATATAACGCCACTCTACCATAACACCGCGCCCGTCCTTTTGCGTGGTTTTGCCGACGAAGGCCCCGAGGGTCGATTGATGGTCGCCCGCGCGGAACTTGGCTGGGCCGAAGGGGCTATCGAACGTCAGGCCACGGTAGGCGGCGATTAGCTTTTCCGTATCGGTCGATCCGGCTTTCTTGAGCGCGGCGGCAATCGTGTAGATGGTGGTGTAGCCGACGACTGAGCCTAAGCGCGGAGTTTCCTTAAACTTGCCTTCGTAGGCCGTGCGGAAAATTCGATGCGCTTCCGTATTGATTTGCGACCAGGGGTAGCCGGTTACGATCCAGCCTTCCGGGGTTTCGTCTTTCAACGGATCAAGGTATTCCGGCTCGCCGGTCAGCGCGCTCACCACGGCCCGGCCCTTAAACAAATCGCGGCTATTGCCTTCTTTCACGAACCGCGCCAAATCCGCGCCGAAGGTTGCGTTGAAGATAGCTTGCGGCTTGGCGGATTCGAGGCCCTCGACCGTGGCCCCAGCATCGAGCTTGCCTTGCGCGGGCCACTGTTCGCCCACCCAAGTTACGTCCGGGCGCTTGGCAGATAAGGCTTGTTTGAAGGCCGCAACGAACGCCGTGCCATATTCATAGTTCGGGGCAACCGTGGCCCAGCGGGTTGCGGGCAGCGTGGCCGCTTCCGCCGCCAACATTTCGGCCTGCATGGCGGTGGAGGCGCGCAGACGGAACACGTAGCGCGAACCTTTTTCCCACACCAGCGCGTCCGACAAAGGCTCGGACGCCACGAACAGAATTTTCTGCCGGTTGGCATAGTCGGCCACGGCAAGCCCCGTGCTGGACGAAAAGGTTCCGGCTAGCAGATCGACTTTCTCCGCTGTCACCAACTCTTCTGCGTGACGGGCGGCATCGGCGGGCTTAAAGCCGTCATCGCGAAACACGACTTCCAAGGGCCGTCCGAGAACCCCGCCCGCGCGGTTGATTTCCTCCAGCGCAAGCTCGATGCCCTTTTTATAGGGCTGAGTGAAAGCGGCAAGGGCGGTGTAGCTGTTGATCTCGCCAATACGGATGGGGTCAGCCGCAGCGGCCAAGGGGGCGCTGAGGCCAAGCGCGAGAGTTAAGGCAACAGAGATGCGGCGCATTCAGAAGGTTCCTTAAAGAGCCGTAATAAGGTTGGCACCCTGCGACTTTGGCGGCAGTGGCACAAGCAACACCCCCGCGCCGCGTCCCCGCTTAAACTGCACGGGCATACGAATACTGCGTTCGTGGGCGAATGATTAGAGACTCTCGGCGGTCCCGCCGGGCAAAGCGGCCCGGAGACGTGCAGGCGATTCCGGTGCAACGCCCGTTTCGCAACAAAAAGCCAGAAGCTGCGCCTCGTCGCCCAACAGAAAATCCAGCACCCCGCCTAGAAACGCTGGCTCGGTGGCGCGGGCGCGCACTTCGTCCGGCCAGAGACCGGTGGTTGCCATCAGGCCCGATAATCGTTCCGGTTCCGCAGCGATCCAGGCAAGAGCTTGGAGCGCTAAAGTTTCGGCGGCCTCGCGGGAGGCGATAAGGCCAGCGGTACGGTCTGGTTTTGGGAATTGCATAAATTGGATAATACCGCTGCTGCTACCCCGAACGCGAGGGAAAAAAGCCCCACCATCATCGCGCCGATTGCAGGTTGGCCCCGGCTCTGGAATGGTCTTGCCGAGAGTTTTTTTGCTCTACGCTTTGTTTTAACACAAATGCGTCGTCGCAAACGAACTCGTTTGCTCGGGATTTGCTCTAAAGGATTTGATTGTGCCCGATTCATCTGCGCCCCCGCCCGCGTCCACTCCCACGCCAATCCGGCTGGCGGACTATCGCCCGCCGCTGTATCGCTTGCCGACTGTCGCCCTAACCTTGTGGCTCGACCGCCAAAAAACCCGCGTGGAAGCCCGGATTCAGCTAGAGCGCGATGCGACGGTGTATCGGTCAGGGGAAGTTCTCGCCCTGCACGGGCGCGCCCTAACACTGGAAAGCCTGCATCTGGATGGCGTTGATCTGATCGAAGGCCAGGATTATCGCCTAACGGCGGAGGGATTGGACCTGCTGAACCCGCCCGAAAGCGGCGAACTGGTGAGTGTCGTCAGCCTTGATCCCAGCGCGAATTTGGAGTTGGAAGGGCTGTATGCGTCCGGCGATATGCTCTGCACTCAGTGCGAGGCGGAGGGGTTCCGCAAGATTACCTATTGGCTGGATCGGCCCGATCTTCTGTCGGTCTATACCGTGCGCTTGATTGCCGATGCGGTGGCTTATCCTGTACTCCTTGCGAACGGAAATCGTATTGATTGCGGAACGATAGAGGGCAGGCAGCATTTCGCCGTATGGCACGACCCGTTTCCCAAACCCGCCTATCTATTTGCCGTGGTCGCCGGAAATTTGGTGAAAAGCGCCGATAGCTTTACGACCCGCAGTGGCCGCGTGGTCGATCTCGAAATCTGGACGCGCGGGGCTGATGCTGCCAAAACGGGGCACGCGATGGCCTCTTTGAAGCACGCGATGGCCTGGGACGAGCAGGCTTACGGCCTCGAATATGATCTCGACATCTACATGATCGTCGCCGTGAGCGACTTTAATATGGGGGCGATGGAGAATAAGGGGCTGAATGTTTTCAATACCAAATACGTGCTCGCCGACGCACACACTGCGACTGATTTAGACTATCACGGCATTGAAGCCGTTATTGCTCACGAATATTTCCATAATTGGACTGGCAACCGCGTAACCTGCCGCGACTGGTTTCAGCTTTCCTTGAAAGAAGGGCTGACGGTGTTCCGCGATCAGCAGTTTTCGGCGGATATGGGTTCGGCAGCGGTGCAACGGATTACCCAGGTGCGCGGTTTGCGCGCCAGCCAATTCCCCGAAGATGCCGGGCCGACGGCTCATCCGGTACGACCTGATTCCTATTTTGAAATCAACAACTTCTATACCGCGACGGTCTATAATAAAGGCGCGGAAGTGGTGCGGATGTACCATACGCTCGTGGGGGCCGAGGGCTTCCGGCGTGGGATGGACCTGTATTTTGCGCGCCATGATGGCCAGGCCGTCACCTGCGACGATTTCCGCGCGGCGATGGCGGATGCGAATAGCACCGATCTTACCCAGTTCGGGCGCTGGTACGCCCAAGCAGGCACGCCGGTGGTGCGGGTGTCAGATCATTATGATTTCGTAACGAAAACCTACACGCTTACCCTTACCCAAGCCTGCCCACCCACGCCGGGGCAGCCGATGAAAGCGCCGCTCCTCATTCCGGTTGCGATGGGGCTGCTGACGGCTGCGGGCGAAGCGCTTCCGACCCAGCTTACCGGGGAGGCCGAGGCGAAAGGCGGCACGCGGGTGCTGCATCTTAGCGAGGTTCGGCAGAGCTTTAGCTTTATCAATGTGGCGGGGGTGCCAATCCCCTCGCTCCTGCGGGGTTTCTCTGCCCCCGTGAAGCTGGAGCGCGATTGGACCGATGCAGAGTTGGCAACGCTGGCAACTCATGACTCCGACCCGTTCGCGCGTTGGGAGGCGGGGCAAACCGTATTGGTGCGGCACCTGTTGGCCGAAGCCGATTCTGCAACTCAAACCCCGCACCCCGATTTGCCGGAAACGGTGGCGGCCCTGGTCGCGGCCACGCTTGCGCCTTTCACGGGCAAGGGTGCCGATCCGGCAACCGATCCGGCCTTTGCCGCGCTGTGCCTAGCGCTACCGGGGGAAGCCTATTTGGCGGAACTCGTGAGCCTTGTGTTCCCAGACCGCTTGCACGCCGCCCGGAATGGGCTGCGGGCCGCAATCGGCGAACGCTTTGCTGCCGAATTACGCCAAACTGCCGACAGTCTCGCCGATGCTGGCCCCTATCAGCCGACAGCAGAAGCCGCCGGGCGCCGGGCGCTGCGGAACATCGCGCTCGACCTACTCAGTGCTGGCGGCGATGCCACGGCCTTAGCAGTGGCGGCAGCGCAAGCGCGCGCACCAGGGAATATGACCGATCGACTGGCAGCGCTCACCACGGTTGCCGATA
The DNA here is from genome assembly GCA_013298565.1 of Alphaproteobacteria bacterium. Classification (GTDB taxonomy): domain Bacteria; phylum Pseudomonadota; class Alphaproteobacteria; order Elsterales; family Elsteraceae; genus Elstera. The sequence goes on along the minus strand of JAAFIC010000041.1, from coordinate 13,389 downwards.
GCGAGTTGCCGGACCGTTTGGCGATTTTGGAAGCCTTCCACGCCGATTTTGCCGAGGACGCCCTGGTGCTAGATAAATGGTTTACCGTGCAGGCGCTCTCCCGCCGCACCGATACGCTGGCGCAAGTGCAGGCCCTGCTGGCGCATCCCGATTATGACGCGAAGAACCCGAATAAAGTGCGGGCGCTGGTGGGGGCGTTCACGGCGGGCAATCGGGCGCAGTTCCACGCGGCAGATGGGTCCGGCTACGCTTTTCTCGCCGAACAGGTCATGGCAACCGATAGCTTCAACGGCAAGCTCGCCGCCCGTTTGGTTGCCCCGCTGGGGCCGTGGAAGAAGTTCGATCCCGCCCGACAAGCGCTGATGCGGGGGGCGCTCGACCGGATCCGCCAACGGCCCGGCCTGTCGAAAGACGTGACCGAGATCGTTGAAAAGGCCCTGGTGGCGTGAGGGTCTCGCTGTCTGAGCCGACAAAGCAAGCCGGGCTTGCCACGCTCGCGGCCCTCGGCCTGCTGTTTCCCCAGGCACTGCCGATTGTTCTTGGGCTATTCCTTCTGATTGCGGTCGCGGAAGCTTGGGCCGGAAAGGCGTTCGTGCGGCTGGGGGCATGGCGACGGGTGCGCGTCGGCGCGCTCGTTTTGCTGCTGCCGCTGCTCGCCCTGCTGTTAAGCCCGTGGGCGGAATGGCCGGGGCCGGCGGTGGGGCGCGCGGCGCGGTTGGCGCTCGAGTTGGCCGAAGCCTTGGCCCTAGGTGCGATTTTGTTGGCGCTGCCGCGCGAGACGGCAGTCAGGCGCGGGCGGGCGGCTTGCCTCGGCCTTGCGGCAGGGGCGGCGCTCGCGGTGGTCGATCTTAAAACGGGTGGGGCGCTCACCGGCTGGCTGCGCGGGCAGCCTGTCGATGCCGTCACGTATGGCCGCAGCGCCGTGTTGGCCGCACTCGTGGTCATTCCCCTGCTGCTGGCCGCGCGCCTGCCGCTGTGGCAGCGGGCTGCGCTGGTTCTCCCCGCCATTCTTCTGGCGCTTCTATCGGCTAATCTTGCGGCGAAGCTCATTCTGCCGATTGCGGGCGTCGCTGCGCTTATTGGGGTGTGGCGCTTCGGGCCGCTTCTGCTGGGCGGTCTAATCAGCCTAGCGGTGCTGCTGCCGGGGGCGCTCCCCGTCGCTTTAACCCCGGCAGAAGACTGCGCTTTATGGGCCGGAAAGCCGTCTGCCGCGCACCGTTTACTAATCTGGGCCTATGCCGATGGGCTGATCGACCAACGCCCCTGGACCGGCTGGGGGCTGGATGCGGCGCGGCGGTTGGGTGCCGTTGCGCCGGAAGCGGCGGTTCCAGGCTGCGCGCGGGCAAGTTTGGGGCGCGACACTGTGCCGCTGCTGCCGCTGCATCCCCATAATGGCGCGCTTCAGCTTTGGCTCGAACTTGGGTTTGCGGGCGCATTTTTTTTACCCCTGTTCCTCATCGGGCTAATTCGCCCGCTCTTTCAGTGCTCTCCCCTTGATCGCGCCACCGCAACGTCGGCTGTTGCGGGGGCAAGTGTGCCGCTGTTAGCGAGTTTCGGGCTATGGCAGGGTTGGTGGCTGGCGGGACTTGCTTTGCTTTGGGGGCTTGTAATCCTGCTAAAGGCGTCGCGATCCTAAGAGAGCATTAATCTTGATTCGATACTATCAGGTGTTAGGAACATTTCGGATCGCGCCCCTTGAGCAGCTTTCGATGCTGGAGGGGAGAAGGGTAGAGATGCGATGGTGCCTCGGGCTAGGCTATATCCGCTGATACTGCTGTACACGGCAGCCTGCCTTACCCTGTTGACTGCTGTGTGGGGCGCCGTCGATCTGGCGTTGCGCGCCAACAGCGCCTCCAACCTGCGGGCAACTGAAGCGTTCGTAACCACGCTGGCGGGTGTAACGGAACAGCATCTTCTGCCCGCGCTTACCGATATTGACCGGACCAGCCTTGCACTGCGACGCGCCTATATCCGTGATCCCGTTAACTTTGACCGTTTTCTCAATGATGGCGACGTACCACAGGCGATTTTCCCCGTCTTTCAGGTGTCAATCATTGATGCGGCGGGGTTTCTGGCTTACACGAGTGGGCGGCGTAGCGTGGGGCCGGTCGATTTGCGGGATCGGCTGCATTTTCGCTATCATCTCACCGCACCGGACGATGGCCTGTACATCAGCCGAAGCCTCGTCGGGCGGGTCTCGAATGTGTTATCGGTTCAGTTCAGTCGGAAGATCGTGAATCAGGCCGGAGTTTTTCAGGGTGTGCTCGTGTTATCGGTCGAGCATAGCTATTTCACGCAGTTCTTAAAAACCGTCGCTTTGCCGCCCGATGGGCTGGTTGCTCTCATTGGCCTTGATGGTTGGGTGCGCGCCCGCGTGAGCAGCCCGGACGTAAACGAAACCAATTTACCGCTGACCGTGTTTGAAACACCCCTGCAAGATACGCCCTTCCTGGATCCCGCACGCCCGAACACCGGAACGTATCAAGTGCTGAACCCCCTCGATGGTGTGGCGCGCCTGGGTGCTTACCGCCGTCTTAGCGCATATCCGCTGGTCGTGCTGGTGTTGGTCTCCGATGAGCGGATTGAGGCGATGGCGCGGGAAGTGAGCGGGCCGCTGCTAGGGGGTGGGCTGGTTCTAAGCCTACTCGTGCTCGGCGGGGCGGGGCTTGGATTGCGGCAGATAGTGCGCCGCGAAGCCACGATTACCGCGATGCTTCAACGCGAAGCGCAATTGCGCGACCTCGCCAATAACGATGTGCTGACCGGCATCGCCAATCGTCGCTATTGCCTAGATCGGGCCGGGGTTGAGATTGGTCGGGCCTTGCGACACCGGCGGCCCTTGGCGCTGGCGATGCTGGATCTCGATCACTTCAAACGGGTGAACGATCAGTTCGGCCACGCTGGCGGCGATGCGGTGCTGCAAGAGTTGGTGAGGCGGGTCCGCGCGCGATTGCGGCGGGAGGATTTGATTGGCCGGTTGGGCGGCGAGGAATTCGCTATTTTGTTGCCGGAAACGGAGATTGAGGGGGCGCTGAAGGCACTGGACCTTATTCGCGATCTAATTGCCGAAACGCCGTTTCATCTGCCCGATGGCCGTGATGTCGCGGTGACGGTCAGTATCGGCGTGGCAGATTTGCGGGTCGATAGCGGCTTTGTGCCCGACACGCTGGAACAACTGCTGAAGCGGGCCGACGACGCGCTCTATGCGGCAAAACGCGGGGGGCGCAACCGCGTTATTCTCGACGTTGGCCCCTCTTCTTTTGCGACGGCAGCAGTCCAAAAATCCGAAGGCGGACCGAGCTAGAGCCGCGCGCCTTAACTCTGGCGCGGCTCTATAAGCCGCATCAGGCGTGTTTGACACGCCAAGCGTGTCGGGTGAGGCGGCGGCCAAGGGCGCGGATGCGCCCGGCGATGCGCTTGGCGCGTCAAACGCACCGGGCGGCGAGGGCTAAAAGAAAGCGAGAGCATCGTGAGTCATAGTTGACGCACGATGCTCTAAGCCTCTTTTTCAGGTTTGCGTTCGTGGATGAGATGAACAATTCCGCCGGGGGCGGCAATCCAATAGCCGGGAAAATCTTCCGGCAGCGGCTCGATAGCATCGCAGCGGTCAACTCCTTGGGCTTCTAGCCAGTCGCTGGCCGCTTCGGCATCGGATGTGCGGACTTCCAGCCAAGTTTCCGCTTGGCTGAGGCTCGGCACCCGGTCGATCCACAGGCGCATGGAGCCGAACTTGAAGGTAACGCTGGTTTCATCGACCGAGAGTTGTTCAAACCCTAAAATATCGCGATAAAAAGCCACCGCCTGCAAAAAGTCGCGCGGGGGCATTTTGAGAGCGATATTGCGGCCCGGTGAAAAATCAGGCCGCTCAGGTCCGTCCAAGCTCGTATCCGCCATACTATGCACTCCGTCCCTTAAGGATTGCCCGCTTAGAAGGTTTCTGGAAAACCCGCAGCGGGAGGGTCTTATAGCTTCCAATGGAAGCCGCCCAGCGGGAAGGATGCCATAAAGATGCCGCCGAGAACACTCCCCAGGCAGGGCGTCATCAGAAAAGACTAGGGCATGATCCGTTCGCGCGCGCTCACGACCCATCCGCCATTACGCGGTTACGCCCGGCTTGCTTGGCCTTATACAGCGCTTGATCGGCGGCTTTCATCACGGCTTCCCAATCGGGATAGCGGAGCGATTTTTCGGCTGCACCGATGGAAATCGTTACCGTTACCTGCGTTCCTGCCGCTTTACTGGGGTCGGTGATCGGCATCGTTCCATCCGGCCTCACCTCGGGACGATCTTTGCTGCGGACAGTGAAGGGTGTTGCCGCCATCGCCGAGCAGACGGCATCCAAATGCGGCAAGGCTTCGCGCAGGCTACGGTTGGGGAAGATCACCGTGAACTCTTCCCCGCCATAGCGAAAATATTGACCGCCGCCCGTGACATTGGCAATGACCCGGCCCACGCGGCATAACACTTGGTCGCCAACATCATGGCCATAAGTATCGTTGAATTTCTTGAAGTGATCGACATCGAGCATGGCGATCACATAGCGGTCGCCCACCGTGTTCAACAGGCTTTTGAGCGCGCGGCGACCGGGAAGCCCCGTTAGCTCATCATGAAAAGCGACGCGGTAGGAGTTCTGGATCAGCGCCACGATCAAGGCCGCGCCTGCTGTGCTAAAGTAGATGGCGCGGTACACTCGGCTGTCGCCCACGGCAATTCCAATCACCCCGAGCAGCAATACCGCGAGTAGCCCGGTTTCGATCGGCGTTCTGCGGCGATGGAACTGCCAGAGCAAGCAGCCTGCGGCAATTAGCGTCAACAAGAGTGCCGCATCGGGCAGGTGCAACCGCGTAGCATTGGTATCAACCACCACCGCGCGCAGCAGCCAGAAGGTTTCCGTCCCAGGTTTAGCTATAGCAAGAATCATGAGGGCAGGAAAAACGACAAAAGCAACGCGCTCTAAGCCGGGCCGATTGAATAGCCCCCGCTCTGGCATAGCGGCTAAATACGCTATCATGATCGGCCAATACCAAGCCGCGCCAAGCCGCAACGTGTCGGCAGTGTAGGTCTGCCGGCCAGTCTGTTCCAAAACGGTGTGGATCGCCGCAAGCGCGACGAAGACCATGACCATATTGCCAATACGAAAGCGCCACGCAAGCGCCCCCCCAGCCAAGCAGACAAGCCAGGGTAGGGCCGCGAACATATTACCCCACTCCGGGTCAGCGGCTTCTTGGAACAACAAAGCTGCCAGCAGGGCGGCGCCCGGCAGGGCCAGAAAATCAAGCGTGCGACGGAGTGCGGGTGGCACAAATTCACCTTCGTCCGAACAGAAAAATAAAAATGACTCTAACGCCAAATGCGGGCGGACGCCCTCTCTTTTTAGCGGTGGCTAGCGTTTATTCGTCGTCCAAACCGCCGCTTTCGATCATTCCCAACGCGCGCTTATACAAATCCAGCAATGTTTCTTGCTCTTGGCGATCAATTTCTTCAAGTTTCCGCAAGCGAATGATCTGGCGCATGGTTTTTATGTCGAAGCCATTGCCTTTGGCTTCCGCGAAAACGTCTTTAATATCGGCGGCGATACCCGCTTTTTCTTCTTCGAGCCGTTCAATTCGCTCGATGTAAGAACGGAGTTGATCGGCGGCAACGCCTCCAACATCGGTCATGGGAGATCCTTTATCGTGCTTTAGAGCGATTTTTCGTTCGCCAAGGCTCACTCCAATCGCTCTAATCTTTTATTTTTTCAGCAAATACGTCGTCGCAGACGTAACCGTCTGCTGGGGATTTGCTTTAGGCGGCGACCTTAGCGGTTCGGTGGGGGCTTTTGCAAGTCACCCCGTTCAGCCTTCGTCCCCATCGTAGCCGAGGATTGCCTTATAGAGTTCCGGGCGGCGGTCGCGGAACAGGCCCCAGCCTTGGCGACGGCGGCGGATTGCGTCGAGATCGAAGGTGGCGGTAATCACGCCTTCGGCTTCCCGGTCCATCTCCGCCACAATTGCCCCGGTTTCATCCGCGATGAAGGAGGTGCCGTAGAAAGTGATTTCGCTACTCGCGCCCACTTCGCGCCCGACGCGGTTGGAGGCGATGACGGGAACGATGTTCGCGCCCGCATGGCCCTGCATCACCCGCCGCCAGTGCCCTGCGCTATCGTGCGGCGGCGCGGGGGGCGGCTCCGAGCCGATGGCGGTGGGATAGAGCAGAATTTCCGCCCCCTTCAGTGCCATCACACGCGCGGCTTCAGGGAACCATTGGTCCCAACAAATGCCAACTCCCACCGCTGCGGCATCGGTTTCCCACACTTGAAAGCCGGTATCGCCGGGGGAGAAGTAGAATTTTTCCTGATAGCCCGGCCCATCGGGAATATGGGACTTGCGGTAAAGCCCCTGCGGGCTGCCATCGCCATCAATCATCAGCAGTGAGTTGAAATAGGCTTTGCCAGCTTCTTCAAAAAAGCTGATGGGCAGCACTACGCCTAACTCTTGTGCCAACTCCATGAAGTGAATGAGCACGGGATTATCGAGCACGGGCCGCGCCCAATCGAAATAAGCCGGGTCTTGGTCCTTGCACCAATAGGGGCCTTCAAACAGCTCGGGCAGCAGAATAAGCCGCGCGCCCATACTGGCGGCCTGCTTCACCATTTCAGTGGCCTTGCCGACATTCTCTTCGGGAGAGCCGCCGCAGGACATTTGCACAGCAGCGACAGTTAGAACATCTTCAGTCATCGGGCAAGCTCTCCGCGCGGCTGTTGTTGGGTTATACAGTGAATACCGCCGCCGCCCGCCGTGATGGGTAGGGCCGGGCGTTGCAAAATCTTGTGCGTGGGGAAGGCTTCTTGCAGCACGCCCCGCGCGTAATCGTCGGCAGGATCATCGAAGCCGGACATGACAATGCCGCCATTGGCGATAAAGAAATTCGTGTAGGAAAGCGTAAGCCGCAGCCCGTTCAACTCGCGCCGACGGGGTTGCGGCAACGGCATGACGCTGAGGCGGCGGCCTTGGGCGTCTTGCATCTCGGTCAAGCGGCGGAAGTTTTCCCCGAACACGGTGAAGTTGGCATCGTCCTTATCGCGGCACTCGGTCGCCAGCACTACGCCGGGGGCCGCGAAACAGGCGATTTCGTCGATATGGCCGTTGGTATCATCGCCCTCATAGCCGCGCCCGAGCCATAGCACGGTCTCGACACCGAGCCAGGCTTTTAGGTTCGCTTCGATCGCGTCGCGGCTGAGAGTCGGATTGCGGTTGGGGTGCAACAGGCATTCTTCGGTGGTCAGAACTGTGCCTTCGCCGTCCACATGAATGGCACCGCCTTCCAGCACGAAGGGGGCTTGGAAGCGGCGCGCGCCGAGGCGCTCCAGCACCCGGCCCGCCACTTTGGCGTCGTCGGCATAATCTGGAAAATTCTCGCCCCAGCAGTTGAACTGCCAGGAGATGCCTGCCACCGCGCCCGTGCCATCGGCCAGGAAAGTTGGGCAGAAGTCCCGCGCCCAACTATCGTTCAGAGGCATATCCCACAACTCAACGTCGCGCGAGAGCAGTTTTGCGGCTGCGGCTTTATCTTCCGGGCGAACCAGCATCACGACCGGCTCGAACTCGCCGACAGCATGGGCGACGGCGGCATAAGCGGTGCGCGCGTCGGCCAAGCCTGCGCCCCAAAGTTCGGTGCGGCAGGGAAAAGCCATGAAGCAGCGTTCGTGCGCGGCCCATTCGGCGGGCATATGGAACCCGGCAGCGGCAGGCGTTGGGAAGTCGCTCATTATTGGTCCTTACTGGGGCAGCGGTTTTATGCCGTAGAGAGTGGTGAGATCCCCGCCCATTTGAATCCAGGAAATATGCCGATTCACGACAAGAAACGGCACCAAGCGCGGATCGCGGAAGCGCGCATAATATGGCTCCATCCATGCGGCCATATAGGGCTGAAACTTCGGCGGCCAGGATTGCGCGATGCCGCGCGCTTTTTGCACGAAGGGCGTGCCGTCTTGATAGCCGCGCGTCACCAGATCGGCCAAGCGGCGCACAGCTCCGCCCTCGGCGGCATAAAGATCGTGCCCATTACGGCCAAGAGTTTCTGCGGCCAGAACCAGCGCACTGAGCGCAATCATATGGGCGTGGCGCAGGCGGCGTTCGCGCGGCTCTAGCCCCCGAATAAAGCCTTGCGCGTCGATCCGGGTTAGGAACTGTTTCAGGCCAACAGTGGCCCAGGTGGTAAGGCCGCGATCCTGTGCAACAATCCCCGCGAGCAAGGTTGCGGTATAGGCCCAGGCGCGCGATTCCTCGCCGATTTTCAGAGCGTCCGGCTGGCTCCAGCGGTCTTTCGTTACCATGCCGAGCTTCTGAAACCACTCTTGCACGGGCCGCACTTTTGCGGGCGGCAGGCGCGGTTCGGTCAGCACGATCAGCGCGGCTTGGGCGAGGCCGGCGATCACTGCTTCTTGCTGACGGTCTGCGGCAAGGGTGGAGGGATCATCCATCAGCCCCTCATCTCTCGCCCAAGCGTTCAGCCAGTCCAGCGCGCAATCGGCAATGCTAAGGTCAGCGGGGGCGAACTTAAGGTAGGAAAGCGCGATGGCCTGCACCCCGCGCGCATAATCTTCAACGGGCTTCACGGCAGCGCGGTGGCGGTTTTGGGCGTCCACATCCACAATGCTTTGGCTGGCATCGGTGAAGAAATCAACGCCGTCGGCCTCCCGCACGGTCTCTGGAATCGCGGCGCAGGCGTAAAGACCCACAGGCTTTGCGACCAATACCCGCCGCGCTAAAACATCCAATGGCCCCTGCATCGGCCCCGAATCGGCGGCAAAGACGGGCAGTGCGAGCGTAACAACTAACCCCACCATTGTGCTAAACCAAGGGCGCATCATCCCCCCGCCGCCTCTCGTGCCGAGCGTTCTTTTTCCCGGTTCTGTCGCAGCAGCAGCATACCGGAAATGAGAATACCTGTCGTAACGATCCCCACAATGAGCGTGGCCAGCGCATTGATTTCCGGGCTGACGCCGAGGCGGACTTTCGAGAAAATCATCATCGGCAGCGTAGTTGAACCTGGCCCGGAGACGAAACTGGTGATGACGAGATCATCAAGGCTAATCGTGAAAGCCAGCAGCCAGCCGGACACGAGCGCGGGCAGGATAAGCGGCAAAGTAATAAGGTAGAACACCTGCCAGGGCCGCGCCCCCAAATCCATCGCGGCCTCTTCGATGGATTGATCCATATCCTTCAGCCGCGCCTGCACGATGACGGCGACAAAGGACAGCGTGAAGGTAATATGAGCAATGGTGATGGTATCGACGCCGCGCCCATCAGGCCAGCCGATCATCTGTTCCAGCCCCACGAACAGGAGAAGGGAGGCGAGGCCCGTAATCACTTCCGGCATCACCAGCGGGGCCGAAACCAATCCTGCGAACAACGTGCGGCCCCAGAAGCTCGGCATCCGCGCGAGGCAATAACCCGCGAGCGTTCCCAGAACAACGGCCCCGGTGGCGCTCATCGCGGCGATCTTGAGCGACGTGATGGCGGCCTCGATCATCCGTTCGTTACGGAACAATTCGCCATACCATTTGGTCGAAAAGCCGGACCAGACTGTTACCAGCCGATTCTCGTTAAACGAGTAGAAGATCACCGACAGAATGGGGCCGTACAAAAAAGCATAGCCTAAGCCAAGGAAGGTGAAAAGCGCGACGGGGCGGCGGTTCATCTTAGTGGCCTCCGCGAGCGTGCGGGCTACCGCCCTGGCTGCGTTGCAGTAGCATGATCGGCGCGACCAGCAATAACAGCATGGCAACGGCCACCGCCGAGGCCAGCGGCCAATCGCGGTTACTAAAGAATTCCGCCCACAGCACATTGCCAATCATCAAAGTTTCCGGCCCACCCAACAGTTCCGGCACCACAAACTCCCCAACCACCGGAATGAAGACCAGCATGGAGCCTGCAATCATCCCCGGCAACGACAGCGGCAGCGTAATCAGCCAGAAGGCCCGCAAGGGGCGGCAGCCCAAATCGGCAGCGGCTTCCAGCAAGGACAGATCCATTTTCTCCAAGGTCGAGTAGAGCGGCAAAATCATGAACGGTAAGTACGTGTAAACAATACCGATATAGACCGCCGTAGGGGTGTTCATCAGCGGAAGCGGCTCAGAGATTACCCCCAACCATAGCAGCAGATTGTTCAATAAACCGTTATTGTTGAGAATACCCATCCAGGCATAAATGCGGATGAGGAAGCTGGTCCAGAACGGCAAAATCACCATCATCAGCAAAATCGGGCGAATGCCCTTATCGGCCCTGGCCATGGCATATGCCATCGGATAACCGATGAGCAGGCAGAAAAAGGTGCTGATAGCAGCGGTTTTTAACGAGTTAAGGTAGGCCACCACATAAAGATCGTCGCTGAACAGAAACATATAGTTCCCAAGGTTCAGCACCACTTGCAGGGCCTTATGATCGACCCAATCGATCAGCGGGGTGAAGGGCGGCGTGAGGCTAGTGTCTGCGGTCGAAAGGCTGATTGTCAGCACAATCAAGAACGGCACCAGAAAGAATAACCCCAGCCAGCCGTAAGGAATGGCGATAACCGTGGGGCGGCCCATGAAGCGCCGCAGGAAGCCTGGCGGTGTCATTATTGCGCCAGAACCACGCCGCCATCGGCAGCCCAGCCGATGTGCACGCGATCTTCCCAAGTAAACTCGCCTTCGGCCCAGCGGTCGAGGTTCGGTTGCGTCACGCGCACTTGTTTGCCGCCACCAACGGCAATGAAATAGATGGAAATATCGCCCAAATAGACGATCTGTTTAATAATGCCTTGCATCTGGTTTGGCAAATCGGCCAGCGGCTTGCGGCTCATGCGGATTTTCTCCGGGCGCACCGCCACGGAAAACACCATGCCCACAGTGCCCGTAACGCCGTGGCCGACGTGAATGCGCCCGCCGAAATCCGGGCAATCCAACTCTGCCCGATCCGGCTCATCCACCGCCAGCGTCGCCTCGAACAGGTTCACCGAGCCGATGAAGTTGGCGACAAAGCGGTTCTGAGGAAACTCGTAAATCTCGGCAGGCGTGCCCAACTGCTGAATGCGGCCCCTGTCCATCACCGAAATACGGTCGGCCAGGGTCATCGCTTCTTCTTGATCGTGGGTAACGATCACGAAGGTAATGCCAACCTTACTTTGGATATTGAGCAACTCAAGCTGGGTTTGCTCGCGTAGTTTTTTGTCGAGCGCGCCCAAAGGCTCATCAAGGAGCAGCACTTTCGGGCGCTTAATGAGACTGCGAGCCAGGGCCACGCGCTGACGCTGCCCGCCGGAAAGCTGGTGGGGCCTGCGCTTGGCGAAGCTGCCCATCTGTACTAAATCGAGCTGTTCTGCCACGCGCGTTGCAATCTCGGCCTTCGAGACCCCATCCATCCGCAGCCCAAACCCTACATTCTGCTCCACGCTCATGTGCGGAAACAGCGCGTAGGATTGGAACATCATATTCACCGGGCGCGCGTAGGGCGGCACAGTGGCCATATCTTGCCCGTCGATCAGAATGCGGCCTTCCGTGGGCGTCTCGAAGCCCGCCAGCATCCGCAGCAGCGTCGTCTTGCCGCAGCCGGAGCCGCCGAGCAGCGCGAACAACTCGCCGGGAAAAATATCAACGCTCACCCCATCAACCGCAACAAAATCGCCGAAGGTCTTACGGACCTCCTGAATCTGGATCATCGGCTTGGCCGAGGGATCGCGCCAAGGCTGCACGCGCTGGCCCGATACCCCGCCGAGCGAGCGGGGGGAGGCGGTAGCGGAGGAAGGGTTAGGCATACCGGGTAAAGCCTCCAACACGGCGGGGTCTTTTCAAGGGAAAGGGCGCACTAGTCTCTTACCGAAACCAGCGCGCCCTTGGGAGTCTTTCTTGAAAGGCTGCGACTAACGGCCCGTTTTTACGCGCGTCCAGGCACGGGTGCGGGCGCGCTCGAACTCTTTATCCGCAGGCGTGATGGTGAACAGACGGGCGCGCACTTCTGCCGGCGGGTAGATGCCGGGGTTCGTGCGGACGGCATCCGATACCAGCGTCGTCGAAGCCTTATTGCCGTTGGCATAGCCCGTCAGGTCCGAACTTGCGGCAACAACGCTCGGTTTCATCAGATGATCGAGAATGGCGTGGGCGAGATCGGGGTTCGGGGCGCTTTTGGGAATTGCCAGCGTATCGACCCAAAGTTGCGCGCCTTCAGAAGGAATCGAGTAGTTCACCGTCACGCCGCGCTTAGATTCTGCCGCGCGGGTAGAAGCCTGAATAATATCGCCCGAATAACCGAAGGCGACGCAAATATCACCATTCGCAAGACCGTTGATATATTCCGACGAGTGGAACTTGCGGATGAACGGGCGCACCTTCAGCAGCGCATCGGTGGCCTTATCGAGATCGGCAAGCGATTTACTGTCGGGTGGCAGGCCCAAGTATTGCAGCACGGTGGGGAACACATCGGTTGGCGCATCCAGCACCATCACGCCGCAGGCTTTGAACTTCGCCACAGTGTCCGGGTCCAAGATCATTTTCATGCTGTAGACGGGCGCGTCGGCGGCAATAGTTTTCACTTTGCCGACGTTATAACCGATACCATTAGTGCCCCACATCCAGGGAATAGCGTGGGCATTGTTCGGATCGGCCTTTTCCATCGCCTTCAGAATTTCGGGATCGAGGTTGCCAAGGTTCTTCAGCTTGCTCTTGTCGAGCGGTTGATACAGGCCCGCCGCAACCTGACGGGCGAGGAACGGTTGGGCTGTCGGGCCGACAACGTCATAGCCAGACTTGCCAGCGGTCAGCTTCGCTTCCAGAACTTCCTGGCTATCGTAAACGTCGTAATTGACCTTTACGCCGGTTTCCTTGGTGAACGCTTCCAGCACTTTCGGATCAATGTAATCCGACCAGTTATAGACGTTGACAACCTTCTTCTGCGCCAGAGCCGCCGGGGCGAAAGCGGCCCCCACGAGACCAAGACACAAGGCGGTGGTGCTTGCCCAAAGTTTAACCGTGTGCATCCCTGTCATCTCCTTGAAATATCCGGCTCTTCGGCCTTTTGTCGTAACGAATCTCACCTTACGGCAGACGCTTTTGAAGTCAACGTAGCCCTACACATTCAGCAGCAAAAACTCCCGCTCCCAGGAGGAGATGACGCGCTGATAAGCGTCATACTCGTGCTGCTTCACCGCCATCAGGGCGGCAACGAAGCGTTCGCCCAAAACCTGCCGCAGTGGGCGGGAGCGGTTGAGCTTCTGCATCGCATCGAACAAATGGCGGGGGAGGGTATGGGCCATATCATAGGCGCTGCCGTCCACCGGGTCGCTCGGCTCCAACTCTTCTATCATGCCGAGATAGCCTGCGGCGAGTGAGGCGGCGATAGCGAGATAGGGGTTGGTATCGGCCCCAGCTACGCG
>JAAFIC010000040.1:28196-29025 GCA_013298565.1 Alphaproteobacteria bacterium | reverse complement strand
CCAGCAGCAGCGACCACGGTTGGTCTTGCAGCGGCAGCAGCGCTTCGGCCAGCAGACGGAAGGACGCGGCCTTATCGCCCGCGCGCATCATGCCAACCGCAAGCAGCCAAGGCGTTTCCAACGGAAGCGCGTAGCGCGCAGCAAGATCGAGACGCGCCGCCGCGCGCCCGTCTGCCGCTGCCCGGTAGGGGGTGAGATCGAGGAACGGTGCGAGCGGTTCTTGCCGCAGCCCTGGTACCACGCGGGCGAGGGTTTCGGCATCGACCGGATTGAGGCTTAGGCTCACTGCCGCGCGCTTTAACGCCCGCTCAACCGCCGCGCTCGCAGGCGCAAACGCCCCCTGCTGTCGTTTTGAGGACAGCGAGGCTTCCGCCACCCCATAGGGAATCCCCAAGGCCGAGGCGACTTGCGGGCCAATCCAATCCGGGGCTTTATAATAGAGGTGATAGGTAAACCACAGGTCCGGCTTGGTCTCGGGATATGCGCGATAGCGCCGCAATAGCGCTTCGGCACAGCGCGCCCCCAGAGCCTGAAGCCGCGCCGTTTTCTGCCCGGTCGCATCACGGCTGCGGAGATGACAGGCGAGATCGACGGTCACACCGGGGATCATCGCCAGCGCGTCCATCAGCAGCCGCCCGATGCGCCGATCCCCCGAGGGTACGGGATGATCCGGCGCTTTCATCGGCGCATAAAAAGCGATGCGGCAGGCTTTCATCAGGAAGGCGGACAATAGGGCGTAATCCGCCGTACCAACTGATCTAACCCCGGCGCGGTGCCGAAATCGGCCCGCACCCGCGCTTGCCCCGCCACGCCCAGCCGGTCGCGCAAG
>JAAFIC010000040.1:0-28186 GCA_013298565.1 Alphaproteobacteria bacterium | reverse complement strand
AAGGCCGGGTTCGTCGCCAAACGCGCCAGCGCTGCCGTGAGCGCTGGGCGATCTTCGGGCGGGACCAGCAGGCCGGTTTCCCCGTCGCGGATAAGTTCAGGAATAGCGGATACTGCCGTTGCGATACACGCAATGCCCTGGCTTTGCGCCTCCATCAGCACGTTCGGCAACCCGTCGCGATCACCGTCGGCGGCAATACGAGAGGCGAGCACGAACAGGTCGGCATTGCGATAAGCCGCGAGTATGTCGGTTTGCGCCTGCGCGCCGCGCCAGTCGATCCGCCCGGCGAGACCGAGGCGCTCGGCGAGAGCGGTCAACCCCGCCCTGTCGCCGCCGCCAATGTGGATTAAGCGCCAGTGTAGCCCTTCAGGCAGCCCCGCGAGCGCGTGCAGCAGATCAGCATAGCCTTTCTTCGCCACCAGCCGCCCGACCGACAGAAACTGCACGGGATGAGCAGAATCGGCCCCATCCCGCACCGACGTACGCGGTTCGGGCGGCGGGAAGCGGCCTAAATCAAGCCCGTGATAAACAAGCTCTACCCGCGACGGATCGGCGGCCAGCGCCTTGAGATGTTCGGCATTAGCCCCTGTGCAGGTAACGGTCCAGGCGGCATCGGCCAGTTTTTCGCGCTTCTCCCAATCAGGGATCGTCCAAATATCTTTGGCGTGGGCCGAGAGGGCAAAGGGCGTGCCGCGCATCAACCCGGCATAGCGCGCCACCGAGCCGGGCGTGTGCATAAAATGGGTGTAGATCAAGGCACGATCGGCGGGTAATTCGGCGGCGAGCACCAGCGCCTGCCCCCAGCGCCGCCCCCGGTTGGGGGTTGGGTCGCGCCGCCAGTCGTGCAGCCACTGCCACAAGGCCGCCCGATACCCCCGCAACCGCCGCGCGCGCCACCAACCCCGGAAAACCCGCATAGGTTCCTGATACAGATATTCCGGCAGATAGGTTACGGGCGCGTGGATTTGGTCGTGGATCGGGTGGCGCTTTTTATCCGTCGGGTGCCGCAAGGAAATCAGATGCAGCTTAAAGCCGCGCTGCTCCAACCCCCAAAGCTCCTGCGCGATGAAGGTTTCGGAGAGGCGCGGATAACCCTTGAGGACCACCGTTAGAACCGACTGAAACACCGACGGTCTTAAGCGCGGGCGACGCGGGCGGAGGGTTCGAGCGCAAGGCCCGTGAGGCGCGCGAAGCGGTGGGCAATCGCCTGATGCCCATCGAGCAAACCGGGGATCACCACCGAGGATGGGTGCGGCTGGTCTGGCAGCGCCTTCAGCGCGTCGATCATCGCCTGCGGGTCAGGATCATCGGCGTCATGGGCCAGCATGGTCAGCAGCCCCTGGCGTTCGGCCTCGCGCGCCCGGATAAACTGCTCCAAGCGTGGGCGGGTGCGCGGCACGATCAGGCTCGGTTTATCGAAGGAGAGAATTTCGCAGAACGTGTTATAGCCGCCCATCGCCACCACCGCGCTGGCCGCCATCATGAGGCGCTGCATCTCCGGCTCGAAGGTCAGTACCTCCACATGGGGCAGGCGGGCGGCGCGCGCTTCGATCTGCTGGCGCGATTCGGCGTGCATAAACGGCCCGCAAACGATGAGCGCCCGCATCAACTCCGGCGCGCGCTCGTAAGCCGACAGCACCCAATCGACCAGACCCTCACCATCACCGCCGCCACCGGGCGTGACCAACAGAAACGGTGGCTCCACCGGCAAGGGCGCCGTGGTTTCGGTTAACTCCTCCTCGCGCCACAGATAGCTTGTGTACACGATGCGCTGTTCGACGGCGGGGGGCAACGGCAGGCCCTGCAAGGGCCGATAAATCCGCTCTAGCCCATAAACCCAAATTTCGCTGAAATACTCTTCGAGCGCCGGAACCGCCAGCTTGCGCTCCCACTCCGCCGCAAACGCCACCGGATCATCCATCACATCGCGCACGCCCAACACGACGGGCACGCCGCACTCCTTAAGATATTTCAGAGTTTCGGTCACTTCGCCGCGAATGCCCAAAGGCTCTTTGTCGATTAAAAATAGATCGGGTTGGAAATCTTGCGCCGTTTCCAAAATCATCTGGGAGCGTGCTTCAATCGCCTCCCGAATATCGGCGGCCTCCAGCGCCTTATAGTCGCCGTTGGAGAGCTTGATGATACCCGGCACGAGGCGGTAGCGCACCCGTTCGTCGAAATCATAAGACGCGATGATCGGCAGGCCGGAGAGAATCAGCACCTCAAGATCGGGGTAGGTGTGGACCAGATTTTGAGCAATCGACCGACAGCGGCGCAAATGCCCCAGCCCGAACGAATCATGACTATAAATCAATAGACGGGTTGGAGCGCCCGCACGCTGAGGGTGCCGCCGTTGCAGGGCCGCGCGGGATTGCACGCTGAACTCAGGAGCCATCGCCCTACTCCGTCACCCTGTTCCCAAAGGCGCTACCGTTGGCCGTGGCCCAGGTGGACCTAAGCTGACCGCGACCTTCAGTCATTCTGACTCCTGACACGTCGTTCCCTATCCACCGCTCATAACCAGCTTGCGGTTGTTTCATCTTACTATTGAGCATCACGATCCGCCGCCTGATCGCCCAGAACTTCACGGAAGTGTGCTGTTTGCCGTTCCAGGGCATCGGATAAATCGCGCATGACGGCAAGGGCAAAATCGGGCAGATCGCGCACCATTTGATGAAAAACATCTTTCGGTAAGCGCAGGCACTCCATCGGCTCCAGGGCGCGCACGGTTGCCGTGCGCCGCCCGTGGGCCAAGAGCGCAATCATACCGACAATCTGATTTTGCTCAACTTCCCCCAGCTTTACCTGAGTTTCGCCGCCCTCCAGCGTTACCTCCGCCCGGCCCGAGAGCAGCACGAATGCATCCTCCCCCTGCTCGCCCTCGCGGATGAACTCTTCGCCCTGCATAATATGAACCCGCTCCGAGGCGAAGCTAATGAGCTTCAGCCGCGCCGGATCGAGATGCGAGAACATGGGCACTAAGCGCAAGGTTTGCACTTCCTGCTGCAAGCCCATCCTGTTCATCTCCCGTGGCGTTATCTCGGATCTAAGCTAACCCTCCCGCTGGCCCAGCGACAAGAGGGATAAGTTTAAGGAGGGTTTGTTACAGATCAGTCAGCCGTCTCGGCGCGGGGGAGAACTTCGTCTTTCGTCACGACTGCATTAAACGGACCATCGGCGACAATACGTCCTTGGTCCAACACCAGCACCCGCGCGAAGGCTTTCGCCAAGGCCGGGCGCTGCAACACCCACATCACACTGCGGCCCGGTTCGGCCAAGATCGCCTCGATTAAATGGGTTTGCGAGGTTTGATCCAGCAGCCCCGCCGGATCATCGAGCACCAGCACGGGCGGCTGCTTGAGCAAAGCCCGCGCGATAGCAACCCGCTGGCGCATCGCTGGACTGAGCCGCGATCCGCCAACCCCTACCGGGGTTTGCAACCCAACCTCCACCGCCAAGTTCCCCAAGATCGTTAAAAGATCGAGCCGCTCCAACTCCGTCCGCATCAACTGGCGCATACGGCTATTGGCAGCATTCTGACCGGGGGCAAGACGCCCGAAGAGGATATTATCGAGCAGCGAGTTAGCGGGGCTGAACCGAGTTTCGTCAAAGAACTCCACCGCGCTCCGCAACGCTTCTGGCAACTCTTGGATAAGGCGCGTGCGGGCTGTCACAATCCCGGCCATCAAAGCCTCATCCACTGTATCCAAACGGTGCCGGGCTGGAATGAGGCGCAAAATAAGCGTCAGGAAACGGGTCCGGTCGGCAGGCGTCATCACGCCATCGCGGCGAATTCGCCCCTCTACCTGCTCCAGATCCACTAGCTCTTCGGCATCGACAAAACTAAAGCGGCCATAAAACTCGTGGGAGAGTGGCAGATCGCGGAAGATTTCCGACAGCGTTCTCGCCGTTGCGCGGCCTGCCGTGACCAGCGCGTCTTCAATCCCTTCAGCCCGCAACACTGCCCGAATGACCGGATGCCGCGCCAAGGCATCGCCCTGAAAAGTTGGGCCGATGGGGGTGCCGAATAGCAGATTTTCGGCCAAAGTTGATTGCGTGTTGAACCGCTCCACCGCGAACGGCTCGATGTAGGCGGCCACCCCCGGCGCCGATAAGAAGGGCCGGATTGCTTGGCGCGTTTTGAGGATTAGCGAGACAATATCGGGCCGTGCAAGCGGATCAACATGCCCTTGCAATCCCAACTCCCGCACATCAACCAGCAACCCGGTCATTTCTAATACTTTGTATAGCCGGGCTTTGAAGGCAACTGCCCCTTCTGGCCCGAACCCACTGTAATCAACCCAATCGGCCTCGGCGGGATCGGTAGAGTTCCCCGTGCGCGCGGCTTCTTTGCGGCGCACACTTTCTCTTGGCTCGGCAGGTTCGGCCAACGTGGGTACCCATTGCAGGCCGTAAATCAAATTATCATAGAGGCTGCCCGACCGCATGACCGTTTCAGCCCCGACATAGCCGATGCGCCGCCCCAAATCGGCCATACTCATCGCCAGCGGCGCGGTATCGCCCAGCAACACGCGCCCGGTTTCCGGCACGGCAAGCCCGGCCAGAAGCTGCAACAACTCGTGTTTGCCGCCGCTATCCTGCCCCAATAACGCCACCCGTTCGCCCGGTGCAAAGGCGATCGAAACCGCATCGAGCCGCTTTGCACCACCGTCATCGGTGACCGTGGCGTTCGTCACCGCAATCTCAAGCGCCGCATCGGCCAAGGGGGCGGGAACGGCGTCCGCCGGGACGCGATCAGGCGAAATCATCCCCATCGGATCGAACTGATCGACGACCTGTTGGTATTTTATTCGGGAGTCTTCTAAGGATTGATAATAGTCCAGCAGTTCCCGCCACGGAGCATTCAAATCCTTATACGCTGCCACAACAGCTAAGAGCGCGCCCAACGACAGGCTTCCTTGAATAACTAGATAGCCGCCAATCGAATAAAAGAAAAATGGCGTTAATTGAGCGATGAAATTATTGAGAAATTTTATAAAGAATTTCCACTTAAAAATATCGTATCGAATCCAATAATTTATATCCATCATCTTCGCAAAAATGGCGAGATGGAAGCGATTGGTGCCATTAGTTTGGATTTCACGTAACGAGGCTGCCGTTTCAGTAATTTCGTCCGACAGGCCGCGCACGAGTTGAATGCGCTGCTTGTTGAGCGTGTTTACTTTGCGTTGTAAGCGGGGAATTACCAGAATTTGCAGCGGATACAGCGCCACCGCTGCAATGCCCAAAATAGGGTCTTGCAAGCACATGAAGGTGAGAATAACCAGCAGCGTGCCGCCTTGAAACGCCGGTACGGCAAAGCTATCGCCAATAAAACCACCCAAGGGTTCTACTTCTGCCGTAATCATTGGCACCAATTGACCCGGCGGGGTTTTGCGAAAATGGCTATTGGGGAAACGCAAAATTCGCTCATACAAAGCAAAGCGCAAGCGGCGGTTCATTCGCTCACCAACACGGCCCTTATAGACATTCAAAAAGTATTTGAATGCCCCATTGATGAGAACCAAAGCTAAATAACTACACGATAGTGCAATAAGGTGTTCGAGTTGTTCAAACTCAAACCCCAATATCTTCAACGGCCAAGTCTTACCTTGAATCGATTCATTAACGATCATTCTCGGTAAATCAAGCGAATAGTACAGGAACGGAAAAGATAAAAGCGTCCAAACAACAATCGCAATTTGCTGTTTCAAACTATAACGGCAGATAAAACGAAAGAGGGTTTTTTCCATGAAGACATCGCAGCAGGTAAATTAGCCTTTGTTATAGCGCAGTGCCGCTGGGGGAGCGCTGTCAAAATCATAAGTAGGGCAGTTTTGTTTCGCCCTCTCGCCAGCCGCCGGGGGTTGGGGTAAGCTAGTGCGTACCCTTTTCGGGAATGCCCTTCGGATGCTGAAACCGCCGCCTGTCGCCTCTCCCCTTCTCAGCTTGCGCGATGTCGCCGTTACCTTCGCTTTGCCGGGCGGGCCGGTGGAGGCGGTGAAGAGCGTGAGTTTCGATGTGATGCCAGGGTCCACCGTAGCCTTAGTCGGCGAATCGGGATCGGGGAAATCGGTATTGGCCCAGGCTATTTTGGGGATTCTGCCCAAAACGGCGCAGATTAGCGGCGGGCAAATCCTGCTGAACCATGCCGGCCAAACCCGTGATCTGGCCGCGCTCGATAAGGATAGCCCCGCCTTTCGCGCAGTGCGCGGGCGCGATGTGGCGATTATTTTTCAAGAGCCGATGACCGCGCTGTCGCCCCTGCACACGATCGGCAATCAAATTCTCGAAGCGCTGCACCTGCATCGCACGGTCGATCAGGCGACGGGGGCAAACCTCGTTCGCGAGATGCTGCGCCTCGTCGGCTTCAAAGACCCGACCTCGGCAATGAGCGCTTATACCTTCGAGCTTTCGGGGGGCCTGCGCCAGCGCGCGATGATCGCTATGGCCCTTATCTGCCGCCCCGCCCTGTTGATTGCCGACGAGCCGACGACAGCGCTCGACGTGACCTTGCAGGCGCAAATCTTGAAACTCCTGGCCGATCTTCAGCAAGACCTGGGGATGGCTGTGCTGATGATAACCCACGATCTCGGCGTCGTTGCCAATATCGCCACGGAAACCGTGGTGATGTACCACGGCAAAATCATGGAAAGCGGCCCTACGGCAGAGCTGTTCTCTGCCCCCGGCCACCCCTATTTGCGCGCACTTCTCGCGGCAACGCCAAAGCCGGGGCGCGACAGGACCATTCCGCTCAAGCCAATTCGGGACTATCCCCGTGCCATAGCCCCAAGCCTCGCGCGCAAACCGGCCCCTGTGGCCGCCGATATGCCGATTCTGACCGTCGAGCACGTCTCGAAAAGTTTCACCGCGCGCGGCGGCCTGTTCGGCTTCACCAAATCGAAACCCCATGTGGCGGTCGATGACGTGTCGTTCACGGTTAAACGCGGCGAATGCCTGGGGCTGGTGGGGGAAAGCGGCTGCGGCAAAACCACGCTCTCCCGCCTCATTCTAGGTGCGATGACGCCGGATGCGGGCAAAATCACGTTCTACGACGATGCTCGCCCGTTCGATGTAAACCATCTGACCAAAACCGACCGGATGATCTTTCGCCGGAAGGCCCAGTTCATTTTTCAAGACCCGTTCGGCTCGCTCAACCCGCGCATGACCGTGGCGGATTTGATCGCCGAACCGCTGATGATCCACCGCATCGGCACAGCGGAGGAACAGCGCGCGCGCGTCGATGAACTCTTGGGGCTGGTCGGGCTTAACCCTACCCATCGCCACCGTTACCCGCATAGTTTCTCCGGCGGGCAGCGCCAGCGCATCGGCATTGCCCGCGCCCTCGCCCTGCACCCGGATTTCATTATTTGCGACGAACCCGTCTCGGCGCTCGATGTCTCCATTCAAGCGCAAATCCTTAACCTGCTGAAAGAGCTGAAGCAGGAGTTGGGTCTCACCTATCTCTTCATCAGCCATAATCTCGCGGTGGTTGATTATCTGGCGGATCGTGTGGCGGTTATGTGCGCCGGGCGGATCGTAGAGTTTGCCGAACGCGCGCAACTCTTCAGTGACCCGCAGCACCCCTACACCCAAGCGCTGCTTGCGGCAGTGCCCGTGCCAGACCTCGCCCATCCGCTCGATTTTGCGAAGCTGATGGAAGGCAGAGCCTCCAACCCCGCCGCTTGGCCCGCCCCCTACCGCATCGACGGGAATACTCGCCCCGGCTTGATCGAAGTGGCCCCCGGTCATCTCGTGCGCGCGGCGGCGTGAGGGGGATGATGATGCAACGTCTGCTTTTAGGTCTCGCTCTCCTCGCCTCGCTCCCCGCCCTCGCCGTGGAGCCAGTCGAAACGCCGTTCTTCGCCGTCGAGGTTGCCGCTGGGAAGTTACCGCCGATAACGGCGCGGCTGCCGACGGAGCCAAGCCTTGCCCTCTTCCCGCCCGGCACCGAGATGGGGCAACCGGGCGGGGATTGGCGCTGGATTGGCGGGTCGGCGCGCGACGTGCGGCAGATGGTGGTGTTCGGCAATGCGCGGCTTGTCGGGTACGACGAAACCTATCACCTCGTGCCGGATATTCTGGCCGGGTTGGAGGTGGTGGAAGACCGAATTTTCACCTTCCGCCTTCGCCCTGGCCACCGCTGGTCTGACGGTAGCCCCTTTACGTCCGAGGATTTTCGGTACTTCTGGGACGATGTCATCAACACGAAAGAGCTTTCGCCAACAGGGCCGCCGCCATCGCTGTTGGTTGACGGCAAGCCGCCGGAGGTGAGTTTTCCCGATGCGCTGACGGTGCGTTATGCGTGGGCCGCCGCCAACCCGAAGTTTCTGCACGAGCTTGCTGGGGCCGCGCCGTTGTTTCTGTACCGCCCTGCCCAGTATCTGAGGCAGTTCCACACGCGCTATGCCGACCCAGAAGCCCTGAAAGCCGCTATTGCCAAAGCAAAAGTGCGGAATTGGGCCGCGCTGCATAATCGGCTCGATAACCAATATCGTAACGACAACCCGGACTTGCCGACACTCGACCCGTGGGTATTGAAAACCAAACCGCCCGCCGAACAGTTTACCTTTATCCGCAATCCCTATTATCACCGCATCGACGCGCGCGGCCAACAGCTTCCCTATATCGACCGCGTGTTGATGCAGGTGGCAGAACCGAAGCTGATTCCGGCAAAAGTTGGCGCAGGGGAAGCCGATTTGCAGGCGCGCTACTTGGGCTTCTCCGATTACAGCTTCCTGCGTGGTGCCGCGAAGGAGCGCGGGGCGAATGTGCATTTGTGGCGCACCGGGCGCGGCGCGCATCTGGCGCTGTTCCCAAACCTGACCGTGGCAGACCCCGTTTGGCGCAAGCTAATGCGCGATGTGCGCTTCCGCCGGGCGCTTTCGCTCGGGATCAATCGGCGCGAGATCAATCAGGTGGTTTATTTCGGGCTGGCGCAGGAAGGCAATAACAACGTACAGCGCACAAGCCCGCTTTATAACGAGGCCATTCGGATGACGTGGGCGTATTTTGCCCCGGAACAGGCCAATCTTCTGCTGGACGCACTTGGACTAAAGCGCGACCCCGAGACCGGCTTACGGACCCTCCCGGACGGTCGCCCGCTGATTATTGTCGTCGAATCGGGAGGCGAAAGCCCCGATCAGGCCGATGTGATGCAGTTGGTGCGGGATGCTTGGGCCGAAATTGGCATCAAAGCCCTCACCAAAAACTTTCAGGCCGACGTGTTTCGCAACCGTCTCTATGCTGGGGAAACGGTCATGAGCATCGCGTCGGGGGCCGAAAACGGGCTAGCCCACGCCGATCACTCGCCCGCCGAATGGGCACCAACGCAGCAGTTGCACGGTTCCTGGTCGCAGTGGGGCAATTTCTACGAATCGTCGGGCAAGGCCGGAAAGCCGATTGATATGGAGGAAGGGCTTGCCGTGATGCGCCTTTATGATGCTTGGCGCACTGGCGCGACCGAGGCGGCGCGACAGGCCGCTTGGCACGCCATTCTGGCGTTTCACGCCGATCAACAGTTCATCATCGGGCTAATTTCAGACGTACCGCAGCCGGTCTACGGGCGGAAAAATCTGCATAATCTGCCCGCGCACGGCATGTATAATTGGGAGCCGGGCGGTCATCTCGGTCTCTATCGTCCAGATCGCTTCTGGTTCCAGAACGGGCAGCGGTGAAACACACATGCTGAATTATCTTATCCGCCGCCTGCTGGTGATGATCCCGACGCTGCTGGTTATCAGCCTCATTACCTTCATTCTCATTCAACTGCCGCCGGGTGATTATCTGACCACCTATATCGCCGAGTTACAAAGCCAGGGCGAGGCCGTGGACCCGGCGAAAATCCAGTTTCTACGCGACCAATATGGGTTGGATAAACCCCTGTGGGAGCAATATCTGGTGTGGCTCTGGGGGATGCTCCAAGGCGATTTCGGTTGGTCGTTCGAGTATCAACTGCCCGTGAGCGAGGTGGTTGGCGAGCGGTTGCTGCTGTCGATCATTCTATCGTTCAGCACTATTTTGTTTACGTGGGTCGTCGCCTTCCCCATTGGCGTTTATTCTGCCGTGCGCCGCTATAGCGTGGGCGATCATGTGCTGACGATTATCGGCT
Organism: Alphaproteobacteria bacterium; assembly: GCA_013298565.1. Taxonomy (GTDB): domain Bacteria; phylum Pseudomonadota; class Alphaproteobacteria; order Elsterales; family Elsteraceae; genus Elstera. The sequence continues at coordinate 18,075 of JAAFIC010000040.1, read as the reverse complement.
TTCTGGGTATCGCCACGCCGAATTTTCTGCTGGCCCTCGTGCTGCTCTATCTCAGCAACCGCTGGTTCGGAATTTCGATTGGTGGGCTGATGGACCCAATGTACCTGGGGCAGCCTTGGTCGGGCGGGAAATTGCTATCGGTCATCCAGCATCTTATCGTGCCAACCCTGGTGATCGGCCTTGCCGGAACGGCGGGGATGATCCGGCGATTGCGGGCGAATTTACTGGATGAGTTGCACAAGCCTTACGTAACCACCGCGCGGGCCAAAGGCTTATCGCCGCGCCGGGTACTGCTGAAATATCCGCTGCGAATGGCCCTCAACCCGTTCATCGCCGATATTGGCAACCTGCTGCCGCAGATGATCTCTGGCGCGACCATTGTTTCCGTCGTCATGTCGCTGCCCACTACGGGGCCGATGCTGCTAGGGGCGCTGCAAAGCCAGGATATGTATTTGGCGGGGAGTTTTCTGTTCTTTCTGGCGCTGCTGACCGTGATTGGCGTGCTGGTGTCCGATATTGCCTTGGCGGCGCTCGATCCGCGCATTCGCCTCGGTGGGCCGGGGGGGGCGTGATGCAGCATTATGTGAACCCGGACCCTTTCGATCCCTATGCCATCGACAGCATCACCCCGGCGCAGGAGCGGATTTACCGCGCGAAACCCTTTCAACTCATGGTGTGGCGGTTCCGGCGGCACAAACTCGCCGTTGTCAGTCTTGTGTTTCTGGCTTTCGCCTACGCCACCACGCTGGTGACGGAAATTCTGGCCCCCTACGGCCTCACTACCCGCAATATCGAGCATATTTTAGCGCCGCCCCAGGCGGTTCACCTGTTCCACGAGGGGCGCTTCGTTGGTCCCTTTACCTATGGGTTCGATTATTCGCTGGATATGGACAATCTGGTTCGCGTCTATACGCCCAATACCGCGCGCGTCGATAAGCTGCGCTTTTTCTGCACTGCCGATAGCTATCGCTTTTGGGGGATGATCCCCGGCACCTTTCATCTGGTCTGCCCGGCAGAGGGGGGGACGCTGTTTCTGCTCGGCACCGACCGGTTGGGGCGGGATATTCTGTCGCGCATTCTGTACGGCGCGCGGATTTCGCTCACGGTTGGTCTCATCGGCATCACTATCAGCCTGTTCCTCGGGCTGCTGCTGGGCGGGATTGCGGGTTATTATGGCGGTAAGGTTGATTCCGTCATCCAACGCATCATCGAAATGCTGCGGAGCTTCCCGGAACTGCCGCTATGGATGACGCTTTCTGCGGCGCTGCCGGTCGATTGGAGTCCGGTCGTTATCTATTTCGGCATTACCGTGATCCTCGGGTTGCTCGATTGGACCGGGCTTGCCCGTGCCGTGCGCTCCAAGCTGCTGGCGTTGCGGGAGGAAGATTTTTGCACGGCGGCGGAATTGATGGGCGCAAAACCCTCGCGGGTCATTCGTCGCCATCTTTTGCCCAATTTTCTCAGCCATATCATCGCCTCGGCCACCTTATCAATTCCGGGGATGATTTTGGGCGAAACGGCTTTGAGTTTCTTAGGCTTAGGCTTACGCGCCCCGATTACCAGTTGGGGTGTACTGTTGGCAGAGGCGCAGAATATCAATGCCGTCGTGCTGTATCCCTGGCTGCTGTTTCCGGTCGTGCCCGTGATCCTGGTCGTTTTGGCCTTCAACTTCCTCGGTGATGGACTTCGGGATGCGGCAGATCCGTATAATTAAGCGCTTCGCCCGTCGTATCAGCCAAGCCCTTAGTGGGCGGTTGCCGATTACCAGCCTGCTGGCGCTTGGCTTTACCGGGCTGATGACGGTTGCGATCGGCACGGTCTTCTATGTCGGGGCTAAGGAAACCCGCCGCCTCACGCTAGACTTGCTGGCAGAACGGGGTGGGCACGCCTTGGCCCAGGTGGTGCGATCCGTCGATGGTATTCTCGATCCCGTCCGTCACCAACTGGCGCTGATGACCGAAGCGGTTGCGGAGGGCCGCTTGGATTTGCGCGACCGCAATCAAGTAACGAGGCTTCTAGTCGGCAGTTTATCGGCCACGCCGCAAATCGTTGGCATTGGTTATGTTACGGCGGGCGGGGTTGCCTATCGCGCCACGCGCGGCGAGCGGGAGTTGAAACGCACCGTCCTTCCCGGTGGCGAGGGCATTCGGCGGCAGTTGCAAACCCTGGCCCAGTCGCGCGCGCCGGAATGGCTGCCCCCCGTGTGGAGCACTGTGCTGAAGCAAACCGTTCTAACGCTGCGCGTGCCCATGTTTGATGAAAATGATCGCTTTCTTGGCGTTATCGAAGCTGCCGTGGGCGTGGGGGAAGTTTCCCGCAGTTTGGCCCAAAGCTCCAACCTGAACCAACAGACCGCCGTTATTCTCTATGACCACGACTGGGTGTTGGCCCACCCCAATCTTGCCGTGATGGAAATTTCGGGGTCGGATACTCGCCCGCTCCCCCGGTTGGAGGAGGTTGGCGATCCGGTATTGGCGGGAGTTTGGGGGAAAGGCGTTATGCCACGCGGCACGTTTCCCATAGTCCTCCGTCAGTTCGATCACGAAGCGACCCTGCTCAATATTGAGGTGGGGCAGGACGATTACGTCTTCCTCTACCGCGAAATCACGCGGTACGGCGATAAGCCCTGGATTCTGGGGTTCTATGTCAAAGACGATGTGGTGGAAGAAGCCTTCGGCAGTCTTCAGATGGTGATGATAACCGGGGGTTTGGTGCTGGTTGGCTCTATCGGCCTATCCCTGCTTCTCGCCCGCTTGATCCGCCGGCCGATACGGGATTTCGCGCGCGCCAGCGAAGCCGTGGAAGCTGGGGATTTCGATGCCATCCCTGCCCTGCGACGTAGCCCAGTGCGGGAGTTCGATGAAGGGGCGCGCGCCTTCAACCGCATGGTGGAGGGGTTGCGCGAGCGCGAGAAAATTCGCGATCTCTTTGGCCGCTTCGTCCCCGCCAATGTGGCGGCTCGCCTGCTTCACGACCCTGGCCGCCTCAGCCTGGAAGGAGTGCGCCGAGAAGTCAGCGTGCTGTTCACCGACATCTACGGCTTCACCGCGCTCTCAGAGACTCACCCGCCGGAACAGGTGATTCCACTGCTGAACCGTTATCTCGGCCTCGTGTGCGAAATTATTGCGGAGGAAGGCGGTATTGTCGTGGACTTCATCGGCGATGCCGTTTTCGCCCTGTTCGGTGCCCCGGAGAGCCTGCCCGATCACACGCTCTGCGCGCTGCGCGCTGCCCGACGGATAGATAAAGCCACCGCCGATTTTGCCGATGCGGCCCGCAGCAAAGGCATCCCCTTCGGATATACCCGGCTGGGGTTAAATGCGGGCGTGGTGACGGTGGGGAATTTTGGCGCGGCGGACAGGTTAAAATACGGCGCGGCGGGCGATGCCGTGAACGCCGCCGCCCGGATCGAAACCGCCAACAAGGCCCTCGGTACGCGCTTTCTTGCCGGGCAACGGGTGATTGACCTCACGGGGGATACCGACTGCCGTCCCGTGGGGCGTGTGGCGTTACGCGGACGCCGCGAACCGATGGACCTGTGGGAGATTCTTCCGACTGGCAGCGGGCAGGAACCTTGGGTTCTTGCCTATCGCGCCGCCTACGAAGCGCTGATGCACGGCGATGCCGACGCCCGTGAAACCCTGCGCCATCTCGCCGAAGACCGGCCAGAGGATCAAGTCATCGGCTGGTTGCTGGACGCCAGCGAAGTTTCGGCCATGCCTATTCTCTACTTGGGGAATGATTGAAGGTGAATGCTGGAGAAATTATCTGGGAAAATTGCACGTGATTTTTAATTGACTTCTGTTAATTTTCATCTTAATAAAAAATTCTATGCAATTTTTATCAATTCTACGTGTCTCGAAAGTTTTATGCCATGAACTTAGGTCTAACTCAGCGTATTTTTGCAGCGCTTCTTATTCCAGTATTTGCATTTCTAGTTATGGGGAGCAGCATAATATGGGCACGCTGGGGTGAGTATAAATCTAGGGAAACACTGATTGAAGCGGCTGAACTGGCTGGACTTGCAACCGCCCTCGCCCACGAACTTCAAAAAGAACGCGGCTCTTCTGCACTATTCATAAATAGCAAAGGCACTCAATTTGATGCTGAATTGAACAAGCAACGTCTGATTACTGATTTGGCAGTCATCAATCTTAAAAAACACTTATCTACAGAAAATATTGACAGTGCTAATTTATTGAAAATAATTGATAATATGAGTCAAAAAATTGATATTCTTACCGATAAACGCGCAGATATATCTGCTTTACGGCTTTCAGCACCAACTAGTTTTGATTTTTATACGGGAATGGTACGCGGAGCAGCCGATATTATTTATGGCATGGGAAATCTTGATATCGGTAAACTCAACAAGCGTGTGGCAACGCTGGCCTCTTTTGTTGAAGGCAAGGAGCGCGCTGGCCAGGAACGGGCAACGGGTTCTGGTGGGTTTGCTTCAGGCCGCTTCGAGCCGCCCGTCTATCGGCGCTATATTAGCCTTGCTGCGGCGCAGGAGGCTTATTTCCAAAGTTTCCGCGCTTCTGCCACGCCTGAGTTTGTAACGGCGCTAGATGCCGTTGAGAGCAGCACCCTCGCTCCCATCCTTGCCTTCCGGGATACCGTTCATCAGGCTGGTGCTGGCATAGCCGTTGATCCTACTTTCGCGCCACGCTGGTTCGAAGCAACCACCCTTCGCATCAATGAACTGAAAAAAATAGAAGATGCTCTCTCGGCTGATCTCATTGCTGCTGCTGTCACCGAAAAGGCCATCGCTACCAGGGAAATATGGGTGATTGGTATCGAAGTTGGAATTGCGGCTTTGATTGCTTTAGTGTCGGGCCTTACTGTAAGCCGCACCGTGACGCGGCCCATTCGGCGGATCATGAAAGTAACGAATAAGCTTGCGGAAGGAGATCTCACTGTTCAAATATCCGACGAAGCTCGGCGGGACGAAATAGGGCTGCTGGCCAGAGCATTGATTGGCTTCCGTCGCGCCGCATTAGAGCGCCTAGCGCTTACGCAGGAGCGCGTGCAGGACCAGAAACACGCCGCCGAACAACGTCGCCGCGAATTGAACACTCTCGCAGAAGATCTCGAAAATCGCCTAACCCATGTTGCAAACTCTCTTGCTAATAGCTCCGAAAGTATGCGGGAGGCCGCCGTACAGGTGCAAGGCAGTGCAGATAAAGCGGCCCGCACATCGCAAACAGTTGCTGAAACATCAGAAGAAACGGGTAAACATGTGCGCCAAGTAGCCCATTCCGCTGATAATTTGTTGCAATCCATGCAGCAGATGGGGGACCAAGCACGAACATCGGCCACAATAATCGGCAACGCCACGCAGCAAGCAAAGCGAACAAATCACATCGTTGCAGCACTCTCGGGGGCTGCGGAAGAAATTGGGACCGTGGTTCGCCTAATCCACGGAATTGCAGAGCAAACCAATCTTCTGGCCCTCAACGCCACCATCGAAGCTGCGCGCGCGGGAGAAGCAGGTAAAGGCTTTGCCGTCGTTGCCAACGAGGTTAAGAATCTCGCCAGTCAGACAACTCGGGCAACAGAAGATATAACCCATCAAATTCAAGCTATTCAAACCAGCGCGGCCCTAGCCGTCACCGCTATTCAGGAAATTACAGGCGTGGTCGAGCAAGTCGGCGGACTGACCGACGCAATTTCAATCTCAATTGATACGCAGTTGAACGCAACACGGGAAATTGCACACCGGGTAGCGAGCGCCGCAGATGGGACCGATAGCGTGACGCGCTCAATTGCGGATGTTCAAGTAACTGCACACCATACCGGAGATGCCTCCGGCAAAATGTTGCAAGAAGCCCAGAGCGTTGCCACGCGCGCTCAGGCGCTTCGCAGCGAAGTCGTGCAATTCAGCTCGGACGTTCGGGCGGCTTAGAGCAAATTCAGCGACGCTCCGGCTACGCCTATTCTCTCAGTGCGGAAGGATTAAGCGGTTCGTCTTCGCTGATGAAAGCGCTATAGTCATGGAGCGTTTTCAGAAGGATTAAGCTCATGCTTGCGATCAATCTCCCCGCCGAGGTCGAAACCCGCCTTGAGGCCCTCGCCCAAACCACAGGGCGGACGAAGGAATTCTATGCCCGCGAGGCCATTCTGGAGCATCTCGACGATCTGGAAGACCTCTATCTGGCCGAACAGCGGTTGAGGGATAATCGGGCGGGTCGCAGTAAGACGTTAACCCTGGAAGAAGTAGAGCGCGATCTTGGCTTGGCGGATTAGGCTCGACGAGGCCGCAAAGAAAGATCTCTCCAAGCTCGATAAAGCGATTTCTCGGCGCATAACTGCGTTTATACGCCAGAGACTCACCAAACTCGAAGACCCGCGCAGCATTGGTGACGCACTCAAAGGTGCCGAATTAGGCTCGTTCTGGAAAAATCGTGTCGGCGATTATCGCCTTATTGCCAGCATCGAAGATGATATTTTGCGTATCCTGGTCGTGCGGATCGGGGATCGTAAGGATGTGTATAGAAACTAACCTATCTCATGCCTACCGCGCCAAATAAAGCTGCTATGTCATGCCCTTGCCCAGCGTCGTTAAGCGGCAATTATAGAGCAGCTACGCCTGCGAGGTTCCGGCTATGCCTATTCTCTTCTTGAGGAAGGATTAAGCGGTTCGTCTTCGCTGATGAAAGCGCTATAGTCATAAGGTGTTTTCGGAAGGATTAGACTCATGTTTGCGATCAATCTCCCCGCCGACGTCGAAACCCGCCTTGAGGCCCTCGCCCAAACCACAGGGCGGACGAAGGAATTCTATGCCCGCGAGGCGATTCTGGAGCATCTTGACGATCTGGAAGACCTCTATCTAGCCGAACAGCGCTTGAAGGATATTCGCGCGGGCAAGTCTAAAACCATCCCCCTCGAAGACGTGATGAAGCTCTATGGCCTGGAAGATTGACTTAGACCCAATAGCCGAACGCGAGCTTGATAAACTCGACCCGCCAATCGCGCGTCGTATCCTGTCATTTCTCTATACGCGCGTTGCCAAACTCGAAGACCCGCGCAGCATTGGTGACGCACTCAAAGGTGCCGAATTAGGCTCGTTCTGGAAATATCGTGTCGGCGATTATCGCCTTATTGCCAGCATCGAAGACGATATTTTGCGTATCCTGGTCGTGCGGATCGGGGATCGTAAGGATGTGTATAGAAACTAACCTATCTCATGCCTACCGCGCCAAATAAAGCTGCCATGTAATGCCCTTGCCCAGCGTCGTTAAGCGGCAATGATCGAGCAGGGTCCAGTCCGGCCCGGTCAAAGCGCTATGCACCTGATCGAGAATGCGCCGCGCGCCGCCCGCGTCTTTGGCGTAAAGCGACACGACCATCACCCCGTTTGGCGTGAGCGCTTTGCGGTAGCGGGCTATTTCTGCAACCGGATCATCAATGTAGAACAGCACTTCATTGAACAGAATCGCGTCGAACGCCCCCTCCGGCTCATAGGTAGCCAAATCGGCACACCGCTTAACGCCGCCAGGGGGAAGCCCCGTAAAGCGATCCAGCGCCGCCTGCGATAGATCGACACCAACATAGCCCGCAAGCTGCGCGGCGTGCAGATATTGCATCATCACCCCGTCGCCGCAGCCAACATCCAGCAGCCGGAACGGGCGCGGGGCCTGCATCAGATAGGCGGCAATCGCCCCATAGCGCGGTGCTTCCCGCAGCTTGTGCAGAAAACTCCAGCGGCCTTCCTGATATTCCCGGTCCCAGCGTGTCGCGTCGCTCATGCTGTCACGTCTCCTAAACTTACGGAGGGAGAGTTTATCATGCGGCCCCCAGGGAGCAAACCTTGACGGCACCGGGTGGGCTTGTCACAACAGGTTATGTCTCGTCTCGATAGCTTCATCAATCGTATGGTCGCGCAACGCGCGTGCCTAAACTTCATTGCCGGCCAAGTGAACGGGCCAACCCTGACCGAGCCGGTGCTGGAACTCGGCCTTGGCAATGGCCGCACCTACGATCATTTGCGCGAACTGTTCCCCGCCGCGCCAATTTTTGTGTTTGACCGCGCGATGCGGGCCAACCCCAAAAGCGCCCCGCCAGAAGACATGATGATCTTGGGCGACGTTCACGACACGCTCCCCGCTATCCGCCCCCGCCTAGGGGCAGGCGCGCGGCTGGTCCATAGCGATATCGGCAGCGGGGTTGCGGAAACGACCGCGCCGCTGGTTCGTTTTTTGGAACTGACCCTGCCGTCGCTGCTCGCCGATGGGGCGTATATCGTTGCAGATCAACCCATGCAGGTGCCGACTTGGCACCCGCTACCGCTGCCAGAGGATATCGCTGATGGGCGTTATTATATTTGGCGATATGAGAGATGACATCTGCGGCCAAAAACTCTATTATTGACTGATGTGAGACGTGGCGTTAAAAGTCTGAAGAGTATTGTGAGGGAAAAATAATGGAAACAATTGATCTGATATCATTAATTTCTTCGATAGCATCCCTTGTTCTTGCGATTGTTGCTATATATTTATCTATAGTTTTTTATAGATTTTCAGATCAAGCAACACAGAAGACTGTGGAATCTGCAAATAATATACGCTCCAGCGTGGAAAAACTAGAAAAAATATTTGACAAGCTATACGCAGATACTTTCAGCATGATGAGAGAGACTGTTACAGACATGAGAAATCATGTTTGGAAGGCACCTAACAATAATGCAGATAAAATAAAAGATCAAGAAATTGCATTGGAAAATAAAATTAAAGACATACTCAAAGAAACAGGTATAGATGAAAATGAAAAAATAAAAGAGATAACGGGAAAATTTGAAGAAATTATACGCGATATAGAAAAAAGAAATATCACTATTGAAGATGATATGATATCCATGAAAATGATTGATACGATATCTTTGTATGAGCCGATTGAATTTTCAAAATTTTTGCAAATAATGGAATCCTTAGGCGATCCATTTAGAGAGGATAAAATCGTAAGAACGTTATTTTCTCTTAGAGAATCCAAAAAAATAACCTGGGAGGGCAGTCCGAACACATTAAATCAAAGAACAAAAATAAAAATATCATTGTAAAATGAAAAATTTACCTCGAGAAACGTCAAAAGAAGACATCATCATCAGCATATCTTAAAGGTAGGTTATTATTGCCGATGATATGGATGCCCGGCCAGAATCGCATGAGCGCGGTACACTTGTTCAGCGAGCAACACGCGCACCAGCATATGCGGCCAGGTGAGCGAGCTTAGGCTCAGTTTGAAGTCGGCGCGGTCCAACAGCGCGGCATCATGCCCATCGGCCCCGCCGATGGCAAAAGCGAGATCGGCGACGCTGCTATCGCGCCACTTCGCCACTTGATCGGCGAAGGCTTGGCTGGACAGGCTCTTGCCGCGTTCGTCCAGCGCCACCAGGGTCGCCCCCTGGGGCAGCGCGCCTAGGAGAAGCTGACTTTCGCGGGCTTTAAGCTCGGCGGCAGGAAGCGGTTTACGCTCTTCCACCTCGATAATCGACAGGGCGGGGCGCAGGCGGTTGCCATACTCTGCCACCAAAGACTTGATGGCAGCATCCTTACACCGCCCCACCGCCAGCAGATGAACGCGCATGAGAAGGGGTTAGAAGCGCGGGCTTTCGCCAGCCTCTTCATCCCAATCTTCTTCGGCTTCAGCATCGGTCAAACTGTCACTATCGACCGAATACCCCGCCACCAGCACTTCGGGGGGCAGTTCCACGCCCCACATTTTTTCGAGATTGTAGAAGCTGCGAACTTCCGGGCGGAAGATGTGAACGATGATGTCTTTGGCATCAAGCAACACCCAGTCGGCGCGCGGCATCCCTTCAATGGCAATACCTTTTGCGCCGCCTTCCTTCAGCTTATCGGCCAGATTCATCGTGAGCGCCGCCACCTGCCGGTTGGAGCGGCCCGAGGCGATAATCATGTAATCGGCAATGCTGGTTTTGCCGATGAGCGGAATCACGACGATGCCTTCCGCCTTACCATCGTCGAGCGAGGTTTTGGCGATTTCCACGAGGTTTTCGACCAGCGGCGTGCTGGTAGTCGAAACGGGTTCGGTCGCTGCGGGAATTGGAGCAGGAATCGGGTCAGGAATCGGGTCAGGAATTGGGGCGGAAATAGGAGAACCCTCCGGTTAGTCTTGAGAAAATCTTGCACCAGCCTTCGCCGCCGCACGAATCGCGGTGGCCGAGGCCGGATGCAATCGGGTACGCAAAAACATCCATGCGGGCCGTTTATGCCGCGCTAGGGATCGACAGGCCGCATCCGGCAATCGCGCCACACGAAACCGCCGCGCTGCCTGACCTAGAAGAGCTTTATTAGAATACGGCGCGCGCGCAAAAACCGCAACTGCCGCTCTGTCATACACGCTCTGCCACGCGCGCCAACGCGCGATTTGGCCGAGATTATCGGCCCCCATCAGCCACACGAAGCGCTGGCCGGGAAACAACAGCGTTAACCGCCGCAGCGTTTCGGCGCTATAGACAGTGCCAAGATCGCTTTCAATCGCCGTCACCACCATGCGCGGATGCTGCGCGTGTCTGCGCGCCGAGGCCATGCGGTTGGGCAAAGACGCCATCTCCGTCAACGGCTTTAGCGGATTCTGCGGCGAGACCAGCCACCACACCCAATCCAACCCTAGGCGGCGCAAGGCTTCCTGAGCGATATGGCGATGCCCCGCGTGCGCGGGGTTGAAGGAGCCGCCGAGCAAGCCGATCGTCTGCCGTTGCCCGCGCCGAAACCGCCCGAGCGCCCGCAGCGCGGCCTTATCCGGCGCGAATTGTGCCATTGCCCCGCACGATGTACTTGATCGAGGTTAAATGCTGCGCCCCCACCGGCCCGCGCGCGTGCAACTTGCCCGTAGAAATACCGATTTCCGCCCCGAACCCAAACTCGCCGCCATCGGCAAACTGCGTGGACGCATTGTGCAACACAATGGCGCTATCGACCCCGGCGAAGAAGGCGTTTGCAGCATCCGCATTCTCCGTTAGAATCGCCTCGGTATGGTGGGAACCGTAGCGGTTGATATGCTCAATCGCCTCGGCAACGCCCGAAACCACCTTCGCCGACACGATAGCGTCGAGATATTCGGTGCCCCAATCGGAGTCGGTCGCGGGTTCGATGCGCGCATCCAGGCTTGCCAGCGCGGCATCCGCCCGCACGGCGCACCCGGCATCGAGCAAATCCTGCAAAATTAGCGCGGCGTGGCTGTGAAGGCTGGACGCATCGAACAGCAGGCTTTCCGTCGCCCCACACACGCCGGTGCGGCGCAGTTTAGCGTTCAGCACCACGCGCCGGGCTTTTTCAAGATCGGCAGCGCTATGGATATAGGTGTGGCAGTTACCATCGAGATGCTTCAGCACGGGTACGCGCGATTCGGCGGCAACGCGGGCGATTAAGGATTTACCACCGCGCGGAATGACAACATCCAGCGTGTCGGTCATCGTCAACAGCAGCCCCACCGCCGCACGGTCCGGCGTCGGCACGGCCTGCACCGCATCTTCCGGCAACCCCGCCGCCACAAGCCCGGCGCGCAACGCCTTCAGAATCGCCCCGGAGGACGCAAAACTATCGGAACCGCCCCGCAGAATAACGGCATTGCCGGATTTCACGCACAGTGCCCCCGCATCCGCCGTCACATTCGGGCGAGATTCGTAGATGATACCAATGACGCCGAGCGGCACGCGGATTTTTTGAAAATGCAGCCCGTTCGGCTGGTGCCAATCTTCTAGCACCGCGCCCAGGGGATCGGGCAGCGCCGCAATAGCGTCCAGCCCCGCCGCCACGCCCTCAAGCCGCGCTGGGGTAAGTTGCAGCCTGTCGCGCATCGACGCCGAAAGCGCGACCGCCCGCGCCATATCCTGTTCATTCGCCGCCAGAATCGCCGCCACCGCCGCGCGCACTGCCGCCGCCATCGCTGTAACCGCTGCGGCGCGCTGGTCGCCGCTGGTTTGCGCGAGAAGCGCCGACGCGGCTTTCGCGCGCGCCCCGAGAGCAGTCATTTGTAGGGCGAGATTAGGCTGGTCCATGCGTCTCGTCCCCCTGGGGTTCCATCACCAAATCATCCCGGTGGATCATTTCGTCGCGCCCCCGGTAGCCCAGCAAGGCTTCGATCTCGCCACTACGCCGCCCCAACAGGCGGGTAGCATCGGCGCTATCATAGGCGATCAGCCCGCGCGCCAGCGTAACCCCCGTTGGCCCTTGCACGACCACAAGGTCGCCGCGCTCGAAACTGCCGCTGATCTGGCGCACGCCTGCCGGCAGCAGGCTTTTCCCCGCGCGCAACGCCGCCACGGCACCCGCATCGACGCCGAGAACCCCAACTGGCTTTACAGAGGCAGCGATCCAGCGTTTGCGCGCCGTCAACGGTTCGGCCTGCGGCAGAAACCACGTGCAGCGCGCGCCCTTTAACAAGGCATCCAGCGGGTTCAACGTCTTGCCCAAGGCAATCGCCATCCGCGCCCCCGCTGAGAGCGCCACGCGCGCGGCTTGCAGCTTCGTGACCATCCCGCCCGACGAGAACCCCGGCAACGCCTCCCCGGCCATGCCCAGAATCTCCGGCGTCAGCGCCCGCACTTCTGGTAAGTGCTGCGCTTCAGGGTTGACGCGCGGATCGGCGGTATAGAGGCCGTCGATGTCCGAGAGCAGCACGAGGGTATCGGCGCTCGCCATTTGCGCCACGCGCGCTGCCAGCCGGTCGTTATCGCCAAAGCGGATTTCCGCTGTGGTGATCGTGTCGTTCTCATTGATGATCGGCACCGCCCCTAACGCGAGCAGCGCGTTCAACGTGGCCCTGCCGTTCAAATGACGGCGGCGCTCTTCGGTATCTTCGAGGGTGAGCAGCACTTGCGCTGCTGTAAGGCCATGCCGTGCGAGCGCTTCTTGATAGGCGTGTGCCAAGCGGATTTGCCCGGTAGCAGCCGCCGCCTGCTTTTCTTCGAGCAACAACGCTTTGCCGAGCAACCCGAGCGAGCCGCGCCCCAGCGCCACTGCGCCGGAGGTGACGATCATCACCTGCATTCCGCGCGCCCGCAACGCCGCCACGTCATCGGCCAGCGCATTCAGCCAGTCGCGTCGCAGCGCCCCGGTTTCGCCCTCCACCAACAAAGCCGAGCCAATTTTCACCACCAACCGTCGCGCGGTAGCGAGGGACTGCGGAACAGCGGGGGCGAGCGCAATCATCGGGGGCGGCTTAGGGCTGGAAGGGAACGTGTTCGGAGGCGGCTTTTTCATCTGCCTTCGCCCGGTCGATCACTCCATAGAGGCGGCGGCATAAATCGAGCACGCCGCGCCCTGTGGCCCCGGACAGCAGATGAATGTTCTCAGGGTCTTGCCCGCTAGCTTCGGCCAAGGCCGCGCGCTTTTCCTCGATTTCTTCATCGAGTAGGGCATCGGTTTTATTGAGGCCGATGATTTCCGACTTGTCCGTAAGCCCGCCGCCGTAATCTTCCAACTCTTGCCGGACGACAGCGTAATTCTCCGCAACATCTTCTGCCGTACCATCAATGAGGTGCAGAATAACGCGCGTGCGCTCCACATGCCCCAGAAAGCGATGACCAAGGCCGACGCCATCCGACGCGCCTTCGATCAACCCCGGCAAATCGGCTAGCACAAATTCCTTTTCATCAACACCGACAACGCCCAACTGCGGCTTGAGCGTAGTGAAGGGGTAATCGGCAATCTTAGGGCGCGCGGCGGAGGAAGCCGCTAAAAACGTGCTCTTGCCCGCGTTCGGCATTCCAACGAGACCCGCGTCGGCAATCAGTTTCAGGCGCAACCACACCCACATTTCAACGCCCGGCCAGCCGGGGCTGGATTGGCGCGGCGCGCGGTTGGTGGAGGATTTGAAATGATCGTTACCGAAACCGCCATCACCGCCACGCCCCAGCAGCACGCGCTGGCCGGGTTCGGTAAGATCGTGCAGAACGGTTTCGTTGAACTCGTCCATGATTTGCGTGCCGATAGGCACTTTCATGGTCACGCTGCGACCACCAGGGCCAGAGCGCAACCGCCCCATGCCGGGAATGCCGTTTTGTGCTTTGAAATGCTGCTGATAGCGGTAGTCGATCAGCGTGTTGAGGTTGGCCACGGCCTCCACCCACACATCGCCGCCGCGCCCGCCGTTACCGCCGTCCGGCCCGCCGTATTCGATGAATTTCTCGCGCCGAAAACTCACACAGCCCGCCCCACCGTCGCCGCTGCGGACATAAATCTTGGCTTGATCGAGAAACTTCATCGTCTGGGTATCCTAGGAGCCAATATCGCCGCCCCAAAACGCGAAAAGGGGAATGGCAGACCATTCCCCCTAAACCTCTAATCCCTCACCGCGCGGCAGGCCGGGGGAGAGTAAGGCCGAAACGCGCAAAAAGTTAGGCTGCCAGCGGCAGCGCTTCTACTTCCGGCTGTTCGATAAACACGGTGGTACCAAGCGAGTTCTTGTGAAACCGCACAATACCTTCAACCAGCGCGAACAAGGTATGATCCTTGCCGATGCCGACATACTTGCCGGGCTTATACTTAGTACCGCGCTGGCGGATGATGATATTGCCCGGAATGACGATTTCGCCCCCGAACTTCTTCACACCCAAACGACGACCGGCACTGTCACGACCGTTGCGGGAGCTACCGCCTGCTTTTTTATGGGCCATCTTGTAAGACTCCTCTAACTTAATCTATCGCTTAAAGCGCGGGCAGGGCCGTGATCTTCAGGATGGTAAGATCCTGACGATGGCCATTCTTGCGGCGCGAATTTTGGCGGCGACGCTTTTTGAAGATGATAATCTTGGGGCCGCGCGCTTGACGCACCACTTCCGCCGTCACACTCTTGCCGTTTAGGGCATCGCCCAGAACTAGAGTTTCGCCGTTCGCGACCAGGAGAACTTGGTCGAGCGACACTACATCGCCGGCTGCGGCTTCGATCTTTTCGACCGTAATCACATCGTCTTGAACGACGCGGTACTGTTTACCGCCGGTTTGAATGACTGCGTACATGGTTGTTTAACTCGACCGCAATAGAAAGTGAGGCGCACCGCGCCCGTTGGAGAACGCGCACTCTATCCATGCGCCCCGCCCCGTCAAGAAAAAAACGACTCCATTCCTAAGAGGCTCCCCTCAAAAAACCCTCTTGCACGCACCCGCGCTTATGGCTAATGATCCGCGCCACAAACACGCGCTATTCTTCTGCCAAGATAGCAGCGTCGTGCGGATGGGTGGCAGAGCGGTTGATTGCACCGCACTCGAAATGCGGCATACCTTCACGGGTATCGGGGGTTCAAATCCCTCCCCATCCGCCAGATTTTTCCGTAAGTGATTGTATTTATTGAGAAAATTGGCTTTGTCGGAAAAGCCGCCCCAGAGCTTACCCCACGAAAAACATGCTTAGAAAGGCTGACTACCCAGCCTTCAAAACCTCTTCCACATAGCGCGGGTCTTTGCGGATCAGGCGCAGGTAAGACCGCCCAACGGCATCGGGTTGCCGTGTGCCCTGCTCCCATTTGCGTAGCGTATCGACTGGAATGCCGAAGCGTGCCGAAAACTCGGCCTGCGTTCCCACAGCAGCATCGCGCACCGCCCGCACGTCAAGCCTCGTGCACATGTAACACGAACGGGCAGAGGCAAGCCGCGCCCCCCTACTCCACCCCAAACACCTTCATCACCTCATCGCCCAGGTGGTTGATAACCTTCACGGCGATGCGCCCTGTTGCGGGTTTATCGAAGGGGCGGGAGGTGTCGCTGTTGAGGCTATCCCAGGCTTCCGCGTCGATCTCTGCCTTCAAGGTGGTTTTCAGCGCCTTATAGGGGTCGTTCGCGCCGAGGAAATAGGCGTGGCGGACGAAGAAACTTTCTTCGTTATAGTTTGTGTCGATCATCCACAGGGCGATGCTGTCCGGCCCACCGCTCACGATTTCCCCGGTCTGGGGTTTGAACACGTCGATGCCGCGCACTTTGATGCGGATTTGATTGCTCGGCTGGGGCAGAATTTGAATATCCGGCTCCCCGAAAATCACGAACAGATTGCCGGTGGCCGACGGCTTCAAATCGCCGCCCATGTGCAAATCGGGGTTCATGCGCGCTTTTAGAATGCGAATGCGCCCCAGCTTTTCCACTTCCGCCGAATGGGCATCGAAGCTGAAGGCGCAGGCGATGACCAGATCGAACCCGGCATCGCCCGCCTCGCGCGCGGCGCTCATTAGGTTTTCGCGCACCACGGTGCCGAATTCCGGGCCAATCAGAATGCCCGCGCGGCGCGCCACCTCCCCTTCCAAAAAAATCCCTTCGGCGCAAATCATTCTGCCCGGCCAGGGTTTAAGGCTAGTGAAGTGAATGCGGTCTTCCTTATGGGCCTGCTGCACGCCTGCGGTACGCAGGTTCTCCAGAATCATCTCGGCGAAATTATGGGCTTCGGGCGAGGTTTTCCGCAGGCGGCCTTCGGAGGCGTCGAGAACATCGAACAGTCGATCGTCGGCATCCACGGCAAGCGTGCGGTGCGGCGACAGGCTTTCCACCGTGAACGGCCCCGCCACGCGCACGCGGCTAGAATCGGCATAGGGTTTATCGAACAGATATTCCACATCGGCCTTGGCGGCGATGGAGGCGTCGATCTCCTGTTGGCGCGCGATGCGGGCTTCCCACCAATCGGCGTGCAGCTTTTGCGCCTCGGCGGACCAAGCGGCTTCGCCAGCGCGGGGAATTTCCCATTCTTCCCAGGTTTTGCCCAGGGCGGCCTTGAGGGCGGCGCGCAGCGGTTCTAGCGCTTCCTGCCAACGCTGCCAAATCACGTCGATTTCGGCGTTATTGGCGATGGATTTCAAGGTGATATGGGGCACGCGCTCGTACACGAACCCCTGGCGAATATCGCCATAAGTCGGGGCATTGCGCGGCGGGGTGCGGGCAATCTCCGCCTCCTTCTTGCGCCCCTCCGGCGAGTCGGCCAGCAGGTAATAGGGATAGCGCGCGCCCATCAGGCGGGACCGCGCCAAGGCCAGGGCCACGCGCGACGTATCCAGCGTAATCCATCGCCGCCCCCATTGCTCCGCCACATAGGCCGTGGTCCCCGACCCGCAGGTGGGATCAAGCACCAGATCGCCGGGATCGGTGGTCATGAGGATGCAGCGTTCGATGACTTTGGTGTTTGTTTGGACGATGTATAATTTATCTTCAGTAAACGAGCCCGTCCCCGTGTCAGTCCAAATATTAGAAAATGGAATCACGGGAAAATCATCAAAAAAACGCACGTACCTAATAGAGCCTTGAGAAGTATCCCATAACCGATCAGATTTTGCTAACCGACTTAGGCCAATGTTATCTGACTTGAAAGTACCCTTTCCTGGGTTAAAGTTCCTCCCCTTAAAAGAGAAATTTCTTACGTCAGCGGCTCCAGCAGGTCTGGAACTCGTCAAATCACCGGGCATGAATAATTTATATTTTATATCGGAATTTAATTTCTCTAACCTCTCATTTTTTGTGATTCGACGAGAAGAACCATCATCAAAGCGAATCATTGAGTAAACTTGCTCAATTGATGCGCCGTTGGCCTTATCTTGATATTGTATTCTGCTTTTGCATTTATCTAAGTTTTTTGAAAACCAAATCAGATAGTTCGCAGCAGCCGGAAGAAAGTCATTATTTCTTCCAGTGGTTGTGCGAAAGGCTATCTGACTTACAAAATTCTCCTCCCCAAACACCTCATCCATCAGCGCCCGAACGCGATGCACATTCTCATCGCCGATTTGCACGAACAGACTGCCGCTGTCGGTCAGCAGGTCGCGCGCCACGGTCAGCCGGTCGCGCAGGTAGGAGAGGTAGGAGTGGATACCGTCGCGCCAGGTATCGCGGAAGGCGCGGACCTGTTCGGGTTCGCGGGTGATCTGGTCCTTCGCGCCGTCCTTCACGTCGCGGCTGGTGGTGGACCATTGGAAGTTGGAGTTGAACTTAATCCCATAGGGCGGATCGAAATAGATGCACTGCACTTTGCCGCGTAAGCCTTCACGCTCCGCAAGGCTCGCCATGCCATAGAGGCTATCGCCGAGGATCATCCGGTTCGACCAATGCAGCGGGTGCTGGTAGAATTCGGTTTTTGCCT
>JAAFIC010000004.1 GCA_013298565.1 Alphaproteobacteria bacterium | reverse complement strand
CCAGCGCGTTTGCGGTTTTCGCGCGCGAGAAGCTGGGCATAGCCGTTAACAATCGTGCGTTTGGCGGCAACGGGATCAAAGCTGGTCATGATTTTTCCTTTTACGCGGGCAGGGCGATGCGGTCGCCGCTGGCCCGGTCGAACAGATAATAAGCGCTGGGCATTGCCTCGAAGGCAGAGGTTGCGCCCATCTCGATACGAAACCCCTTATCGGCCCGCGCGGTAATCAGGCGGGAGCCGAAGCGCTGGCTAACCAAGGTGGCATCGCCCAACAGTTCCACCGAATAAACCGCTTGGCGGAAATGGCCGTGTGCCGGATCGGTCAGGCGCAAATCTTCGGCACGAATGCCCAACACGACACCTTGGCGCGACCCTTGGAAAGGCAACGGCACGCTCACCCCCTCGGCGCGGAACTGGCCTTCGACAATATCGCCGTCGATCAAATTCATTGGCGGCGAGCCGATAAACCCGGCGACGAACAGATTGGCGGGGTTGTTGTAAATATCTGTCGGCGTGCCGAGTTGGCGGATGCGGCCTTTTTCCATCACCGCCACTCTGTCTGCCAACGTCATCGCCTCTACCTGATCGTGAGTGACATAAATCGTGGTCACGTTCAGCCGGTGATGCAGGTGTTTGATTTCGGCGCGCATGGTAATGCGGAGTTTGGCATCGAGGTTCGACAGCGGCTCGTCCATCAAGAAGCAGTTAGGCTGGCGTACAATTGCCCGCGCTAGGGCAACGCGCTGGCGCTGCCCGCCGGAGAGGGCTTTTGGTTTGCGCTCCAGAAACTCGGTCAACTCCACCATCTCGGCGGCTGCGCGCACTTTGGCGTCGTGCTCGGTGCTGGGAATGCCGCGCACTTTGAGCGGAAAGCGGATGTTTTCATAAACCGACAGATGCGCGTATAGCCCATAAGACTGAAAGACCATCGCAATATCGCGGTCTTTCGGCTCCAGATCATTCACGCGCTGATCGCCGATATAGACATCGCCGAAGGTTGGATCGTCCAGCCCCGCGACCATCCGCATACTGGTGGTCTTGCCGCAGCCGGAGGGGCCGAGCAGCACGATGAACTCGCGGTCGGCAATATCGAGCGAGAGGTTGTCCACCCCCACGAACGATCCCCAGCGTTTAGTGATATTGGAAAAACGGATTGATGCCATCGCGGCTCTCCCTAACCCTTGACCGCACCCTGCACCAACCCGGACACGAGTTGGCGCTGGAAGAACAGCACAAGGAAAATCAGCGGAATAGTAACCGAAACCGCGCCCGCGATGCCCTGCATCAGCTTATAGGCGTCGTCATCGGCGTTGATGTAGGCCGAGAGGGCAGCGGTCATCGTCTGCTTGTCGGCATTCATCAACTGCGAAGAAATAAGGAAATCATTGTAGGCGAGCAGGAAGGAGAACAACCCGG
The DNA here is from genome assembly GCA_013298565.1 of Alphaproteobacteria bacterium. Taxonomy (GTDB): domain Bacteria; phylum Pseudomonadota; class Alphaproteobacteria; order Elsterales; family Elsteraceae; genus Elstera. Next base: position 85,127 of record JAAFIC010000004.1, on the reverse strand, counting down.
TCGTCACAATCCCCGGCCACATCACCGGCACGATAACGCGAAAGAACGCCCCGGTTCGCGTACAGCCATCCACCAGGGCCGCTTCGTCCAGATCCTTCGGGATATTGGCAAAGAAACTACGGAGCATCCAAATCGTGAAGGGCTGGTTGATCGCGACCAGAACGATGATGAGGGTCTCATATCGGTTCCAAATACCAAGCTCGGCAAATGCCAGTTGATAGCCCGGCAGCAGGGTAGAATGAGGCAGAGCGCGAAACACCAAAGCCACCATCAGTAGCCAGAATCCCAGATTGCCCTCGTAGCGCGACAGGGCATAGCCTGCGAGGCACCCGATGCTCAGGGAAACACAGAGGACGCCCAGGGTGACAATCGCCGAGTTGAAGAACTTGACGTAGAACTGATCGACCACCCAAAGCTCGTAGTAATTCTCCAGCGTAAACGGCGCGAGCAGTTGCGGTGGTACCGAAAAGGCATCGACCGGAACCCGTACCGAAATAATCGCCATCCACAGGAACGGGAAAGCCGCGAGGATCACCCAAACCCCCAGCCCGACCGCGAGCAACCCGGAGAGAGAGCGGCTGGATTTGCGCGCCATGATTACGCTCCTTCCCGGTGCGTCCGCCACGTGCGGAGAATAAGGGGGATCAACAGCAGCAGAATACCCACCACGGTCAGCAGAGCCGCCGCGCTGGCCTTATGGAAATTCTGCTCGCCGTTCAGCAGGTAGTAAGTGAGATACTGTAAGGAACTCGCGCCTTGCCCGGCAGAAAACACCAAAATCGGCTCGAACACTCGGTAAGCATCCATAATGTGAATAAGCGTAACGAAGCTGAACAGCGGCGCTAAGTGCGGCATAATCACGTAGCGCACACTCTGCCAGCGCGACGCACCATCGACCACGGCGGCCTCTACGGCATCCTGCGGCACGGTCTGCAATCCGGCATACAGCACGATGAAGGCGAAGGGCACCACATGCCACAGCCCGTAAAGAATGACGAGAAACCCCGTCGTGAAAGCATTTTGCAAAAAGTAGATTTTTCCAAAGCCCAAGGATTGCAGCATTACGGTAATCACGGCGTTATCGAGAAACAGCCATTTGATCGAGAGCGCTCCCACCACGGGAGTAATCACGAAAGGCAGCAAGGATGCGAAAATCAGCGGGCCTTTCAGCGGCTTCACAACGGCATGGACGCCGAGGGCAATCAGAAAACCGAAAATCAGCACCAGCGGCGTGGTGATCGCCGTATAAATCAGCGTGAAACTGAGCGCGCCCCAGAACGACAGGTTTGCAATATCGCCCCACACGCCGCCCATCCGCTCGGGCCAGGATTGCGGTGCGCCGGTTACGGGGTTTGTGCTGCGATCAGCGGCAAAGGCTCGCTCCATCCCGTCCACATCCAAGACCGAGAGGAAGTTTTTAAGACCATAAAACTCCCACACTTTCACCGGCTTGCCGGTTTCGTCCAGCACGGGACGCGGCTGCGTGCGGATGATTTTGCCAGTCGGCGTGCTCTGCTCGACGCGCACCATTTCGGTCTTGGTGTAGGAGTTCCATAGGCTAAGGCCGATCACGCCAACCAAGGGCAGCGCAATGAGCAAGATCATCGCCACCACCGAGGGCAGCACGAAGCCGATGAGAGTTTTCAGGCGCATGGCGGTGCATCCCATCCTTCTCGAAGCGCGGAGTGGCTTCGAGTTTAAGGGGAAAAACGGGGAGACGGCGGGGGAAAACCGTCTCCCCAAGCGGGCGCGGGTTAGGGAGAGTTAAACCACGCCTATTTCAGATAACCCTTTTCCTTGGCCGATTGGGTATAGGCGCGCGTGGCTTCGGAGAGTGCTTGTTCCGCCGTTTTGCGCCCTGCGAGATAATCACCCACCTGCTGCCCCAACGCGGCAAGCACGAGAGAGAAATAAGGCTCAGTGGGAAAGCTGGGGGCTTGCGCCGCGACCGATTCTTGCACACCTTTGGCGTATTGACTGACCGAAATGCCAGGGCGCAGCCAGTTGGCGAGGTCCGGCGCGGCCTTCATTGTTTCCAGCTTGGTTGCTTCCATCAGCAGCAGAAACGCCGTTTCGCGGTCGCCCTTCATGCTGCGCGGCATAACGAACGCATCCCAGAACTGCGTAGTCGCCGCAGGGGCACCAATGTCGGCAGCGGGGGCGGCGGCGAAACCAACCTTGCCGACGACCTTCGAGACCTTAGCGTCATCCATTGCGGCTGCGCGGGTGGCCCACAGAATCCCAAGGGCGGTAGTCCCCTGTTGGAAGGCGGTGGTCACGTCCCCCGTGGCAAGGCCCAGGGCATTCGGCGACATATAGCCGACGAGATCTTTCATCGTGGCTAAGGTTTTCAGTGCTTCCGGGCTTTGGAACTTCGGCTCGGCAGAACCATCGGCGAAGAATTTACCGCCTTCGGACAGGTAAATATTTGTGAACTCATTCGCCAAATCCCAGCCGGGCTTATAAGCAGCGGAGAAGGGGTTTTCGACCGCGCCAACCTCTTTCAGCTTTTTGGCTGCCGCGAGAACCTCGGAATAGGTTTTCGGCACGGGGATATTATGCTGCTCCAGCAGATCCTTGCGGTAGAAGAGATGCTGAAGGTTGGTTTGGAAGGCGATCCCATACACTTCTTTGCCGATGGTGATCAGCATCGGATACTGAATATCGTATTTGGCTTTATACTTCAGCACCAGATCGGTGATCGGCTGCAAACTGCCGTTGGCGGCAAGATTGGTGAAGGAGCCAGTGCCGACCTGTGCCAGATCGAACGGCGAAGCTCCAGAGCCGAACGCCTGTTCCACCTCTTCCTTCAACTGAGACGTGAGCTTGACGTTTACCGTTAGCCCGTCCTTGGCGCACGCCTTCATCGCGGCGGCCATATGGTCGAGTACCGGGAAGGAGTTGGCGAGCACGTTGACGGTGCCGGTGCGGCCCGTAAAGCCGCAGTCCGCGAGCGCGGGGCCAGCCATGAGAAGGGTTAGCGCGGCCCCGCTAACGAGGGCGGATAGTGAAACTCTGTGCATGAAACTGTCTCCGGTTAGCCGCCTTCAGGCGGATCAGACTGCGCCACTGTTCGGAAAATCGGCACCGTTTGTCGGTGTCCTTTAGGCGGAAAACTAAAACCGCCATTTTACTGACCTCAAAACGCTACGGGATTTTGACTACGTATGCAAGTCCAATTAAGCCGCTGCATTCTCATTGATGAGCGATGCCCCCGCCCGCAACGACAGCAGGAAACGATCTACCCGCGCTTCCAGCCCCTGCGCTTGATCGGCTAGGCTTTCGGCAGCTCCCAATACCGTTTGCGCCGCCTGCCCAGTCGTGCCGATGCTTAACGCTACTGTTGCAACCCGTTCGCGCGAGATTTCTGCTGATTGCGCGGCGAGCGTGGCGCTGCGGGCTATTTCGGCAGTGGCAGCATCTTGTTGTTCAATGGCAGCGGCAATCGCGGTGGCGATGCCTTGCAGGCGGCCAATAGTGTGATCAACGTGACCGATGGCAACCGCCATGTCGCGTGATTCGCTGGTAATCTGCGCCAATTGTCCGGCAATTTCGCCGGTCGCGCGCGTTGTTTGACTTGCAAGGGATTTGACCTCGCCCGCCACGATCGCAAAGCCGCGCCCAACCTCGCCCGCCCGTGCGGCTTCGATTGTGGCATTCAGGGCGAGCAGATTGGTTTGGCGGGCGATACCATCAATCATATGCGCGATCTCGCCAATCCGAGCAGTGGTATGATTGAGCCGTTCCACCTGCTCGGTCGCGGCTTTTACGTCGTTTACAGCGGCCTCGGTCGCGCTAGCAGATCGGCCCACTTGCACACTGATTTCGGCAATCGAGGCTGAAAGTTCGGTCGCGGCAGCGGCAACGGAATTGGCGTGGGCCATGGCTTGACTGGAGGCGTGGGCAATCGCTTCCGTTTGTGTTGCTGTATCGCCCACGGTCTGCACCATCCCATTGGCGAGGCCATAGGCGTCGGCAGCAGTCGAACGGACTTTATGGGCAATGGCCGATACGTCTTCGTCCAGCGTATCAGCCAGAGTCAATAGCCCCATCTGCTGAGTTTGGGCGGCGTGCCGCCGGGCTTCCTCGGCATTGGCACGGACGCGCTCCATCTGAACCGCGTTGGCCCGGAAGACTTCCAAGGCACGGGCCATGCCCGCAATTTCATCGTGCCCCTTGGCGTGAATAGTCACGTCTAGCTCCCCCCGGCGCACGGCCTCCATGGCTTGCGCCAACTGGCCCAAGCGACGGGCAATGGCGCGATGGCCCACCAGCCAAGCGACGGCAAGCGACAGCATTAAGCTCACAAGCGCACCCGCCCCTTGGGTCGCGGAGGCGTCTTCAATCCGAGTGGTCGTTTGCGCTGCGGTTTGCTCAACCTCTGCCGCAATCTGGGCAGCGGCACGATCGGCCCCACTGGACAGGGCGATAGCCTCCTGCTGTAGTGCGGTAACGCGGTCTTCCGCGCCGCCGGCTTGCTTCGTCCGCCCGTCTAACCCAGAAAAAACGCTGCTTCGGCCTGCCGTTACTAATCGCTCCAATCGTTGCGCCAGCGCGGCAAACCGCTCGGCCCCCTCAACCCCGGCGAGGGCCGCCGCGCGTTGGGTTAATGCTGTGGTCAGACTGGCAATCTCGCTTTTGGCGGGCGGGATGCTGGCAGCGTTTACCCCTTGTGCTTCGACTTGGCGCAAGACCCGTGCGAGCTTGCCCAAATCGTCTACGAGGTCCGCTAAAGTCGCGCGCGCAGCTAGCAGCTTTGTCCGCGCGTCGTCGCTTAACCCGGTGGGCGCAACCAAACGGCCCAGAATTTGGCCCGCCAGCGTAGCCTCTTGGGCGGCGAGTGCCTCCCAAATCCGATAAATACCCGTGACAGCAAAAGTAAGTTCTGCCTGGGATTCTAAAAACCCTTTTCGTTGATCGGCAATAGCGCGCACGCTCTCGCTCAAGCCGTTTACTCTTGCCACCAATGCCCCTGAAGCATCTTGCCGTTCGGCGAGCGCGGTGAGCAGCGTTAAGCGGCCCAGCAGCGCGCGGCTAACGCCCTCCAACTCCGTAACCGTTCCCGCTTGGGCGAGGCTGGGTGCGAGGGCGGCGATGCCATTGGCTTCCGCCTTCAAATCCCCAGAACCAATGAGGGCCGGAACGTCGGTTGCCCCGAGGCGCGTAAAATCGTAGCCGACGCGGTCCAAAGCGGTTATGGCAACCACACTGCCCACGAGCGTGAGCAGCGAGAGGCACCCCAGTGTAGCAAAGAGTTTAAAGCGGATGCTAAGACCCATGACCAGCCTCTCATTAAGGCAAATTAATATTCTACGATCAATCTTGCATACGAATGCAAAATGATAAAGCGCTATTTCATTCCCCATTCCAGCGGGGCGAGTAGAGTAGGATAAGCCTTGTTTTCGTCGAAGGATTAACGGCTGGTTCACAGAGTGAAAATGATTAGAGCGGTTTCCGTTCGCTTAGGCTCACGTCAGCCGCTCTAATCTATTGTTTTTTAAGCAAAGACTAGTCGCGGGTGATTTCACCCGCTCGGGATTTGCTTTAGACGAAAATGATGGGGGCACTGACAGGGACAATGACGAGCGCGATGAAAACGGCTGATTCGGAGTGGATGCGCGCGATCAACCGCTTCCATGTGCTCGATTGTTTGCGACGGCACGAGCCGATTGCCCGCATTGAACTCGCGCACCGCACGCGCCTGTCGCCTGCCACGATTTCGGTGATTGTGCAGGATTTGCAAACCGAAGGTCTCGTGACCCTCGCTCAAGAGCAAGAAGAGATTAGCGGTCGCGGGCGACCTCGGGTGATGTTGCGCTTGCGTGCCGATGCGGCGGCAGTGTTGGGCGTCAATATCTCCTCCGATCGGCTGACCTTCAGCGTTGCCAACTTGAAGGCGGAGGAGGTTTACGCCCTCTCCCTGCCAGCGCTGCCGAAGCGGGACGGGGTGGCGGCGACCTTGGCCCTTATCGAGGCGGGGCTGCGCCGGGTGAGTGAAGAAGCGGCGCTGCCGCTCAATCAAATCGCCGGGGTTGGCATTGCGCTGCCGGGTATAATTGATGCCGCCAGTGGCATTTGCCATTGGAGTCCGCTGTTTGGCGACGGGCCATTGCCCTTGGCCGACGCCCTCAGCCAGGCTCTCGGGGTGCCTTGCGTGATGGATAACGAGGCACGCCTCGTGGCGTTGGCCGAAGTCTGGTTCGGTGCGCCGGATCAAAGCGATAATTTTTTGGTGGTCACACTCGATCAGGGCCTCGGCATGGCGATTGTCACGGGGGGGGAGGTGTTGCGCGGCGGCTTCGGTCTTGGAACCGAGTTCGGCCACACTCGCTACAAGGCCGAGGGGCCGCAGTGCCAATGCGGCAAACTTGGGTGCCTTGAAGCCTATACCGCCGACTATGCCATCGCCCGCGCCGCCGCGCCGTTTCTACCGAACCAACCGGGAGCTTCGCCGCGCGACCGATTGGAGCAAGCGATTGCCAGTGCCCACGCGGGCCGTGCCGACGTGCAAACGGTTTTTGCGGAGGCAGGGGCCGCGCTCGGTCAAGCCCTTGCGAACGTCTGCAATCTGTTAAATCCAACGCGGGTTATTCTGGCGGGGTCCGGCGTGCGGGCGGGGGACTTGCTTCTAAAGCCGCTCACAGCGGCCTTCGAGGCCGGGCTGATTGCGCCGTTGGTGGGTAAAATCCCGCTCCGCCCATTGCCCGATGGACTCGATTTATGGGCGCGCGGGGCGGCGGCCTTGGTGGTGCGCGGGCTTTATTCGGCCCCTTGGCACCGCCGAGCGTAAGATCGGCCTCCGATTGAGTCTTCGAGCGTAAGATCGGCATTCGATTTAATCAGAGAGCGCTTGCAATCGGCGCGAAGTGCTTTTACCATTTATTTTAGCATCCAAAATAAATTGTGCGCTGCACGCAAATCTGGATGAACGGCAGGGGTTTTGCCCGCTACCGCAATGCTTAAAAAGGCCCCAAAGAGGGCCGCCAACTGGAGGAAACGGATATGAGCTTGAAAACACTGGCTTTAGGTCTTGCTGCAGGCGCGTCGATGCTGGCTTTGGCGAGCGGCGCTCAGGCGCAATCGAAACTGATCGTGGGCGTGTCCTGGTCCAATTTCCAGGAAGAGCGTTGGAAAATTGATGAAGCCGCTATCAAAAAGCAGCTCGCCAGCGTGGGCGCGGAATACATCAGCGCCGATGCTCAGTCGAACCCGCAAAAGCAGCTTGCTGATGTGGAAAGCCTGATTGCGCGCGGGGCCAAGGCGCTGATTGTGTTGGCGCAAGACGCGCAGGCCATTCAACCCGCCGTTGCCAAAGCCAAGGCCGAAAAAATCCCGGTCCTCGGGTATGATCGCCTCATCGAAGTACCGGGCGTTTTCTACCTCACCTTCGATAACATCGAAGTGGGCCGGATGATGGCGCGCGAAATTCAAAAGGCGAAGCCAACCGGCAATTACGTCTTCATCAAAGGCTATAACGCCGATCCCAATGCCGATTTTCTGGCGATGGGATCGAAAGAAGTGCTGAAACCCGCCATTGATAAGGGCGATATTAAAATCGTTGGGGAGCAGTACACGGATCGTTGGTTGCCGGAAAATGCTCAGAAAAACATGGAACAAATTCTGACGGCGACGAATAACAAGGTCGATGCCGTGGTTGCTGCGAACGATGGTACAGCGGGCGGCACGGTTGCCGCGCTCACGGCACAGGGGCTAACGGGGATTCCCGTCTCCGGCCAGGATGCCGACCAAGCCGCGCTTAACCGCATCGCGCGCGGTCAACAAACCGTGACGATTTGGAAAGATGCGCGCACTCTTGGCCAGAAAGCGGCTGAAGTGGCGGCTGAACTCGCCAAAGGCACGGCGATGGACAAAATTCCCGGCGCGTTCAAATGGGCCGACGGCCCCAACAAAGTCTCGCTGGATACGATTCTGCTAAAGCCGGTTCCCGTGACCCGCGACAATCTCGATGCGGTGATTACCGCGGGCTGGAGCACGAAGGAACAAGTCTGCCGAGGCGCGACCGCCAATCCGCCGGCTGCGTGTAAGTAAAAAAAGACGGTATCGGGGGGCCTTCGGGCTTCCCGAAACCCAAAAAGAAATGTTCGGCAGAGAGCGGCTTCCATGACGCAAATTTCTATCCGTCGCCTCGCGGCGGCAACGGGGATCGACACCCGCCTGCTGGCGATGGCCGGGGCATTGATCGTAATAGCACTGGTCTTCAATAGCTTCACGCAGGGCGCGTTTCTGTCGCCGCGTAATCTATGGAATTTGGCCGTTCAAACCTCGATGGTTGGCATTCTCACTACGGGAATGGTGCTGGTGATCGTCACGCGGAATATCGACCTATCGGTGGGATCGGTGTTAGGGGCTATCGGCATGTTTGCCGCTGTGGTTCAGGTACAGATTCTGCCGCCCGATGTGTGGTGGAATACGCCGCTCACTATCCTCTGCGCTGTAGCGGTGGGCATTACGATTGGCGCATTTCAGGGCTTCTGGATTGCCTACCGCGCCGTGCCCTCCTTCATCGTGACGTTGGCGGGCCTGCTGATTTTTCGCGGCGTTGCCTGGATGATGACCGAAGGCCGCACGATTGCGCCGATGGAAGAGAATTTTCAACTGCTTGGCGGCGGGTTGCGCGGCAGTATCGGCGCGTTTTGGAGTTGGTTTTTAGGCGGGTTGGCGATTGCGCTGGTGCTGTTCCGTATTGTCGCGTCGCGGCGGCGGCGGCATCGCTACGGGTTTGCGGAAAAACCGCTGTGGGGCGATCTGCTCACGGGCGGCCTGTGGGTCGGGGCGATTTCCGCCTTCGTGCTGACAATGAACGCCTATAATCGGCCCGGCACACAGATTCCGCAGGGGATTCCCATTCCGGTTTTGCTGCTGATTGGCACAGTGCTGATTATGGAAACGATTGCCCGCACCACCCGTTTCGGTCGCTACGTCTTCGCGTTCGGCGGCAACCCAGAGGCCGCGCGCCTCGCTGGGATCGACGTGCGGAAGCTCGTGCTGCTGGTGTTCGTCATTATGGGCATTTTGGCAGCGGTGGCGGGGATTCTGGCGACCGCGCGGCTTAACGCCGGGGTGAACTCCACCGGTACCTTGGCCGAGCTTTCGGTGATTGCGGCGGTCGTGATCGGCGGTACCAGCCTTGCGGGTGGTGCCGGGTCGATTGCAGGGGCCATTCTGGGCGCGGTCATTATGCAGAGCCTGGAGAACGGCATGGTGCTGCTCGGGCTGCCCAGCGCCATGCAGCAAGTCGTGATCGGCTCGGTGCTGATCCTCGCCGTTTGGGCCGATGTCGTTTACCGCCGCCGTGTGGCGTAAGTTAGGAGCGCTTGGCTATGCGAACCCCCCTTATCGAAATGCGGAATATCCACAAGCAGTTCGGCGGTGTCGTCGCGCTCGATGATGTGTCGGTCACGCTGCACCGAGGCGAGGTCGTCGGCCTGCTTGGGCATAATGGCGCAGGCAAATCGACGTTGATTAAAATTCTCTCCGGGGCCTATGAGGCCGACGGCGGCGAAATTCTTGTCGATGGCGCGCCCGTCACCATCCGCTCGCCGCGCGACGCGCGCGCCAATGGGATTGAGACGATTTATCAAACCCTGGCGCTGGCCGATAATCTCGATGCGGTGGCGAATGTGTTCTTGGGCCGCGAGATCGTTACCTCCCTCGGGCGGCTTAACGATGCTGCGATGGAGCACGCCACCAGCGACGTGCTCGCCAAGCTGAAAGTCGTCGATCTTAAATCGGTGCGTGCCCCCGTTAGCAGCCTTTCGGGCGGGCAGCGCCAATCTATTGCGATTGCCCGCGCTATCCATTTCCAAGCGCAGATCCTAATTATGGACGAGCCTTGCGCTGCCCTCGGGCCGCAGGAAACGGCAATGGTGGCCAATGTCATCCAGGAGTTGAAGCGTCAGGGCTTGGGGATTTTTCTCATCAGCCATGATTTGCACGATGTGTTCGCGTTGGCAGATCGGCTTACCGTGATGAAGGGCGGGCGCGTGGTGGGGGACTGCCACACCGCCGATGTTACCCAAGACGATGTTCTCGCCATGATTATCACGGGCCGCCCGCCCGCATAAAACCGTTCGTTTCAATTCAGGTCCACGTCCGCCCGGCTTCGGGCTGAGGAGAGTTGCTATGTCTTATTTCGCCGATCTTCCCGTCGCCCAGTTTGAAGGGCCGGATAGCCGCAATCCGCTGGCCTTTCGCTATTATCAGCCGGAACGCTTGGTTCTGGGTAAGCCGATGGTGGAGCATCTGCGCCCCTCGGTGTGCTACTGGCATAGCTTTTGTTGGCCGGGCAGCGATGTCTTCGGTGCAGGGACCTTCAACCGTCCGTGGCACGGGCTGCCCGAGACGCTGGAGAGCGCCAAGGGGAAGGCCGACGAAGCCTTCACCTTCTTCGAGAAGACCGGCATTCCCTATTTCGCTTTCCACGATGTCGATGCCATCTCCCTCGGCACCTCTTTGCGCGAAGGCTGGTCCAACCTTGATGCCATTGCCGATTATTTCGCGGGGAAGATGGAAAAAACCGGCCTAAAGCTGCTGTGGGGCACCGCTAACCTTTTCTCCCACCCGCGCTATCAGGCGGGCGCAGCGACCAACCCTGATCCTGCGGTTTTCGCCTATGCCGCAGGGCAAGTGCGCGCAATGTTAGACGTAACGCACCGGCTTGGTGGCGGTAATTACGTGCTGTGGGGTGGCCGCGAAGGGTATGACACGCTGCTGAATACCGATATGCGCCAGGAACTCGATCAATTAGGACGGTTCCTGACGCTGGTGGTCGAGCATAAGCACAAAATCGGCTTCAAGGGCACGATTTTGCTCGAGCCAAAACCCTGCGAGCCGACGAAACATCAGTATGATTTCGATAGCGCAACGGTTCATGCTTTCCTTGCCAACTACGGCTTGCTGGGCGAAGTGAAGTTGAATATCGAGGTTAATCACGCCACGCTCGCGGGCCATAGTTTCGAGCATGAGATTGCCTATGCCCTGGGGCATAATCTGCTTGGCAGTATTGATCTCAATCGTGGCGACCCGCAAAACGGCTGGGACACCGACCAGTTCCCCGCCGATTTGCAGGAAACGACGCTGGTGCTCTATCGGCTGTTGCAGGCGGGCGGGTTGGAGACGGGCGGGTTTAATTTCGACGCTAAAGTGCGCCGCCAATCCATCGACGCAGTTGATATGCTGCACGGCCATATCGGCGGGGTCGATCTCTTAGCGCGGGCGCTGTTGAATGCCGAACAGATGATTCTCGACGGCCAACTCGCGGCCTTCGTTCAAAGCCGCTATGCGGGCTGGAAGCAGGGAATGGGGACCGACGTGCTCGCGGGCAAGCTATCGCTCAACGACCTAGCCGATATCGCCGCCCAAACCCCCGCGCCGCAGCCCATCTCCGGGCGGCAGGAAATGCTGGAAAACTTGGTTCAGCGCTTCGTTTAAGCAAGGGGAAGCATCGTGTTTCTGGGGATAGATCTTGGCACCTCCGCGCTGAAAGCCCTGCTCGTCGATACCGACGAGCGGGTGATTGGCGAGGCCAGTGAAGCGCTGACCGTGCAGCGCCCGCAACCGCTTTGGTCCGAGCAAGACCCGGCGGACTGGTGGCAGGCGTTGGACCGGGCGCTGCGGCGGCTGCGGCAGGATCATCCACAGGAAATGGCAGCGGTGAAAGCCTTGGGCCTTTCTGGGCAGATGCACGGCGCGGTGTTGCTCGATGGGCAGGACCGCGTGCTGCGCCCGGCAATCCTGTGGAACGATGGCCGCAGCAGTGCGGAATGCGGGATATTAGAAGACCGAGTGCCAACGTCGCGCCAGATTACGGGCAACCTTGCCATGCCGGGTTTCACTGCGCCGAAGCTTCTGTGGGTGCAGCGGCATGAGCCGGAGATTTTCGCTCAGGTCGTGAAAGTGTTGCTGCCGAAGGATTATCTGCGCCTGTGCCTAAGCGGCGAGTATCTCTCCGACATGTCCGACAGCGCGGGCACGCTGTGGCTCGATGTTGCGGCGCGCGCGTGGTCGCCTGCGATGGTGGCGGCCACGGGCCTGCCGCTGTCGGCCATGCCCGGCCTTGTCGAAGGCACGGCCCCGGCGGGGAGTGTGCGGGCGGACCTCGCGCAAGACTGGGGCTTATCGCCGGGCGTAATCATCGCGGGCGGCGCGGGGGATAATGCGGCGGGGGCGGTTGGCATTGGCTGCATTGAACCGGGCAGCGGTTTTATCTCTCTCGGCACCTCCGGCGTTTTGTTTGTCGCGACGCCCAACTTCGCGCCAAATCCGGCCCAGGCGGTGCATAGTTTCTGCCACGCGGTGCCGGCGCGGTGGCATCAAATGGCGGTGATGCTCAGTGCCGCCTCTTGCCTCACCTGGGTTAGCCGGGTCACGGGGGCCGAGAACGAAGCCGCACTGCTGGCGGAAGTGGACGCTGAAACGACTGCGCCCGGCTCGGTGTTGTTTCTGCCCTATCTCTCGGGCGAGCGCACCCCGCATAATGATCCGCACGCCACCGGCCAATTTTCCGGCCTGACCCACGCCACGCGGCGGAGCGATTTAGGGCGGGCGGTGCTGGAAGGTGTCGGTTTCGCCTTTGCTGACGGACTGGCGGCGTTGACGGCAGCCGGAACTCAAGTAAACAGCCTGTCTGTTATTGGCGGCGGCGCGCGCTCGCGCCTGTGGGGCACGATTCTGGCGTCTATCCTGGGTAAACCGCTCGACTACCGCCACGGGGGCGACCTTGGCCCAGCCTTCGGCGCCGCGCGGTTGGCACGGTTGGCGGTAACGGGGGAAGACCCGCGCGGTCTGTGCCTGCCGCCGCTGTTGGAGCAGACGATCTTCCCGAATCCTGCTTGGCAAGACGCTTATGCCGCTCAGTATCAAGCCTTTCGGGCAGCGTATCGGCCTTCGGGATTCCCTCATAAATCGCCAGCGTGAATGTCAGAGAGCAATTTTCTAAAGCAAAGGCTCATCGGGAGTGATTTCACCCGCTTGGAATTTGCTCTAAAATCGAAACGTCGCGGGTTTACGCCGAGAGCGTCCGCTTCACGCAATCCTTCCAGCCTGTATATTTGCGCGCGCGCACCTCTTCGGGCATTTGCGGCGTGAAGCGGCGGTCTAGCGCCCAAGCGCGCGCGAACCCGTCTAGATCGGGGTAGAGTCCGGCTTGCCGCCCGGCGAGATAGGCCGCGCCGAGGGCGGTGGTTTCCAGAATGACAGGCCGGTCCACCGGGGCTGCCAACAGATCGGCCAGGAATTGCAAAGTCCAATCACTTGCCACCATGCCGCCATCGACGCGCAGCACGGTTTCGCCACCCTGGGCGTTGGTTCCCTGAGTATCGGCCCCTTGCGCGTCCGACCAATCGCCGCGCATCGCTTCCAGAAGGTCGCGGGTTTGATAGGCGACTGCTTCCAGCGCCGCCCGCGCCAACTCCGCCCGCCCAGTGCCGCGCGTGAGGCCATAGAGCGCACCGCGTGCATTGCTATCCCAATAGGGCGCACCGAGGCCAACGAAAGCCGGAACCAGATACACATTTTCCTCATCAGACGCCGAGGCTGCAAGCGCGCCGGTTTCTGAGGCCGAGGCGATAATCTGCAAGCCATCCCGCAGCCACTGCACAGCCGCGCCTGCGATAAAGATGGAGCCTTCTAGGGCATAGGTGCGCTTGCCGTTTAACTGATAGGCAATGGTCGTGAGCAACCGATTGCGCGAAATCACGCCCTGATCGCCGGTATTGAGCAGCGCAAAGCAGCCCGTGCCATAAGTGGATTTCATCATCCCCGGCTTAAAGCAGGCTTGCCCAACGAGGGCGGCCTGCTGATCGCCCGCCATTCCGAGCACGGGAATCGCCGCGCCGAACAGGCTAGGCTCGGTCATGCCGAAGGGGGCCGCAGAATCCCTCACTTCCGGCAAACCGCTGCGCGGCACGCGGAAGAGTTTCAACAGCGTGTCGGACCATTCGCCCGTGTGAATATCGAGCAGATTGGTGCGGGAAGCGTTAGTGGCGTCGGTGGCGTGCACGCGCCCGCCGGTCAGCCGCCACAGCAGGAAACTATCGACTGTGCCGAAGGCGAGTTTTCCCGCCTCAGCATCGGCCCGCGCGCCTGGGACATTATCGAGAATCCAGGCGATTTTGGTCGCGGAGAAATAGGAATCGATTCGCAACCCCGTGCGCGCCTGCACTTCCACCGTATGCCCGTCGCGGGTAAGGTCGGCGCAAAGGTCTGCCGTGCGGCGATCTTGCCAAACGATAGCGTTATAGGTGGCTTTGCCGCTTGCCCGGTCCCAGACCAAGGTGGTTTCGCGCTGATTGGTAATGCCGATCCCGGCAACCTCAGCCGCGCTTATGCCCGCTGTGGCAAGGCAGGCTTTGCAGGTGGCAACCACACTCTCCCAAATCGTCTCAGGATCATGCTCGACCCAGCCGGACGCCGGGAAAATCTGAGGGAACTCCGCCTGCGCGCTGGCGATGCTGCGCCCGTGAGCGCCAAACAGAATTGCCCGGCTCGATGTCGTGCCCTGATCAATTGCGAGAATATAACCCTGCACGCTTGCCCCCTTGCTGCGTATCGCTCCTGACCGGAGCCGCGTCTTGGCAGAGAATTTATCGCTAAAAGCCTGGGAGGCGAGAGAAATTTCTAACCCCGGATTAAAGAAGCCAGTGCGGGCAAGCCTAGCGATGCCCCGGAAAGAAACAGCAAACAAAACACGACCCGGCGAAATGCTGGCGGCGACAGCGGCGGCGGAAATCTTTGGGCCAGCACCGTCGCGCCAATCACTACCGGCACGGCCAACAGGCACGGCCAGTAGGCCGCGTTGGGGATATTCCCGGACAGCACCACAAGCGCCAGCCGCAAGATAGCGTTCAGGCCGAATACCGCTACAAGCGTTGCTCGGATCATCGAAATCGGCAGTGGCTGGCGGTAGAGGTGATAAACTAGCGGTGGTCCTGCGGTGGAAAACAGTCCGCCCATCAGCCCCGACAGCGCGCCGACAATGACGGTCTTCAATGGCCCTGACGCCATTTGCGGCCCTTTCGAGGGTAACGCGAGTTGTAGGCTGGATAGCATCGTAACGCCGCCGAGCAGCAGTTTTAGTGCCTGAACCCGCGTATCGGCCAGCCATTCGAGCAGCAGATAACCGACCGCAAGGGCGGGAAGCGAACTCAGAACAATGATGATCCAAAGCCGTCTCGCCACCTGCTTCCAGCCGCCCGTCGTGAGCATCTGGCTGGCGTTGGTAAGGGTTAAAAGCCCAACAAACGCCGCCGCTTCCGGTAGGGGCAGCGCGCCGATAAGCGCCACGCCCGCCATCGTAACAAGGCCGAAGGCAAAGCCGGTCACGGTTTGCAGATAGGCGGCAACCGCCGTGACCGACAGAAAAGCGATCAGTTCGGCAGTACTCATGACAGGGCCGACAACCCTTGAAATAGTCCAGCGTGTCGGCTGCCCCGGCGGTAGAAAATCGCAGGCTCCCCCAAGGGGGCCGCCACGGTAGCATCCGTGCCGCCGGCAAGGGTTTTACCGCTCCACACATGGACCCAATCGGTCCCGTTCGGCAGATGTACGGTGCGGGTTTCTGCCCCGGCCTGCCAAACGGGGGCGACCAGCAGGTCGGGGCCGTAGAGATAAGCGTCTTGAACCGCGTAACAGGCGGCATCCTCCTCGAAATGCAGAAATAGGGGCCGCTGAACCGGCAGGCCGGTTTCAACCGCTTCCGCTACGAGGATTTTCAGGTAAGGCACCAAATGCCGCCACAGCTTTACCATCGCCGCGAAATGGGCCAGCACGTGCGGGTCTTCATCTAATTGCAGATTATCGCGGGGGCGATTGCCCTCGTGGGTTCGCATGACGGGGGTGAAGGCCGCCATCTCTGCCCAGCGCATTAACAGTTCCGGCGTGCGGATATTGCCGAACAAGCTCGTATAACCGCCGATGTCGCTATGGTGATAGGCGTTGCCCAATAGCCCGGAAGAGAGCGCGCCGCAAATTACCGTGACCAGCCCATCGTGGCGGGAAAAATCAACGGATTGATCCCCCGCCCACAGCAGCGGGCAGTGGGCTTGTACGCCCGTAAACCCAGCGCGCATGAAGAAAAGCGCTTCCCCCGTCTGCCCCCGTTTGGCGACGGCACGGGCGTTCACTTCTGCCCACAGCGTCGGCCAAGCGTTGTGCATTAGGGTCGCGGGAACACCGTTGGCGAGGTGTACGTCGATGGGCAGATACTCCCCGAAATCCGCCATCCAGCCCGACAGGCCAAAGTCGAGCATATTTTGCCCGATCACCGTTTCCTCGAACCACGCAGCGGCGGCGGGGTTGGTGAAATCTATAACCCCGCAGTCGAACTCGCCGAAATCGACCAGGGCGGTTTTGCCACTGGCGTCCGTGGCGAAAAAGCCCTGTGCCTCGGCGTCCTCGAACAGAATGCCGTCGTTACAGAGGTACGGATTGACATAGCCCATAAAGCGAATGCCCTCGGCCCGCAGTGCCGCGATCTTCGCTTTGAGGTTGGGGTAATGCTGCTCATTAGCCCGCCAATCCCAAAACAGCCGCTTGCCGAAGGAGGTTTCGCGCAAGCCCACCCAGTCTTCGCACCAGAGCGCTGACACGGGCACGCCCGCGGCACGGATTTTCTCCAACCGGGCGAAGGAAGTGTTGCCGTCCTTCAGCCCAATGATCGCGCCGTTATAAACCCACTCCGGCAACGGCGGTTGCCGCCCGAAACGGTCCGACAGGAGCGTTACCAGCCCGGTGAACCGATCCGCCGTGAAAAGTTCGATCCGGTCAGGCACGGCCCAGGTTTCAAGTTCATGATAGCCAGCGTGGCGGAAATCGAAGGCCGAATAGGCCGTGGTTTCCAAGTGAAGGGCGTATTTGCGCGACGACAGATAGGTTGGTTGCGGGTAATTGGTATTCCAATAATCGCCGCCCGCCTTGCCCATTGCATCGGCTTTGAAGGTGATCTCGCTGCTTTTGTCGCGCCCTACGCCCGGCTCGGACGTCCAGAGCGGAAAGCGGCGGCCCTTGAGATCGAAGTAGGACATTTGCTCGCCGCCGCCCCACACATGCTCGCCGGGTTCGGCCACCAGGCGCAGCCAGAAGCGGTTTAGGTTCGGGTCGCTGACGGTAGGCACAAGCTGAGAGCCAATAACCTGGAGCGTCGCCAGCGGCGGGACGCCCTCAGCGGTCGCAAAATGAACGCGCCAACCAATTCCGTCGACCACCACCGTTGCCACGGGCAGCGGCAGGCGCGCGGTGAGCGTATCCTCAATCTCGAAATTGCCCCGAACCATGTCCATCCGCGCATCCCCGCGCCCAACGAACAGGCAGGGGGATGCGGCGCGGTGATGCAGAATTAGGCGGCCCTCAAGGGTAAGATCGAAGCCATCGGGCAGGGCAATAAGATGCACAGGGAAAATCCCTCTAATTCTGAGTAATGCCCGCATCAATGATGAAGTTCGCACCCGTGCAGCCGCTACTTTCGTCTGAGGCCAGAAACAGCGCCATGCGCGCGACATGGGTCGCGTCCAGCCGGAATTTCAGCGCTTGCTGATCAATGAAGCGTTGGTTCGATTCCGGGGTTAGCCAGAGGGCCTTTTGCCGCTCTGTGAGAATCGCGCCTGGCACGATGCAGTTCACGCGAATCCCATCTGGCCCCAACTCCCGCGCGAGGGTGCGGTTTAACCCGTTGATCGCGGCTTTGCTGGTGGTATAGGCCACCATTCCCGGCATTCCGCGCATCCAAGAGATCGAGCCGAGCAAGATGACCACACCGCTGCCGCGCGCTTTCATGCCCGGCGTAACGGCCTGAGTGGCAAAAAACTGGTGATCGAGGTTGAAGGACAGCATCCGCCGCCACGCTTCGGGTTCGACCTCGCCCATGACCTGCCGATCATCCTTTCCGGCGTTATTGATGAGCACATCGACACCGCCGAGTAGGGTTTCGATCTCAGCGATAGACGCGCGCAAGGCGGCAATGTCGGTCATGTCGCACGGCACGAAGCGCGCGCCGGTTTCGGTGGCAAGCGCCTCGCCTGCGGCGGTGTTAATGTCGAGAAAGGCAACGCTTGCGCCTTGCGACACGAAGGCCCGCACCATCTCTTCCCCAATGCCCGACGCGCCGCCGGTAATCAGGATGCGGCGGTTTTGGAGTGAGCGGTAGGAAACCGACCCATAGGTCATCATCTGCTCCTAATAAACCGAGGCGACGGGGCCAGCCTGGGCCGGCGCGGCACCGCGTAAATTGCCAAGCCAGTCCGCCGCGCGCCCGGTCATCATGCCAAGATCGGACGCAATAGCGGCATAATCATAACCATAGCTAAGGAAGCGGTGAACCATCTCGGGATTGGGGCCGACGATGCCGATGGGTTTGCCTGCCACTTTCGCCGCCTCCGCTGCAAGGGCAATCAGCGCCTGCACGTCGTCGTGGCCGATATTGCCGATGAACCCCATCGCTGCCGACAGATCACCAGGGCCGACGAAGAGGGCATCGACCCCTGGCACCGCCGCGATTTCCGGCAGCCGCGCAATCGCTTCCGGCGTTTCCAACTGCACGATAACGCAGGCGGCCTCGTTTGCGGTTTTAAGGTAGTTCGGGATTTGCCCATAAGCGGAACTACGGTGTACGGCGGCGACCCCGCGCACGCCGTCCGGTGGGTAGCGCGTGTAGGAAACAGCGGCGCGTGCCTCTTCCGGCGTTTGGATGAAGGGAAACATCAGCGTGCGCCCGCCCGCATCCATCACGCGCTTGACCAGCACCATATCGTTCCAAGCAAGGCGCACGATGGGTTCGGCAGGGGTGCAGCCAACGGCGCGCAGCAGATGCGCCATATCGCTTACCTCAATCGGCACATGCTCAAGATCGACCACGAGAAAATCGAAACCGACATGGCCCATCGCCTCGGCAGTCGAGGGGGCCGCCGTCATCAGCCAAGTGCCAAGCGGGGGGGATGGTTTTTGTGTTTCGAGCGTAACGCTCGGGGGCGGCGTTTGCAGCCAGGATTTGAAACGATTGGTGAGCGTGGGCATCGGCCTATTCCTAGTAGATCGCCGGGTCGGACACTTTGGCCGTTCCGGTGAGGAAATCGAAATCGCAACCCTCGTGGGCTTGGGAAACATGACGCTGATAAAGCGCCGCGAACGAGCGCTCGTACCGATAGGCTTTCGGCACCCAAGCCGCTCTGCGCCGGGCGATTTCGGCGTCATCGACCAGCATATCGAGCGTGCCTGCGGTAACATCGAGCCTCACGAGATCGCCAGTGTGCAACAGCGCGAGCGGCCCGCCCACGGCGGCTTCTGGCGAGATGTGCAGAATGCAAGTACCGTAATGAGTGCCGCTCATCCGCCCATCGCAGAGGCGGACCATATCGCGCACGCCCAACTTTAGCAGCTTCTTCGGGATTGGCAGATTGCCCCATTCCGGCATCCCCGGCGCACCGACCGGCCCGGCATTGCGAAGCACAAGAACGTGGTTTTCGGTTACGTCCAAATCGGGATCGTCCAAGACCCGGTTCATCTCGCCGGGATCGTCGAACACGAGGGCGGGGCCGGTATGCTGCAAGAATTTCGGGCTGGCCGCAGAGGATTTCATCACCGCACCATTGGGGGCGAGGTTACCCTTTAGCAGTGCTAAAGTGCGGCCTTTTTCGAGGGCAACCACAGGATTATCCAGCCCACGAATCACGTCATTATCCCAGCACGGCGCATCTTTCAGGCTATCGCCCAAGGTTCCGCCCGTGACGGTGCGCGCGGTGAGATCGAGATGATCCGCCAGTTTCGCTAGCAAGGCCGATAGCCCGCCTGCGAAGTAGAAATCTTCCATCAGATATTCGCCGGAGGGGAATAGGTTTGCGAGCACTGGAATGCGGCCCGCCATCGCGTTCATATCCTCCAGCGTTAAACTAATCCCGAGCCGCCCTGCCATCGCCACCAAATGCACAGCGGCGTTTGTGGAGCCGCCCAAAGCCATATAGGCAACCAGACCATTCAGAAAGCTGGCGCGGGTGACGAAATCGGATGGTTTCAAATCCTCCCAAATCATCTCGACGATCCTGCTGCCGCAGGTCGAGGCCATGCGCGGGTGGCCGCTATCGCAAGCGGGCAGGGATGACGCGCCGGGGAGCGTGAGGCCCATCGCATCGACAATCGAGGTCATGGTGGAGGCAGTACCCATCGTATTGCAGGTGCCCGCCGAGCGCGTCATGCGGCTTTCGAGATCGACCCAATCGTCTTGAGTGATGCCGCCTGCCCGCAACTCGTCCCAATATTTCTTAGTATGCGTGCCTGCGCCGGTCTTTTGGCCGCGCCATTGCCCGTTGGACATTGGCCCCGCCGGGCAATAGATCACGGGAAGATCAACCGAAAACGCCCCCATCAGTAGCCCCGGTGTGGACTTATCGCAGCCGCCCAACAACACGGCCCCATCGACAGGGTGGGAGCGCAACAGCTCCTCTGCTTCCATCGCGAGGAAGTTGCGGTACAGCATCGTTGTTGGTTTCACCATCACTTCGCCAACCGAGAGCGCGGGCAGTTCCACCGGATAACCGCCCGCCTGCCACACGCCGCGCTTCACCGCTTCAGCGCGCTGGCGCAAATGAGCGTGGCAGGGACTCATTTCGCTCCAGGTATTGAGAATACCGATAACGGGTTTCCCCAAAAACTCTTCCCGCCGCATACCCATCTGCTGCGTGCGCTGGCGGTGAGCGAAACCGCGCATATCGTTGGACGCAAACCAGCGTTGGCTTCTGAGGCTTTCGAGCGAGCGACGATGCATGGTCACTATCCTTTAATCCCGCCGGAGGTGAGGCCGCTCACCACCCGTTCTTGAAAAATGACGATCAATACCGCGACAGGTACGATCCCGACGATGAGAGCGGCAGAAATCACCGGCCAGGGAAAGGCAAACTCCCCCTGATACAGCGTAATCCCCACGGGCAGTGTCCGCAGCGCTGGGTTTGAGTTGAAGGAGAGGGCCAGCAGAAACTCGTCCCAAGCATTTACAAATGCCAAAATTCCTGCGGTGAACACCCCTGGGGCCGAGAGCGGCACGACGACTTTGAACAAGGCACCTAAGCGCGTGCAGCCATCGACCATAGCGGCATTTTCCAAATCGCGGGGAATCCCCTCGAAGAAAGACACGAGGACGAGTGTGCAGACCGGCAGACTGAGCACGATGTAAGGCAAAACCAGCGCGGCCCAGGTATTCAGCAACTCCAGTGCCCGCATAACCTCGAACAACGGCACCAGCAGCGTTACCAGCGGAAAAGTGGAAACCGCGATGATCGCCGACAGAATGAGATCGCGGAACCGCAGGTTCAGCCGCGCTAACGCATAGGCAGCGAGAGTAGAGACGGACAGGGTTGCAATCGTCGAGAGCAGCGCCACCATGAAACTATTGAACAAAAATAGCAGCAAAGGTTGATCGGCAAAAGCGCGCAGGTAATTCTCCGTCGTCGCCAAATCCGGGAACCAGGTGATTGGCTTGCGGGTTAGCTCCGGTTCACCTTTCAAGGAGGTGAACAGAATCCACAGGGCCGGAAACATCCCGTTGATAATCAGAATGCCACCAACCGCGAGGCGCAGCGCGCGGCCCGACAGGAAGCCGGTCGCAGGGGAGGCTGTAACACTGGTCATGGTAGGGGCCAGCCTTTCTAGCGCGTGCTGCGGATAAAGCGGAGGTAAACCATCGTTACCGCCATCGAGAGCAGGAACATCACCACAGCCAAGGCCGAACCATAGCCAAGATCGAGAAAATCGACCGTATTCTGGTGGATATACATGGCAAGCGTCGCGGTGGAACTGCCGGGGCCACCGCGCGTCATGGTGTAGGGAATATCGAAGGTTTGCAGCGCCGTGATCGTGCGGAAAATCAGCGCGATGATGATGGAAGGCTTCAGCAGCGGTAGGGTAATTTCAAAGAATTGCCGTACTCGGCCCGCCCCATCGACATCGGCGGCCTCATACAGCGAGCGCGGAATGGTTTGCAGCCCGGCCAGGATAATCAGCGCCATGAAGGAGGAGGTTTTCCAAATAATCGTAAGGCAAATCGCCGTCATCGCCCATTCTTCGGAGTTGAACCAGATGATGCCCTTGAGGCCGAAGCGGCGCAGCACATCGTTCACCACCCCGTATTCCGAATGGAAGAACCAAGCAAAAATCAGCCCAGCGAAGGATAGCGGCAAGGCCCAAGGGATGAGGAGGGACAGGCGCACGGGCCATTTCCGCTCGAATGGCAAATTTGCCATCAGCGCCAAGGCTATGCCCAGCAATAAGGCACCGGGAACGGTCACGACGGTAATGAGCAGTGTGTTCTTCGTCGTTTGCCAGAAAATCGGGTCTTTCAGCAGCAAACCGTAATTCTCGAACCCGGCGAAGCTGGCGGGCATGCCCGAGGTGAGCGACAGGTTGAAAAAACTGGTCCAGATCAGCCGCCCGACCGGATAAACGACAATCAGCACCAGCAAAATCGCCGCCGGCGCCAGCAGCAGCGCCGCAAGTTTGGTTTCGCTGAGGTCTAAAAATCGCGTGAACGAAGACTTCGACCCCTCGCGGTTCGGTTGGGCGGTCATGGGCGGCTCGCACGGTAGGAGCTTCGGGGAAAAGCCCCCGCCCTTTGAAAAGAGCGGGGGAGGTCAGGAGGGCTAGGCCCTTACCGGATTAGCGCAAGACGCGCTGAAGCCGGGATTCCATCTGCTCGACGCCCTTTTCCGGGGTCATCGTGCCTGCGAGCACGGCATTAACAGTGGTGCGGATGATTTCGCTCACCTCGTTATAACGCGGCGTTACCGGGCGGGCCTTGGCCGAGGTCACGATCTCTTGGGCCGAGCCGAACCACGGCACGGCCTTCAGAACGTCTGCATCTTTATAGAGTTCTGGGAACACGGGCAGCAGCGAGGCGTTGACTGCCATGAATTCCGAGATTTTCGGGCTGGATAAATACTGCACCAGCTTTTGCGCTTCGACTTGGTTCTTGGAGTAGGAAGACACGCCCCATTCCCAACCGCCGAGGCAGCTTACGGGCTTGCCGCCATCAACGGCTGGCAGAACAGCCACGCCAACTTTATCTTTTACGGCAGACGCATCGGTCTGGAACTGACCCCAGGCGTAGGACCAGCCGATCGCGAATAACACTTCTCCGGCTTGGAACTCTTTGCGCGTATCGTCGGTAGCGACTTCGGCTATATTCGCCTTGGCAACACCGCTATCGACAAAACTTTTCCACAGGGCGAATGACTTGGTTGCAGCGTCCTTATCGAACGTCAGCTTGCCGTCGGTGACTAAATCCTTACCTTGGCTCCAGTAAGGCAGCAAGAAAGTGCAGACCGCGCCTTCAATCGCTTTAGCTTGGAACGACAGGCCCTGAAGCGCACTCTGGCGGCCCGCAGCCGGGGCATTTTCGGCGTCCGTCACTTTTTTAGCGGCGACCGTCAACTCACTCCAGGTTTTTGGAATGGCAACGCCGTGCTTTTCCAGCAGGTCCTTGCGGTAGTAAAGAAACATCGCGTCGGCGAAGGCGGGCAGGGCCACCACTTTGCCGTCGATGGTGTTTGCACCAGCATAGGCGGGCAAATATTTGCTCATGAAGGCTTTGGTATCGCCAATCGTGCTATTGAACGGCGTCGTCCAGCCCGCAGCGGCAAACTGTGCCGGGCGGATCACATCCAAGATCATCACGTCAAGCGAGCTATCTTTTGCCGACATCACCGTATTGAGGTACTGGGCCTGCAATTCCGAAGTATTGCCGCCCGTTTCCATTATGATTTTGTTGCCGGGGTTTTCGGCTTCGTACATGTCAAAGGCTTTGCGCCACACATCCGGGCGGTGCTGGCTGGACGCGAACACGCGCAACTCCGCTGCCGAAACAGACGAGGCCGCAAAGGTTAGCGCCGTAAAACTAAGAGCCGTGCCTGCGAGCAACACGGAAAGGCTTTTGTGCGACGACATGGGTTTCCTCCGAAAAAAGCGGCCTGTTAAGGCTGGGCCGCATTGGTAAAGGGATGTTAAGCGGCTTTGGCTGCGCTTAAGGGCGTACGCCGCAGCGAGCGTTCCGTAGTGGGATCGAAAAGATGCACACGGCACGGCTGCACCCCGATGCTTAAAGTTTCGCCCACAGCCGGATGCGCGTCTGGAGCCATGCGAACAACGAGCACGCTCGAGCCAAAAGATAGATGTACCAGCGTGTCCGACCCTAAAGGTTCCACGACTTGTACGCGGCCATTCAGCGCGTCTGCGGCGGCAGGACCGACGCTGAAATGTTCTGGGCGAATGCCAACGATCATCTCCCGCCCGTGGTAGGATTCCACATCTTGCGCTTGCGCCGACGGCAGGATTAGATGATCGCCGGTTTCAAAGTGCAGCGTGTCGCGCTCCAGCTTAGCCTTGATGAAATTCATCGCGGGCGCGCCAACGAACCCGCCGACGAACACCGAGTTCGGGTTATTGTAAACCTCATCGGGCGTGCCGACCTGCTCGATATCGCCACTGCGCAGAATCACGATCCTGTCGGCCAAGGTCATCGCTTCCACCTGATCGTGGGTAACGTAGAGGATGGTGGTGCCAATCGCCTGATGCAGCTTTTTAATTTCAGCGCGTACTTGGCCGCGCAGCTTGGCATCGAGGTTCGACAGCGGCTCATCGAACAAAAATATCTGCGGGCGGCGCACAATCGCCCGGCCCATCGCCACGCGCTGCCGTTGCCCGCCTGAAAGCTGCCCCGGCTTGCGGTCTAGCAAGTGGGCGATACCCAGCATCTCGGCGGCATCTTGCACGCGCGGGCCGATTTCCGCCGTGGGAATGCCGCGCACTTTGAGACTGAAGGCCATATTCTCGAATACGGTTTTATGAGGGTAGAGCGCGTAATCTTGAAAAACCATGGCAATATCGCGCTCGCGCGGTGGCAAATGGTTTACCAGCTTATCGCCTATATAAACATCGCCGCCGGAGATGCTTTCAAGCCCCGCCAACATCCGCAGTGTCGTCGATTTACCACATCCGGAGGGGCCGACGAGCACGACGAACTCGCGGTCGGCGATCTCAAGGTTGATACTTTTGACGATCCGAAGTGCCCCGTAAGCCTTCTCCAGATTACGAAAACTGACAGACGCCATCACCGCCCCCTTTATCGCCGATCTTGCCCGGCTTATCTACTTTTGAAAATAATAGCGCTACGATTTCAGACTCGCAAGCCCCCTTGATTAATTTTTGGCGAGTCCGTTGTCTTTAATTTTGCGGCAACGCACTAAAAATCATTGTGTTAAAAACTCTTATAAATTTCCCATACCGTCCCTTGACGGCTTAACCGAAACCAACAAAGATCAATCCATCATGAATGGTAGCGCTATTAAATCCGACTTTATCGAACCGAGTTCAGAGGGGCACGTGCGCCGACAGCGCCGTAAAATGCAGCGCGTCACGATGATGGATGTGGCGAAGCGGGCGGGCGTGTCGTCCTCCACGGTTTCCCTCTATCTACGGCGGCCTGAAGCGGTTTCGCCGATGGCGGGGCAGGAAATAGCGCAGGCGATTGAGGCGTTGGGCTATGTGCCCAATTTGGTTGCGGGTGGGCTTGCTGCTGCTGGCAGCCGCGTGGTCAGCGTTATTGTGCCGTCGATCCGCAATGCGTTTTTTGCCGAAACGGTCGCGACTCTGCAAACCGAGCTTGCCGCCGAAGGGCTTCAGGTCATGCTCGGTCACTCGGAATACTCGGAAGAGGACGAGGAAGCGCTGATCCGCACGGCTCTCGCGTGGGCGCCCGCCGCGATTGTGCTCACCGGTCTTCGTCACAGCAAGGCCGCGCGCCACTTGTTGGCCAGCGCCAGCGTGCCGGTAGTGGAGATGTGGGAGTTGGGGGCGCAAGCCCCCATCGATATGGCCGTTGGCTTCTGCCATACTGCCGTTGGTGCTACGGCGGCGCGACATTTTGCCCAACAAGGCTTTACTCAGTTGGCTTTTCTCGGTGCGCGCCTGTTGCAAGATAGCCGGGCCGCCACCCGTGCCGAAGGGTTTGCGGTCGAAGCCTTGCGCTTGGGTCTGCCCGAACCTCAGATTCTCAATCACCCAGCCCCCGCTACTGCCGAAGCCGGGGCGCAATTGCTTGGGCGTGTTCAAGCCAGCTTACCCAAACTGCAAGCCGTCGCGTGCTCCAACGATCTCGTCGCCCTCGGGGTGTTGTTCGAGTGCCAGCGCCGGGGGATTGCCGTACCGGGCGATCTGGCCGTTATGGGCTTCGGCGACCTCAGCTTTAGTTCCACCAGCAACCCGCCGCTGACCACGATCCGCCCCTCTGGCGACTTGATTGGCCGCGAAGTTGCCCGCCTTATCAAAGCCTGCACGAAGGGAAACCGACCGCCGGGGGCTGACCGCATCGTCGATACCGGGCATCTGCTGGTAGAACGGAAAAGCGCGTAAGGGCTGGATTCACGCAGAATCAAGCCTTTCCTTTGCCGCGCTTTTCGCCTACTCGAATTGGGAGAGGACGGACGTTTGTAACCGGCCCGAGTTTAGGGAGAGACAGACCATGCGCGCGGTCCTAGAGCAGTTGGAAGCACGACGGGCCGAAGCGCGGGCAGGGGGCGGTGCGCGCCGCATCGAGGCGCAGCACGCCAAGGGGAAACTGACGGCGCGGGAGCGGCTGGACGTGCTGCTCGATGAAGGCTCGTTTGAAGAATACGACATGTATGTAACCCACCGGGCGACCGACTTCGGCATGGCCTCCCAAAAGGTCGCAGGCGATGGGGTTGTGACCGGCTGGGGGACGATCAACGGTCGGCAGGTTTATGTTTTCAGCCAAGATTTTACGGTGTTGGGCGGCTCCTTATCGGAAACCCACGCCGAGAAAATTTGCAAAATCACCGATATGGCCTTGCGGAACGGTGCGCCGATTATCGGGCTGAACGATTCTGGCGGCGCGCGTATCCAAGAGGGTGTGGCGTCGCTGGCGGGCTATGCCGAAGTGTTTCGCCGCAATGTCGATGCCTCCGGGATTATTCCGCAAATATCGGTGATTATGGGGCCGTGTGCGGGCGGGGCGGTTTACTCCCCCGCGATGACCGATTTTATTTTCATGGTCCGCGATTCATCCTACATGTTCGTCACCGGGCCGGACGTGGTGAAGACCGTTACCAACGAAATCGTGACGGCAGAAGAACTGGGCGGTGCCAGCACGCACACGCGCAAATCTTCGGTGGCCGATGGCGCGTTTGAGAATGACATAATCGCCCTTGAGGAAGTGCGGCGGTTGTTCGATTTTCTGCCGCTGAACAACCGCGAAAAGCCGCCCGTCCGCCCGTTTCATGACGATCCCAAGCGCCTGGAAGCGCGGCTGGATACGCTGATTCCCGATAGCTCCAACAAGCCTTACGATATGAAGGAACTTATCCTCGCGCTGGCCGACGAGGGCGATTTCTTTGAAATTCAGCAGGATTTTGCCAAGAATATCCTTATCGGTTTCCTGCGCCTGGAAGGCTCTACGGTCGGCGTGGTCGCCAATCAGCCGATGGTGCTGGCAGGGTGTTTGGATATTGACTCGTCCCGCAAAGCCGCGCGTTTCGTGCGCTTCTGCGATGCTTATTCTATCCCCATTCTGACGCTGGTGGACGTGCCGGGGTTCCTGCCGGGTACCGCGCAGGAATATGGCGGGGTGATTAAGCACGGCGCAAAACTGCTGTTTGCCTATTCAGAAGCCACCGTGCCAATGGTAACGCTGATTACCCGCAAGGCGTATGGCGGGGCCTATGACGTTATGGCCTCCAAACATATTGGGGCCGACATCAATTACGCGTGGCCAACGGCGGAAATCGCGGTGATGGGCGCGAAAGGCGCAACGGAAATTCTCTACCGCGCCGAGTTAGGCGACCCAGAGAAAATCGCGGCGCGTACTCGGGACTATGAAGCGCGGTTCGCGAACCCGTTCGTGGCAGCAGAACGCGGCTTTATTGATGAAGTTATTATGCCTCATTCCTCGCGCCGCCGCATTGCCCGCGCCTTCGCGTCCTTGCGGAACAAGAGTGTCGAGCGGCGCTGGCGCAAACACGATACGATTCCCCTATAACTCAAAGTCTGGCAGCGCGATGTTCAAGAAAATTCTAATCGCCAATCGCGGCGAAATCGCCTGCCGCGTGATCCGCACGGCCAAGAAACTGGGGATTGCCACGGTCGCGGTCTATTCAGACGTCGACCGCGACGCAATGCACGTGCGGGAGGCTGACGAAGCGGTGCATATTGGCCCGGCGCCATCGAACCAATCTTATATCGTGATCGAGAACATTTTGGCGGCAATCCGACAGACGGGGGCCGATGCGGTGCATCCCGGTTACGGGTTTCTGTCGGAAAATCCGCTGTTCGCCGAAGCCTTGCAGAAAGAAGGGATTATCTTCATCGGCCCGCCCGTGCGCGCAGTGCAGGCGATGGGCGATAAGATCACCTCGAAGAAGCTGGCAGCGGAAGCGGGGGTTTCCACTGTTCCCGGCCATATGGGCCTGATTGCCGATGCCGACGAAGCGGTGCGGATTTCCCAAAGCATCGGCTATCCGGTGATGATTAAGGCGTCGGCGGGCGGTGGCGGCAAGGGAATGCGGATTGCTTGGAATGATGCCGAGGCGCGGGAAGGCTTTCAATCCTCGAAAAACGAAGCCCGCGCATCTTTTGGCGACGACCGGATTTTCATTGAAAAATTCGTGACCGACCCCCGTCATATCGAAATTCAGGTGTTGGGCGATCAGCACGGCACTTTGCTGTATTTGGGCGAGCGCGAATGCTCCATTCAGCGCCGCAATCAGAAGGTGATCGAAGAGGCGCCGTCGCCGTTTCTGGATGCTGCGACGCGCAAGGCGATGGGCGAACAGGCGGTGGCGCTCTCCCAAGCCGTTGGTTATTTTTCGGCAGGCACGGTGGAGTTCATCGTCGATGCCGACCGCAATTTCTATTTTCTGGAGATGAACACGCGGTTGCAGGTGGAGCATCCGGTAACGGAACTCATTACCGGCATTGATCTTGTCGAACAGATGATCCGCGTTGCTTCGGGCGAAAAACTCAGCTTCGGGCAAGCAGATGTCAGGCTTAACGGCTGGGCAATGGAAAGCCGCCTCTATGCCGAAGACCCCTACCGCAATTTCCTGCCCTCTATCGGACGGCTCACGCGCTATCGCCCCCCGGTCGAAGGCCCGCAGCCCGATGGCACCATTGTGCGGAACGATACGGGCGTGTTCGAGGGCGGTGAGATTTCGATATATTACGATCCGATGCTCGCCAAACTCTGCACTTGGGGGCCGGATCGACTGGCGGCAATTGCGGCCATGTCGGTGGCGCTCGATAACTTCGAGGTTGAAGGTATCGGCCATAATCTGCCGTTCCTGTCGGCAGTGATGCGGCATGAGCGCTTCCAAGCCGGGCGGCTGACGACGGGGTTCATTGCCGAAGAATTTCCCGAAGGTTTTAAGGGCGTTACGCCGAACCAAACCGAAGCGCGCGCGCTGGCCGCGATTGCTACGGTCCTTCACCAAGCAGTGCAGGAGCGGGCGGCGGATATTTCCGGCGCACTCCCTAACCATCGCCGCGTGGTGGGCCGGTCCTGGGTGGTGAGCTTGGGCGAGCAGCGATTCTCGGCCCAGTTCGAGCCGCGCCAGGAGGCGGCTTTAGTCACCCTCGATGGGGCGCAAACCTTGTCTGTTCAAACCGATTGGCTGCCGGGGCGGAGCCACGCGCGGTTTACGGTCGAGGGCATTCCCCTTGGCGTGAAGGTCGATCCAGTGCCGGGCAACGGCGTGCGCCTCCGGTTGCGCGGCATTGATTTGGTGGCGCGCGTTCGCAGCCCACGCAGTGCCGAGTTGGCCGCGCTGATGCCGGTGAAACGGCCACCCGACACCTCTAAAATGCTGCTCTGCCCGATGCCCGGCGTGATAACGGCGATCACCGTTACCGTGGGTGAAGCGGTGGAAGCGGGGCAGGCGTTGGCCTCGGTCGAAGCGATGAAGATGGAAAATATCCTGCGTTCCGAACGCACGGGCGTAGTGAAGCGCATCGCGGTGGCCGTGGGCGAAAGCCTTGCCGTTGATGAACTCATTTTGGAATTTGAATAGGCGCAGGTTTTTTTTAGGGGGCAAGCGATGACCGGGAAAAAGACCGTGCAGGATTGGGAAAGGCTCGCTGAAAAAGAGCTAAAGGTTTCGCCGCACACTCTCATCTGGCACACACCGGAAGGTATCGACGTTAAGCCGCTCTACACGAAGGACGATCTGGCCGGGATTGACCATCTCGATGGATTGCCGGGGTTCGCGCCGTTCTTGCGTGGCCCGCGCGCCACGATGTACGCAGGCCGTCCCTGGACAATCCGGCAGTATGCCGGGTTTTCGACAGCGGAAGAATCCAACGCTTTCTACCGCAAGAATCTAGCGGCAGGGCAAAAGGGCCTGTCGGTCGCGTTCGATCTCGCGACCCATCGCGGCTATGATTCCGATCATCCGCGTGTGGAAGGCGATGTGGGCAAGGCAGGCGTGGCTATTGATTCAGTCGAGGATATGAAAATCCTCTTCGATGGCATTCCGCTGCAAGATATGTCCGTATCAATGACGATGAACGGCGCGGTCATCCCGATTCTGGCGAGTTTTATTGTCGCGGGGGAAGAACAGGGCGTGCCGCGTGCCGAGCTTTCCGGGACCATTCAGAATGATATTCTGAAGGAATTCATGGTTCGCAATACCTATATCTATCCGCCCGAACCTTCCATGCGGATTATTGCCGATATTATCGAGTTCACCGCCAAAGAAATGCCGCGCTTCAACTCGATTTCCATTTCCGGCTACCATATGCAAGAAGCCGGGGCGACCCTGATGCAAGAGCTTGCCTTCACGCTTGCCGATGGGCGGGAGTATGTGCGGGCAGCGCTGGCCAAGGGCCTGACTGTCGATGAGTTCGCCGGGCGCTTATCGTTCTTCTTCGCTATCGGCATGAATATTTTCATGGAGGCTGCCAAGCTGCGGGCGGCCCGCCTGCTGTGGTCGCGGATTATGGCAGAGTTCGCGCCGAAAAAAGCCTCCTCCCTCATGCTCCGCACGCACTGTCAAACCTCCGGCGTGTCGTTGCAGGAGCAAGACCCGTATAACAACATCGTTCGCACGGCCTATGAGGCGCTGGCGGCGGTGTTGGGCGGAACCCAATCGCTGCACACCAATTCTTTCGACGAAGCGATTGCGCTGCCTACCGAGTTTTCGGCGCGGATCGCCCGCAACACGCAGCTTATTCTTCAGCATGAGACCGGCGTAACCAACGTGGTCGATCCGCTGGCGGGGTCGTACTACGTCGAATCGCTCACCAACGAGCTTGCGGCAAAAGCCTGGGCCTTGATCGAAGAAATCGAGGCGATGGGCGGCATGACGCAAGCCGTGAACGATGGTCTGCCCAAGCGCTTGATTGAAGAAGCGGCAACCCGCCGTCAGGCGGCAGTCGATAAGGGCGACGAGGTGATCGTTGGCGTCAACAAATACCGGCTGGAGAACGAGCAGCCCATTGATATTCTTGAAATTGATAACACCGCCGTTCGTATCGCCCAGGTAAAGCGAATTGAAGACACCAAGCGCCGCCGCAACGCAAGGCAAGTGGCGGAAACGCTAGCCGCGCTCGAAAGCATCGCGCGCACGGGCGAGGGAAACTTGCTCGCTGCCGCCGTTGAAGCCGCCCGCGCCCGCGCCACGGTTGGGGAAATTTCAGACGCGATGCGCGCGGTCTTCGGCACTCATTCGGCGACGCCCCAGGTGGTCACGAACATCTACGGAAAAGCCTACGAGGGCGATCCGGAAATGACCGTGCTGGTGGAGCGGCTGGAGAGTTTCGCTCAGGAAATCAACCGTCGCCCGAAGCTGATGGTGGCAAAACTCGGCCAAGATGGGCACGACCGGGGAGCGAAGGTCATCGCCTCCGGCTTTACCGATATTGGCTTTGATGTGGTGATGGGGCCGTTATTTCAAACACCGGAAGAGGCCGCCGCTCTGGCCCTCGCTCAGAACGTCCACGCTATCGGCGTCTCCTCGCTCGCTGCCGGGCATAAAACGCTGCTGCCGCAGTTGATTGAGCAACTGAAGGCCAAGGGCGGCGGCGATATTGTCGTGATCTGCGGCGGGGTTATTCCGCGCCAGGATTATCAGTTTTTGCTCGATGCTGGGGTGTCGGCGGTTTTTGGCCCCGGCACCAACGTGCTGGATGCGGCGCAAGTGGTGCTCGATCTGATCGCGAGGAAGCCGCGCAATATGTAGCAGTCTCGTGCTTGACGGAGGCTTAGGCACTGTGCCTTTTAGCGGCAGTTAGTTTTGGGGAAGGCTCACGCTTATGATCACTCGAATTGAAACCGACAGTTTTGGCCCCATCGAGGTCGATGCCTCGGTCTATTGGGGCGCGCAGTCGCAACGGTCCATCGGGAATTTCAAGATTGGTTGGGAAACCCAGCCGATGCCGGTAATCAGGGCGCTCGGCGTCATCAAACGCGCCGCCGCCGAAACCAATCACGCTTTAGGCAAGCTCGATAGCGGCGTGAAGGACGCAATTGTGGCGGCGGCTCAAGAGGTGATCGAGGGGAAGCTGGATCGGCATTTCCCGCTCGTTGTCTGGCAAACTGGCTCCGGCACCCAAACCAATATGAACGCCAACGAGGTGATCTCGAACCGGGCGATTGAAACTTTGGGCGGGGTGATGGGATCGAAAAAGCCGGTACATCCGAACGATCACGTCAATATGAGCCAATCTTCCAACGACACTTACCCAACGGCGATGCACGTTGCAGCGGCAGTGCAGGTGATCCATCACTTGATCCCAGCGCTGCGGCACCTACATTCGGCCCTAGCGGCCAAGGCAGAAGCCTGGGCGCAGATCATCAAGATTGGCCGCACGCACACGCAAGACGCGACGCCGCTGACCTTGGGGCAAGAGTTCTCCGGGTATGCTCAACAGGTGGAAAACGGCATTTTCCGCATCGAACAAACCCTACCACTGTTGATGCAATTGGCCCAAGGCGGCACAGCCGTCGGAACCGGGTTGAATGCGCCGGTGGGGTTTGCCGAGGGGGTGGCCGCGCGGATTGCGACGCTGACGGGCCTACCTTTCACCACGGCCCCGAATAAATTCGAGGCGCTGGCCGCCCATGACGCGCTGGTCATGAGCCACGGCGCGCTTAATACAGTAGCGGCGAGCCTGTTCAAAATCGCTAATGATATTCGCTTCCTCGGCTCCGGTCCGCGCTCTGGCCTTGGGGAATTGGCCCTGCCGGAGAATGAACCCGGCTCCTCCATCATGCCCGGTAAGGTTAACCCCACGCAGTGCGAAGCCTTGACGATGGTCTGCTGCCAAGTCTTCGGCAATCAGGCGACGCTCACGTTCGCCGGCAGCCAGGGGCATTTTGAGCTAAACGTCTATAACCCGGTCATGGCGTATAATTTTCTTCAGTCGGTGCAGTTGCTGGGCGATGCCGCGCGCTCCTTCACCGATCATTGCGTCGTGGGGATTACGCCGCGCACGGAGAATATTCAAGCGGCGCTGGAGCGGTCGTTAATGCTCGTCACCGCGCTTGCGCCGAAGGTTGGTTATGATAATGCCGCCAAAATCGCTAAAACCGCCCATCACAACGGCACTACTTTGCGGCAAGAGGCGGTAGGCGGCGGCTATGTGACCGAGGCGGAGTTCGATGCGCTGGTCCGCCCGGAAAAAATGATCGCGCCTGACCCCCTGGGTTAGCTCTTCAGGCTGGCGCGTTGATTGAGCCAAACACTGCCCAAAACCACCGCCACCCCGGCCAGTTGCGCCGGGGTGAGCGTTTGGTCGAGCACGCTCCAGCCCAATAGCACCGCCATCAACGGGCTTAAGAAACCCAAGGGCGCGACAATGGCGGGTTTCAGCTTCGCGATCCCCCGGAACCAAAGAAGATAAGTGAGCGCCGCACCAATGAGGCCGAGGTAGGCGAAGCCGAGGATGTTTTCCGCCGTCGGCATTGGCAGGCTCGGCTCGAAGATCAGCGCCACGGGCACCAACAGCAACCCGCCTGCGGTCAGTTGCCAGGCTGTAAACGTGAGGGCGGAGACGGGCGGTCGCCAGTAGCGCGTGAAGACGGTGCCCGCCGCCATCGACAGCGCCCCGCCTAAGCCTGCGGCAACGCCAATCGGATCGAGCGCCGCTTGAGGTGTTAGCACCAATAGGGCCACCCCGGTAATGCCGACGAGGCCAATGACAATCGAGATGCGCCGTACTGGCGTTTTGAAGAACAGCCGTTCCAGCCCCAGCACGATCAACGGCTGCACCGCCCCCACCGTCGCCGCCACGCCGCCCGGCAGCCGATAAGCGCTGACAAAGAGCAGCGCCCAAAAAATCGAAAAATTTAGCGCGCCGAGAATGAAAACGCGCCCCCACCAGTGCCCCTGCGGGAACTGCCGAACGATCAACAGCAGCAGCAATCCCGCTGGTAATGCGCGCAACAGCGATACCCATAGCGGGTGATCGGGCGGTAGCAACTGCGTCGTTACAATATAAGTGCTGCCCCAAATAGCCGGAGCGAGAGCAGTCAGCATCAGGTCGGTACTACGCGGCATCGGGAATTCCCTTTCTCAGTAAAAACCCCGCCGGGCCAAGTGTCGGGCGGGGTTTTTCAGCATCAGGGACGCGCTTATAGAATTGTGCGTTAAGTTAGGCGCACCATGCTATCGGCTATTTTTTTCACTCGCCGGGGGGGGGGGGGGGGCGCATCCGCGCCCTTGGCCCCCGCCGCAATGGCGGCCCCTAAAGCCACGTCCGATTTAACGCACGCAGTTCTAAAACTCTTCAGCGCGCGGCGGGATAATATCCGGCCCCCACTCTTCCACCAAAGTTTCCTGGCGCTTTTGCAGCGAGACGATTTCTTGGCGGTCGCGGAACGCGGTCATCCGCAACACCAATTCCGGTGTCCAGGAAAACACCAACCAGCCAATCGCCGCCGCGCCGTAAATCACCAACCAAGAGAAGGGGTTGATCATGATGTGTTGCAGGGCGATACCGGTTTGCCCATCGACAAACAGTTTCACGACCCACGGCACTAGTCCGCAGAGATTAAACCCGCCAACGCAATAGGCCGCATATTTTTCTGGGCGGCGGTCGATAACCAGCGCTACCAGTGTTGGCAACATACCCAATATTACCAGAATGGCAACTTTCCAGGCAAACACCATCAGTACGGGTACAACAATCCAGGCGAGAAGCGGCCCAGGGGAGTTTTTTTTCTTCTGCCCACGGTTCAAACCTGGGCGTCGTAGCATATCAGCCATCGGAACAGCCCCCTAGATCATCGTCGCAAAAATGGTTACGGCAGTCACGATGCTAACCAACAATCCGCCAGCCGCCGCAGCTAATTGTTCCCCGAAGTGGCGAGACTCGTCGTCCCGGCGCGGCTTTTCGGTTTCAAACTGCTTCAGTTGATACTCAATGGCGCGATATTCCGAGCTGGCTTCGTTAAAGCCGCGCGTATCGGAAGCGCGTTCCGCCTCATCATCGACAACCGAGAGCAGTTCGGACATTTGTCCATCTGTTGCGGCGCGGCGCACTCGTTCGCCAATTTTCTCGCGGCGCTTGCGGTGATGGAAGGAGCCGACAACGCCACCCAACATGCCCGCAAGCCACTGCGCCAAGGCGGGCGCGGGG
The DNA here is from genome assembly GCA_013298565.1 of Alphaproteobacteria bacterium. GTDB lineage: Bacteria > Pseudomonadota > Alphaproteobacteria > Elsterales > Elsteraceae > Elstera. The sequence continues at coordinate 49,487 of JAAFIC010000004.1, read as the reverse complement.
CCGCTATTGGTTTGGTCCTGCACGGAGGCCAAGACGCGCAATGTCGCGAGCGCGCGCGTAGCGGGATCGGGGTTTTGCAGTGCTCTTACCACATCGTCGTTCATTCGCCGCGCGCGCGCAGCAATGAAGGCCACGATATGCCGGTCCAGTGGCGACTCGGGGCGCTTGGAACGGCGGGCCGTGCGTTCCAACGCCGGAACGATGTGGGAGAGGTCCGCAACATATTCCCGGTCAAAGATCGGGCTGTGGCAATGCTCGCCGGGGTTTAACTCGTACAAGCACCGTTCGACACCATAACCGATAGACGGATTATCAATCATCGTTGGCAGTCGGTCGAGCAGTTGCACTGCGCGCAGGTCTTCTGCACGGGGCTTGGCTTGGGCCGAAATCCAATGAACCGGTAAGCGCGAAGAAATCACTTCTGCAATAAGCTGACGGCGCTCGCGGTGCGACATCGCCGAGGCGAGAGCGGGACCAATACCATCGACGCTGAGGCCGAAACCACGATAGCGGATGGGAGCGGCAGGATCGAGCGGCACGCAGGCGCGGGCCACCAAACGATCTTCGGAGCCGCGCCCAGCGCTAATGTGATTAGCGGTGGAGGAAACCGCTTGCTGCATTGCTTCGGCACGCGGCTCGTCGTTTAAGCTGCGGCGCAACCAAGCATCAAGCTGCTTCGAGCGCACAACCGTGACGGCGTTAATATAATCTTTCGCCAACGCATTCGCGAGGCTGCGAGTGTTGAAGTATTCAACCTCGTTAAACACGAAAGGCCGCGAAGCCCGCTGCGGCAACTTCGGTTGCTTGGGCGATTGCCGCCGCCCTGCGAGCCACATGTCCAGGTCTTGCAAGCCCCAACGCTCACGCGGGTCATCGGTGAGTAGACCCCGCAGGGGTTCCATTAGCGCGAGTGGAATGCGGGCTTGACCGACGAGAGTGGCGTAGGTTCCAAACTCGATCTTATTGGCCAACACCCGCTCTTCATCGAGATCAGAGACCGGATTACGGCCCAAAATCAGGAACAGCATAGTTATACCAAGCGCGTAAAGATCATCAATACTGCTGGCGTTGCCCCGCGCGGTCGGGTGCGCCATCGCGCTCTCGATAGGCTCGAACACGGCGGGTTGATCGAAGGCTGGCGGGGAGGAGACGCATTCCCCCAACACCATCGACCGACGACCAGCATCGGCATAAAAAATATTATTCGGACGAATTGCGCGATGCGCCAGCGTACGCCCGGTGAATTCCCGAATGGCGGGCAACAACGACGTCAAGAAACCAGTAATCAGTTCTTCTTCTTGCAGCGGCGCTTGGGGAACCTTGAGATCAGGGAAAATCCGCACGCCGCCTGGGCGCTCCAGCACAATGGCGAATCGGTGCCGTTTTTCCGGTGGCCAGTAAATTTTGCCCCATTCCGCAACCTTCAACAAGCCGGGCACATTGAAGTTCCGCATTGTCTCTAGCATGTCCGTGCGCGCGGGCATGTCGGCAGGCGGCAGCAGAGCGTAGAAAGGCCGTGCCGTATCCGCTTTCAACTGAGCATGGAAGGCAAAGGAATCACCTGAATCAAGCTGGGGCAGCGCCTGATCTGAATAGATCATGAAGCGTTGCTTCAGCTCGACAACAGCGTCCGAGCGACCTTCGGTTTCCTCGTCTCGTTCATCCGCAGCAGCAGGCGCTATTGCGCCTTGCGGTTGTTCGAGATCAAGCATTTCAGACTCAGCCAAATCCATCGTGTGCCACTCATTCTGAGAGGCGGCGAACGGCGATCACCGTCTGCGTGCCACATTCTGCCCTGACGGCCATACTTTGTTCCCCTATATTATGCGGGAACTCGGCAGACCCGTGCGATCCTATTCTCTGTGGAATCGCCGTAGGTTCCAACAAGTTTTTCGTGTCAGAGCGTATTACCTAAAATCTGACACGAAATAAGGGCTTGCGACGGGGGTTTGCGGCGCTGTCTTACGGATGGAAAGGGTCGCGCACCAAAATCGTATCGTCTCGCTCCGGGCTGGTGGACAGCAACGCGACCGGCGCTTCGATCAATTCTTCCAAGCGGCGGATATACTTGATGGCGGTTGCGGGCAGATCGGCCCAGGAGCGGGCGCCTTGCGTGCTGTGGTCCCAGCCTTCCAGTGTTTCATAGATTGGCTCAACCCTAGCTTGTGCGCTGGCAAGCGCGGGGAGATAGTCGAGATCCTCTCCATCCAGTCGGTAGCCGGTGCAGATTTTAAGGTCTTTGAACCCGTCCAGCACGTCTAGCTTGGTCAGGGCAATGCCAGTGATCCCGCCAATTTTTATGGCTTGGCGCACCATAACGGCGTCGAACCAGCCGCAGCGGCGCTTGCGCCCAGTGACGACGCCGAATTCCTTACCCGTCGCGCCAATGCGCTCGCCGATGTCATCGGTAAGCTCAGTCGGAAACGGGCCGGAACCAACGCGCGTGGTGTAGGCTTTCGTGATCCCCAGCACATAGGACAGCGCCGATGGCCCAAGCCCCGACCCAGCAGCGGCTTGCCCGGCTACCGTGTTGGAGGAGGTAACGAAGGGATAGGTGCCGTGATCGACATCCAGCATCGCCCCTTGCGCGCCTTCAAACAGAATGCGTTTGTCGGCTTTATGAGCGGCATCCAGCAAGCGCCACACTGGCCCCGCGAAGGGTAGCAGGCGCGGAGCGATATCGAGTAACTGCTGAAGCAACTCGGCTTTTTCCATCTCCGCCGCGCCCAAGCCGCGCAGCAGCGCGTTGTGATGGGTCAGCAGGCGGTCGAGCTTCTGGCCTAGTTCCGCCGGATCGGCCAAATCACAAACGCGGATCGCCCGGCGCGCAACCTTATCTTCGTAAGCCGGGCCGATGCCCCGCCCGGTCGTGCCGATTTTGGAGGCACCGCTGGCTTCTTCCCGCGCCCGGTCAATCGCGCCGTGCAGGGGCAGAATGAGGGCGGCATTATCGGCAATACGCAGGTTTTCCGGGGTCAGTTCAACGCCTTGGCCAGCGATGCGTGCAATTTCGGTCAGCAAAGCCCAAGGATCAATCACGACGCCATTGCCAATGACGGAGAGCTTGCCGTGCCGCACGACGCCCGAGGGCAGCAGCGAGAGCTTATAAACCGTCCCGTCGATCACCAACGTGTGACCGGCGTTATGACCACCTTGGAAACGCACGACCACGTCGGCGCGTTCCGAGAGCCAATCGACGATCTTGCCCTTCCCCTCGTCCCCCCATTGGGAGCCGACTACAACAACGTGGCTCATGCGCGTTCCTTAAGCTCGATGATATGACCGCCCCGGAAAATTGCGCGGCAGTTTAGGCGCGTTGCGGTTTCGTCAACCGCTTCCAACGGGTCCAGCCCGGCAATAGTCACCCAGCCCTCGGCGCGGGCGCTGCGCCCCACTTCAACCGGCGTTCCAGCGGGGAGATACAGGCGCTGGCGTGGCGGCGGTGCGGGAACGGCGGGTAGAATCGCATCCATGTAGAGCGTAACGCCCGTGGAGGCTTCCGCCTGCCCCTGCTGCGGCCCTGCTTGATAGCGCCCGCCGCGCCCAAGTTCTCCCCGCACATTGCGGGCGAAGAGCGTGAAGCCGACGCCGGTATGATACTCGAACCCGCGCCCTTCGATGGGGTCGATGGTCAGGCCCACCTGCGGCACTTGCTGAAGCAGCGCGGTTGCCACATCGGCTAAATCTTGGCGCAGCGGCTGCACCGCATCAGGTAAATCGAGCGAGGTTAGCAGCATCAGGGCGGCGCGGGCGGGGCCAGTGGCCGCAAGCAGCCCGGTGAGCAAATCAGCAAGCGGCCCGGCTTGAGCGGCGGCGGCGGCGGCATCTTTCCGGTCCAGCGCGGCGCGCACGGCCTGGCGCTGGCCTGCGGGCAGGGCGTAGAGATCGAACAGGTTCGGCACCAGGGCTGCCACTGTGAGATCGACCGTCAGCCCAGCAACCCCCAGACCGCTCAACCCCTCCAGCGCACATCGGATCACTTCAACGTCGGCTGAGACCGAGGCCGCGCCGATAAGCTCAACCCCAACCTGAGTAAACTGGCGCTGGGGTTGCAACTGGCTGCCCTTCACGCGCAGCACGTCGCCGGCATAGGCGAGGCGAAGCGGGCGCGGGCGGTGCGCGAGGCGGCTGGTGGCGATGCGGGCGACCTGAATGGTCATATCGGGCCGCACGCCCATCATGCGCTGCGACACTGGGTCCATCAGCCGAAAAGTTTGCCGGGCAACGCTGCTATCGGCATCGGCCAGCAACGACTCTTCAAACTCAACCAGGGGCGGCTCCACGCGCTCATAGCCCTCATCGGCAAAACCGCGCAGCAGCGCCACCACGCAGGCGGCTTGATGTTCGGCCTCCGGCGGTAGGGCATCGCGCAACCCAGTTGGCAGCAGCGTTGGGGCGGAGGGCGCGAGAGAGGGGGGCGCAGGCGCAGGAGGTACCGAGGCGTTCGACACGGCAGACCAGTCTTAAGGTGAGAAATCACGGGCGCGACAGATAAGCCGATGCGTGGGTGCTCTGCCAAGCAAAATCCGGCTCTTACCCGAACATAGGCGGCAAACGTGCCCCGAAATGGGCTTGGATACCTTTCGGCCACCGGGCAAAGGCGATCACGCCATCCTGGCTCGCGGCGTAGAGCCGCGCGAAAGCCACTAGCATCGTAGCGCTCGCCTGGGTTGGCGGTAGGGTGTCGAACGCATAGCTCCACTTGCCCTGGGCTGTCAGCCCGGCGGAACACGCGCGGTCGCATTGCAAAAGGCAACCGATAGGGCGAATGCGAAGCTGAGGATCGTCGGTGGCGGCGGCTTCCAGAAGCCGCGCGAAGGGCAGACCGTCGGTTTTTTCGGCCTCATAGGGGCCACTGCGGTCGAGACGGCAGGATGTGCAGACGGAAAGTTCAACGGTCATCTGTTATCTCAATCGGATGGGTGGGCACCAGCACCGGCACGGGGCCGCTGAGGTTGCGGTGAAAGCGCGTACCAAAACTCGTTTCTAGGAGGGGCGAGGCCAGTACGTCGAGGCACTGCCCGGCGATAGCAACGCTCCCTGCGTTCAGCAGCACCAGATGATCGCAGAACCGTGCCGCAAGCGAGAGATCATGCAGCACGACGACAACCGTATGACCGGCCCGCGCTTGCGCGTTAAGCACGCTCAGAATCCGCACCTGATGGGCGGGGTCAAGGGCCGCGACGGGTTCATCTGCCAGCACCACGGGCGCGCCCGTGGCAAGCGCGCGGGCCAGCAGCGCACGGGCTTTCTCCCCGCCGGACAGGGAGGGATAGGGCCGCTCTGCAAGGTTAGTACAGGCGGCATCGGCGAGGGCTTTGGTAATTGCGGCCTGATCTTGCGACGTTGGGTGATGCAGCGGCGAGCGCCAGAAATCGGCAGATTGTGGCAGACGGCCCAAAGCAACCAACTCCCGCACGCGCAACGGCCACGCAACGCTGCCGCTTTGGGGGAGATAGGCGATTCGCTTGGCGCGCGCGGCGGGGCTGAAGCTGGTAAGCGGTTGGCCTTCCAGAAAAACCTGCCCGGTTTCAGGCGGGCGCACTCCCGCTAGCACGCGCACCAGTGTGGTTTTGCCGGAGCCATTGGGGCCGATAATCCCGATCACGCGGCCTGGCTCTGCCGTAAGCGAAACATTAATCAGCGGGCGTTGCGCGCCGAGGGTGACAGAAACGCCTTCCGCGCGGATCATGCTTCGCTCCGATAGCGCCAAAGGAGCGCGATGAAGGCGGGAGCGCCGATGAGGGCGGTGACGACGCCCAACTGAAGCTCGCCGCTGCTGGGGATGATCCGCACAGAAAGATCGGCGAGCGTGAGCAGCAACGCGCCGCCGATCATCGAGGGCAGTAGGATCGCGCCCGGCGACGGCCCGGCGATCCAGCGAATGAGGTGCGGCACGACAAGGCCGATGAAGCCGATACTGCCCGCAACCGCAACCGAGGCCCCTACAGACAGGCAAACCCCCACGATCAGTCTGGCTTTCAGCCAGTGCAGGCGGATGCCGAGGCTGGCCGCCGCCTCTTCCCCCAAGGTCAGCGCATCAAGGTCGCGCGCACAAGACAGTAACAATCCCCAACCAACCGCGATAAACGGCAGGACCAGGGCGAGATCGTCGAACGACCGATCCCGGACGGACCCTAATAACCACAGCACCATTTCGGAAATGGCATAGGGGTTGGGGGCAAGGTTCAGCACCAGCGCAGTCAGAGCACCGCCGAAGGAGGACAGGGCGATCCCCGCCAGAATCAGCGGCCCCGTGCGCGCGTCGCGCTGGGCAAGGCTGAGGAGGGCAAGCGATGGAATCGCAGCCCCCACCAGGGCGGCAACGGGCAGCGAGACCGGGACTTCTGCCGAAAAACCGAAGTAGAGCGCGATAACGGCCCCCAGTGCCGCCCAACTGGAGACGCCGAGCAAGCCGGGTTCCGCGAGCGGGTTCCGCAGTAGCCCCTGCAAAGCCGCGCCGGAAAGGCCAAGACTGCCGCCGATTAACAGCGTTAGGGCGGCGCGCGGCAGGCGAATTTCCTGCACGATCAACGCAGCCTCCCCCTGGCCGAACAGTCCTGCAAGAACTGTTGCAGGGGGCAGCGGGAGCGCCCCCCAGAACAGACTGAGGCTGAAGGCCGCGAGGGCAGCCGCCCCCAGCGCCAAAAGCCCCCCTAGCTTTATGATTGGCCCTCGCCGGGCGGGCGCGTCCGCGCCCTTGGCCGCAGCCTCAATGGCTGCTTTTAGAGTCGCGTCCGATTTATCGTCCACGCCTCTAGAACTCCGCCTTCACGCCCACATAAGCCGAGCGGCCAGGGGCGCGATAGCGGGCGGTTTCGCGGCCATCGGCATCGAACAGATTGTCGGCCCGCAGGTAGAGTTGCGCGCCGTTAGTGATTTTGTAGGACGTGCGCGCATCAAAAATCAGCCCCGGCGGGATTTTGTCGGCACTGAAGCCATTATCCTTCTGTTCCGTGACGAAGCGCATCGCGCCGCCCAACTGCCATGTCTCGGTAATCGCGTAGTCGGCAGTCAAGTTCAGCGTATGCTTCGGGCGGCGGGGGAGGCGGAGATGCGTCGCGCCGTCTTCCGCTTCTAAGAAAGTGTAATTGGCGGCAAGGGTCAGGTCTGGAACGCCAGTCCACGTTGCGCCCAACTCTATCCCGCGCGTCGTTGCCCGGCCCACGTTCGTGTAGCCCGCGCCTTGGTACTGAATAAGGTTGCGGTAGCGATTTTGGAAAACACCCGCCGAGAGGGTCAGAGTCTTGCTCACCTCCTGCTCGATCCCGGCATCGAAACCCCGGCTGCTTTCGAGCTGGAGATTCCTATTGCCGAACTGCGGATCGAAGCGCTGGAATAAGGTAGGGGCTTTCGCGCCCGTGCCGTAGCTGCTGCGAAGGGTTGTGCCTGTGCCAGCAATGCGGTAAGCGGCGGCAGCGCGGTAAGTGCCCTTGCCGCCGAAGCTCTCCACATCATCATACCGCCCGCCGAGAGTGACAGTGAAGGCTTCCGTCGCTTTCCACTTGTACTGGGCGAAGGCGCTTTGGGTATCTTGGCTAAAGCGCGGCCCGGCCTTGCCCACGATCGTGGTGCTGGCTGTATCGGTGCGGGTTGCAAGCCCGCCGGTCAGCACGTCCTTATCGAACAGCGTTAGGTTGCCCTGATACTCTGCGCCAAAGCTGCGGCCCTCGTAGCGCGAGGTGCGGTAGAAACCCAACGGCTCGTCGTAAGCGCGGTCGGTATCGCTGCCCGTGAGGGAGAGGATATTCTCGAACGTGCCGTCCAGCAGCGTCAGCGTGCCATCGACGCGCCCGAAGAGTTTTTCGGTGGCGACCGAGGCCGGGCCGTCGCGGGTAGCGCCGGGGTCGAAATCGGCATCGAGCTTTTGATAGCCGCCGGAAACGCCCAAGCGAAACTGCTCGGAAAACCGATAGCCGCCCCGCCCTGTTAGGCTCAGGTGCTCCGCGCCGTCTTTTTCCGGCCCCGCGTAAATGCGCGAAAAGCCTTTGGTTTGCGTGTGGGCGGCGGTGAGGGCGTAATCAAACCCTTGCTGCGCGCCCGACAGTCCGGCTTGCTGGCGGAAAGTTTGATAGCTTCCGGCCTCCACCAGCCCAGTGATTTTGGCGGGTCCACGCCCTTTGCGAGTGATGATATTCACGACCCCGCCCATCGCGTCATTGCCATAGAGTGCCGACTGCGGCCCGCGTAAGATTTCGATCCGCTCGACGCCATCGACGGTAAGGCCGGAGAAATCATAGGCCGCGCTGATATCGGTACTATCATTGACACGCACGCCATCAATGAGCACCAACACTTGCCCCGTCTCAGACCCGCGAATGCGTAAGCCCGAGGTAGCGCCAAAACCGCCATTGCGGCTAATGGCAACACCGGGGGCGCGTTTTAACAGGTCCAGCACTTCGACCGCGCCGCGCCGCTCAATCTCGGTTGGGGTGAGTATGGTTAGGGCGCTGCCGGTTTCCGCGGCCCGGCTGGGCAGGCGTTGAGCGGTAACATTGACCGGCTCCAATAGGGCAACCGGTCCCTCGACGGGCGGCGCGCCGACGCCTTGAGCAAGCGCGGGGGGAGCAAGCGCGGGAAGGCCGAGCAAGGACACAGACACAAGCAAGCATGAGGACAAACGCATAAAAGCGCTCCTTTTCCGAACAGCAATTGGCCCCGCAAGCGTTTCGGCTTACGAGGGGCGCAATCGCATAACGGTTGGAGCCGTCCCCTCAGCGCACCCCGGCTGGTGGTTGCGACGCGCGCGCGTTGGATTGGCAGGTCTCCTGGCTGATACGTCATCGCCGCCACCCCATCTTCCCGAACGCAAAAAGCGCCAGTGATGTTTGACCTTGGGAAACCCCAAGACGGGTGCGGCTCGGTATCTACAGTTGCGGGGGCAGCTCGGCTTCGATTCTCTTGGCGAAAACCTGTCCGAATTCCCTTTTCACGCCCACGGATGGGCGACCAATCCTGATATAAATCGTAAGGAGAGCGGGTTCCTCCGTCAAGGGTTACAAAGCTACGGCAAAATTGTGGCGAATGCCTTACTAAAGAAGCGGGGAATTGCGTGGGGAATGTGATGGCAGCGCCGACTCAAGATCAACCTGTGGCCTTAAGCGAGCAAGAAGCGCCGGACGGCGGGGCGAACAACAATCGCCCGAATGTCGGGCTTCGGCTGCGACAGGGTCTCAAGAAATTTTTTGGCCAAGGCCGCTGGCTGGCACTCGTGGTGCTGTTTGGGTTGATCGTTCTACGGGGCTATGATCCGCAACCCGTGCAAATTTTGCGCCTGAAAGCCTTCGACGTTTATCAAAATCTCAAGCCGCGTGAAGCGGCGGATATGCTGGTGACGGTGATTGATCTCGATGAAGATAGTTTGGCCGACATCGGGCAATGGCCGTGGTCGCGCCGGCTGATTGCCGAGATGGTGGAGACGCTAACGGCGGCGGGCGCGATTGCGATTGGCTTCGATATTGTTTTAGCTGAACCGGATCGGCTGTCGCCCTCGCGTTTGGCCGAAGCGTTGCCGCCCGAATATGCTGCAATCGCCGCTCAACTACGCGATCTGCCCGATACCGATAAACGGCTGGCGGAGGTTCTTGCGAAAACACCGACCGTTCTCGGGCAGACCGTCGCCGATGATGCGCGTGGCCTTACAGTTAAGCCGATTGCTAATATTGCTAAAAAAGGGGCCGATCCGGCACGCTTTCTCTACAAATATGCTGGGCTTGTACATAACTTACCGTTGCTCGAGTCTCATGCTGCGGGCAGCGGTCTGTTTCATTATGCAACGGACGGAGATAATGTTGTACGCCGGGTTCCTGCGATGGTTTCTATTGCCGGGCAAGTCTATCCCACGCTGTCGATGGAAATGATCCGAGTGGCGGCGGGCTTGCCTACTTATATCGTCAATACCGATGCCCAGCTTGGGGTTCAGTCTATTCTTGTGCAGGGGCAAAACCCCTTCCTGATTCCCACCGACGCCCAGGCAACCCTGTGGCCGCATTACGCCGTAAAGACCTCTGCCCGTTACCTGTCGGCGCGGGAAGTGGTGAAAGGCACGTTTGATCCCGCGCGAATCGAGAATAAGCTGGTAATCTTTGGAACATCTGCCGCTGGTCTGCGCGATCTTCGGACCACGCCGATTGATGTTAACATTCCAGGCGTTGAGGTTCACGCGCAACTCTTGGAGAGTATTCTGACGGATACGCTGCTGACCCGCCCGGCAACCGCCTTGAGCGATGAATTGGTCGTGATGCTGCTTTGCGGCCTAATTATTATCTTCGGAATGCCTTTCCTCGGCGCGCGCTGGACGTTGGTGCTGGTCGTGAGCGTTACAGCGGCGGTCATCGGTTATTCTTGGAACAATTTTTCCGAGCATAAACTCTTAAGCGATGCAACCGCTCCCGTAATGGCGACTCTAGCTGTGTTTATGGTCGGCACCTATACCTCTTACGCGGCAGAGGCGGCGCAGCGGCGGCAGATTCGTAATACCTTTGCCTTCTACCTCTCGCCCGCGATGGTAGATCGGCTGGCCTCCGATCCCAATCAGTTGAAGCTCGGTGGTGAAACCCGCGACATGACGCTGTTGTTCACCGACGTGCGCGGTTTCACCACCATTTCAGAAATGTTCGATGCCCAAGGTCTAACCGCTTTCATGAACCGTTATCTCACGCCGATGACCGATATTGCCCTGTTGCACGGGGCCTATATTGATAAATACATCGGCGATGCGATTATGGCGTTTTGGAACGCGCCGCTCGATGATGCCGAACACGTGCGCCACGCCTGCCAGACAGTGCTAGATATGCGGACCTCGCTGGTCGCGCTGAATGACGAGTTGAAGGCCGAAGCCGAGGCAACCGGCAAGCGCTTTATTCCCATCAGTATTGGCATGGGCCTTAATACTGGCCCGTGCGTGGTGGGGAATATGGGATCGACACAAAAGTTTAACTATTCCACCTTGGGCGATACGGTGAACTTGGCCGCTCGCCTGGAAGGCCAATCGAAACCGTATCATCTCGATAACATCATCGGCGCTGCGACGGCGGCGGCGGCGACAGATTTTGCGCTGCTGGAAGTTGATCTAATTCAGGTGAAGGGCAAAACCGTGCCGGTGCGTATCTTCACCCTTATTGGCGATTTGGCGCTGAAGGGCAGCGAAAGATTTCAGAAACTCACAGAAACCCACATCCGTTTACTGTCGGCTTATCGCGGGCAGCGTTGGGAGGAGGCGAGGGGGCTGATCGAAGCGTGCCGCACGCTCTCGGAGGGGCTGTCGTCGCAGCCGCTCTATACTACTTACGTTGAACGCATCGAAGAGTTCCGCAGCAACCCGCTGCCTGCCGATTGGGACGGCGTTTATGTGGCGACAACGAAGTAGCCAAGCCTTCCGTTTCAGCGAAAACCGTTTTATGAAGTCGGTCGCGCGCGCTCGCGCTTTAGCAGGAGTTGACAGAGATGGCTGGTAAGGTTGAAACGCGCTTGAAGGAACTGGGCATTACGGTTCCCGCCGTAGTGCCGCCCGTAGCGAACTATGTGCCGGGCGTGATCTCGGGCAATTTTCTGTTCACGGCGGGGCAATTGCCGATGCAGGACGGCAAACTGACGACCGCAGGCAAGGTTGGCGGCGATGTGTCGATCGAAGCCGCGACGGAGGCGGCACAGCTTTGTGCGCTGAACGTGCTGGCCGTGGCAAAGGCGACCTTGGGCAGCTTGGAGCGGATTAAGCGCCTCGTGAAAGTCGTTGGCTTTATCAACGGCGTGCCGGAGTTTGCCGATCACGCCAAAGTGATGAATGGCGCGTCTGATTTCTTCGTGTCGGTCTTGGGAGAAGCTGGCAAGCACGCGCGCTCCTCGGTCGGCATGGGGTCGCTGCCGTTGAACGCGGCGGTTGAAGTCGAGGCGATTTTCGAGATCGAGTAAGCCTTTCCGCGCGGCAGCGGCGCTATTCCCGCTGCCGCGCAGGATCAATCGCTAAAGTTTACGGACTGGTAAAAGTCCCTGGCGCAGTGCAACAAATATCAAATCAAGCTGGAAATTATCTCAATGGGGGTGATTTCGGTTCTATTTTTTTATGGATGACACCGAACCCATCCGTAAAATTGTGTTATCTCTCGGTTCGGCCCTTTGTTTTTGAACGATGTTTTTTTCAAAAAAACTTTGGAAATGTGTTGATTGAATGACAGGTATTCCATTCTTATATGCCTGGGAAGCGTGTCGGCTGGGTGCCAGACGCGGTTTGGCTTTCATTTGGGGGAAAACAATAATGAAGACTTTCGCTTTAGCCGCAGCCCTGCTGGCGGGAACTGCGCTGGCCCTTCCGGCCTCGGCGGTTCAGTTCAAGATGGCCCGTGGTCAGGACGCGACGACGCTTGATCCGCACGCTCAAAATTCTGGCCAGAATTTCAATCTCTTGCACCAGATTTACGAGCCGCTGGCCCATCGCGATAACGACGCGAAACTAACCCCGGCGCTGGCAACATCCTGGAAGCTCACCGCTGATCCTACCGTGTGGGAATTTAAGCTGCGCCCCGGTGTGAAGTTCCATAATGGCAATGCCTTCACGGCAGACGATGTGGTCTTCTCCCTCACGCGCGCCAAGGGCGACAAGTCGCAGATGAAAGGCTTGCTGACCAGCATCGAGTCGGCAACCAAGGTTGATGATCTTACGGTCAATATTAAAACCAATGGGCCGAACCCGCTGCTGATTAATGACATGACCAATCTGTTCATTGTGGATAAGCAATGGGCGGAAGCAAATAATGTGGTGAATTCCCAGGACTTTAATGCCAAGGAAGAAACCTTCGCCGTTCGCAACACCAATGGCACCGGCCCGTTTGTGCTCAAATCCCGCGAACCCGATGTTCGTACGGTCATGACCGCTAACCCCGCGTATTGGGGCAAGGGCCAGTTTCCGCTGAAGGTAACGGAAGTGACCTACTCGGTGATTGCCGCTGCCCCCACGCGCGTTGCCGCCCTGCTATCGGGCGAGGTTGATTTTATTCAAGACGTGCCGGTGCAAGACATTGCCCGCATCTCCGAAACCAACGGGCTGCGCGTTAACTCCGGCGCCGAAAACCGCTCGATCTTCTTCAGCTTGAACGTCGGCGATCCCGACCTGAAGTTCGATACGGTCGAGGGCAAAAACCCGCTGGCCGATTTGCGCGTGCGCCAAGCTATTGATTCCGCTATAAACCGCATCGCGATTCAGAAGGTCGTGATGGCAGGCCAGTCCACCCTGTCGGGCACGCTGCTGCCGCCGGGGTCTGATGGCTACTCGAAGGAACTGGATACCGTCACGCCGCACGACGTGAACAAGGCCAAAGCCTTGATGAAGGACGCCGGGTACGAAAGCGGCTTCGGCATTACCATGCACTGCCCGAACAACCGCTACGTCAACGATGAAAAAATCTGCCAAGCCGTTGTTGGGATGCTCGGTCAGATCGGCATTAAGGTAACGCTGGAAGCTCGTCCAATGGCGCAGCATTCGCCGCAGATCATCGAGGGCGCGATCGACTTCTACCTACTCGGTTGGGGGGTACCGACCTTTGATGGCGAATATGTGCTGAAGTTCCTGTACCACAGCCGCGAAGGCAAGGGGGCTTATGGTAGCTACAATCCGAAGTACTCGAACCCAGAACTTGATGGCATGATTAAGTCGCTGGCCACCGAGACGGATAAGACCAAGCGCGACGCGACGATGGCCAAGGCGCTGAAGATTGCTAAGGACTCGCTGGTCCATATTCCGGTTCACAACCAGAACATCGCTTGGGCCATGAAGGCAACTTACGATATTCCGGTGCAGACTGAAAATACCCTTTATATCAAATACATTGATGTAAAGTAACGCGCAGTAGGTAAAATAAGTGTTGACCGGGGGGCTAATAGCCCCCCGGTCTCATTACACTATAGAGGTGTTGATGCTTGCTTTCGTGCTTCGTCGGCTATTCCAGGCGATTCTCGTCATGCTTGTCGTGGCGCTCGTTTCGTTTTCCCTATTCCGTTTCGTTGGCGATCCGATTTCCGTGATGGTTGGTCAGGAAGCAACGCAGGAAGACCGGGAGCGGATGCGCCAGGAGCTTGGTTTGGACCAGCCTTTCCCCGTGCAGTTTGCGGCCTATGTGGGGCGCATTGTGCAGGGCGAGTTTGGGATTTCCTACCGTGTGGGCCGCCCGGTGATTGATCTCATCCTGGAACGCTTGCCCGCCACGCTGGAACTGGCTTTCTGTGCCGCAATTTTCGCGCTGGTCTTTGGGGTGGGGTTCGGGGTTTTCACGGCGTTGCGCCGCGCCCGCTTCTCGTCGAAGGCGATTATGACCTTCTCGCTGATTGGCGTGTCGTTGCCGACATTTCTCATCGGTATCGGGCTGATCTATCTCTTTTCTGTTGAATTGAAGTGGTTGCCGTCGTTCGGGCGCGGGCAAGTGACCGATCTTGGGTTCTGGACGACTGGGTTTTTAACCCTGTCTGGGTTGAAATCAATGGTTCTACCGGCGATTACGCTTGGTTTGTTTCAGATGACCCTGATTATGCGCCTCGTGCGCTCCGAAATGTTGGAAGTACTCCGAACCGACTACATCAAGTTCGCGCGGGCGCGCGGTTTGTCGGATCGGGCAGTACATTTCGGTCATGCGCTGAAGAACACGCTGATTCCGGTCATCACCATCATGGGTATCAAGTTAGGATCATTGGTGGCTTTCGCGATTATCACCGAAACTGTCTTCCAGTGGCCGGGGGTGGGGTTCTTATTTATCGCGTCGGTTCAGTCGGTCGATATTCCGCTGATGGCGACTTATCTGCTGCTGGTGGCGCTCTTCTTCGTCACGATCAATCTGATCGTCGATATGCTCTATTTTATCGTGGACCCGCGCCTGAAGTCTGGCGTGGCCCTCGCCCGTCATTAGCGCATTTCCCGTTCGCCTCAGCGCACGGTAAACGCTCTAATATTTTTTGTTTCAGCAAATGCGTCGTCGCAAACGCCGTCGTTTGCTCGGTATTTGCTCTAAGGGTTAGACGCCATGCGCGATACGCCAACCGCCCTTCCTAGGGTCAGCTTGCAGCAGAAGCTCTTTAGACTTTGGGATTCTGACATCGCTTATTCCTTCCGTCAGTCGCCCGTAACGATGGCGGCGGGGTTTGTGGTGCTGCTGATTTTGATTGGGGCCGTGTTCGCCCCACTGCTGGCAACGCAAAATCCGTTCGATCCGTCCGGGTTGAACCTGATGGATGGCAAGACGGCCCCGATGGCCGTTAACGAGTTCACGCAGAATAGCTATTTGCTGGGTACCGACGATCAGGGCCGCGATATTCTCTCGACGATTCTGTACGGCTCCCGCGCGTCCTTGCTCGTCGGGTTCGCTGCCGTCGGCCTTGCCATGCTAATTGGCGTAACGCTGGGGCTGATTGCCGGCTACAGGGGCGGTATTGTCGATAGCATCATCATGCGAATTGCCGATATTCAGCTCACCTTCCCCTCGATTCTTGTGGCGATGCTGATTTTTGGCGTGTTCCGGGGGGTTCTGCCGGTGCAAAGCCATGCCACCCTGGCGGTGCCCGTGCTGATCCTGGCTATCGGTTTTTCCGATTGGCCACAGTATGCGCGCACCGTGCGCGGGGTAACGATGGTGGAGCGCAATAAGGAATATGTGCAGGCCGCGCGCGTGATCGGGCTTGCGCCGCTAACCATTATGATCCGGCACGTGCTGCCAAACGTCTTGGGGCCAGTGTTGGTTATCGGCACGCTCGGGCTGGCCTTGGCGATTATTGCCGAAGCCACGCTGTCTTACCTGGGCGTCGGTGTGCCGCCAACCCAACCGTCTTTAGGCACGCTCATTCGTGTCGGTCAGGAATATATCGCGTCTGGGGAATGGTGGATTTTGTTCTTCCCCTCCCTCACGCTGCTGGCCTTGGCGCTGTCGGTCAATCTGCTGGGCGATTGGCTGCGCGACGCCCTTAATCCGAAACTGAGATAAGCCATGACCGAAACCTCTGAAGCGCTGCTTGAGGTGCGCGATCTGGTGGTGGAATTCCCCACCCGGCGCGGCATTTTACGCGCGGTCGATCAAATTTCCTTCTCCTTAATGCCCGGCGAAGTGCTGGGATTGGTAGGCGAATCCGGCGCGGGCAAATCGCTCACCGGCACCGCCTTGATTGGCTTGCTGGAGCCGCCGGGTCGCATCGCCAGCGGCACCGTTCGCCTGAAGGGCCAGCAGATCAATGGTCTGCCACCCGAGGAGTTGCGGAAAATTCGCGGGCGGCGCATCGGCATGGTGTTCCAAGACCCGCTAACCTCGCTTAACCCGCTGTACCGCGTTGGCGAGCAGTTGATCGAGACGATCCGCACGCATCTGCCGCTGTCGGAGGCGGAAGCGCGCCAACGGGCGGTTGATCTGCTGATGGAAGTGGGGATTCCAGCCGCAGAGCGCCGACTGGATAGTTACCCGCACGAGTTTTCTGGCGGGATGCGCCAGCGCGTCGTGATTGCCCTAGCGCTAGCTGCCGAGCCGGAGTTGGTGATTGCGGACGAGCCGACAACAGCGCTCGACGTATCGGTGCAGGCGCAAATCATTGCTGTGCTCAAACGCCTGTGCCGGGAGAAGAACACTGCCGTCATTCTCATCACGCACGATATGGGCGTGATCGCCGAAACGGCAGACCGCGTGGCGGTGATGTATGCGGGCCGCATTGTGGAAATTGGCCCCGTGCGCGATGTGATTAAATCGCCGCGCCACCCCTACACCAAGGGCCTAATGGGGTCGATCCCCGATCCCGAGGCAGAGGCCGAACGACTAATCCAGATTCCCGGCTCCATGCCGCGCCTTACCCATATCCCCAAGGGCTGCGCTTTTAACCCGCGCTGCGGCTTTGCCAACGATCAGTGCCGCACAGAACGCCCGCCCGTGCGCGCGGTGGGCAAAGGGAGCGTTGCCTGTTTTCTCGATGAAGCTCAATTGACCGCTTTAAGCCTGGAGGCGCGCCGATGACCGCCGTTGCATCTGCATCCCACGCGGACGCCGTGCCGCTGTTGACTGTCGAGGGGCTACGCTGCGTTTTCGACGTGTCTAAACCCTGGCTGAACCGCGTGCTTGAAGGCGCATCGAAACAATCGCTCCAGGCGGTTGATGACGTTAGCTTCTTCATCCCCAAGGGCGAAACCTTCGCGCTGGTTGGCGAATCGGGGTCGGGGAAATCCACCATCGCTAAAATGATCGTGGGGTTGCTGCGCCCAACGAACGGCGAAATCCGCTTTGATGGCACCGATATTACGAAAGTCGGCAATGCCGCCGAGATGCGGCGGTTGCGGCGGCGATTCCAGATGATTTTTCAAGACCCCTACGCCAGCCTAAACCCGCGTATGCGCGTCGATACGATCATTGCGGAGCCGCTACGGGCTTTCGGTATTTTATCCGAGGACGGGGCCATTGCCACGCGGGTTGCCGAACTACTGCGCCTCGTGCGCCTCGATCCCGCCGATGGGGTAAAGTTTCCCCACGAGTTTTCGGGCGGGCAACGCCAGCGTATCGCCATCGCCCGCGCGCTGGCGGGTAATCCTGAATTTCTGGTCTGCGACGAGCCGACATCAGCGCTCGACGTATCGGTGCAGGCACAGATTTTGAACCTAATGAAGGACTTGCAGGCGGAGTTTGGGCTAACCTACCTGTTGATTTCCCATAATCTTGCCGTTGTGCGGCACATGGCAACGCGGGTGGGTGTGCTCTATTTGGGCCGTTTGGTGGAAGTTGCGCCGTCCCGCCAGTTGTTCACCGCGCCGCGCCATCCCTACACGCGGATGCTGCTGGATGCCGTGCCGGACCTTGCTATGAGCGGGCGGCAGCGGTTGCCGGTTCAAGGCGAAATCCCCAACCCCATCACCCCGCCGTCGGGGTGCTTCTATCATCCGCGCTGCCCGCTGGCGAACGAGCGTTGCACGCAGGAACGCCCAGCGCTCGTTCCTGCCGCCGAAGGCTATGTTGCCTGTCACGCCGTTGCGGAGGGCAGGGCGGCTTAGGGGGCGCGATAAATCACATCTGGGTCTCACGCCGTGAAATCGCGCTTCCGTCCGAAGCGAAACCGCCTTAGCATTCTTGACCAGTTGGTCAGCCCGTGCAGAGTAAGGATGCGATGATGCCCGATGATACCCGTTCTAGCGTGAACAATCTGCGCCCCTTCTGGATGCCGTTTACGGCCAACCGTCAGTTCAAGGCCGCGCCGCGTATGCTGGTGAGCGCGGAAGGCATGTACTACACCACCGATGACGGGCGCGAGATCCTCGATGGAACGGCGGGGCTGTGGTGTGTGAACGCAGGGCATGGCCAGAAAAAAATTGTGGAGGCTGTGCAAAAGCAGGTGGCGATTCTCGATTATGCGCCAGCTTTTCAAATGGGGCATCCGGGCGCATTTGAGTTAGCCTCGCGCTTGGCGCAACTTGCGCCGGAGGATTTGAACTCAATCTTCTTTTGCAACTCGGGGTCCGAAGCCGTCGATACGGCGATGAAGATTGCCATTGCCTACCACCGCACGCGCGGCGACGGCACGCGCACGCGCATCATTGGGCGCGAGCGTGGCTATCATGGCGTCGGGTTCGGCGGCATTTCGGTGGGCGGGATTGTGACCAACCGCAAGTTTTTCGGCTCGTTGCTAACGGGGGTCGATCATCTGCCGCACACGCACGACATCGCCAAGAACGCCTTCTCGCGCGGGATGCCGGAGCATGGGGCCAATTTGGCCGACGAGCTGGAGAAGATTGTTACCTTGCACGATGCCAGCAATATCGCTGCCGTGATTGTCGAGCCGTTGGCGGGGTCCACCGGTGTGCTGGTGCCGCCGAAAGGCTATCTCGAAAAAATCCGCGCGATTTGCACTAAACACGGCATTTTGCTGATTTTCGATGAAGTTATCACGGGTTTCGGGCGTTTAGGCACAGCGTTCGGGGCCGATAAATTCGGCGTGGTGCCGGATATGATGACCACGGCCAAGGGCATCACCAATGGCGTTATTCCGATGGCCGCCGTCTTCGCCCGCGATGGGATTTACGACGCCTTCATGAATGCGCCTGAAAACACCATCGAGCTTTTTCACGGCTATACCTATTCGGGCCACCCGATTGCTTCCGCCGCTGCAATCGCCACGCTAGACGTGTACCGCGACCAGCAATTGTTCGAGCGCGCCGCCGAGATGGCCCCGTATTTCGAGAACGCGCTGCACAGCCTGAAGGGTACCAAGCACGTTATAGACGTGCGGAACCTTGGCCTCGTCGGCGGCATCGAGCTTGAACCGCGTCCAGGCAAACCAACCGCGCGAGCCTTCGAGACCTTCTTGAAAGCCTATGAAGCGGGCGTTCTCATTCGCACCACCGGCGACATCATCGCCCTCTCGCCGCCGCTGATTATCGAGAAACATCAAATCGACCGCATTGTCGAAACCTTGGCAAAGATTCTGCCGACGATTGAGTAGCGGGCGGACAGCCTGCTGACGGATTGCCCTGTGCCGCCCGGCACTCGGCTTTTCGGCAGCGGTTTCGTCTTAATGAATGTTTCTTGAAAAACTATAATTATTCTAAGAATAATTGCAGCAGTATATTTTTGAACTAGTTTAATTAAATCTTAGGGTTTACTCTATAATCCTATCGGCGCGATGAAATCTTGGAGATAAGAAATGCTCATTAGAGTTAAAGTATATATCGCCTTGGCCGTGGTAACAGCTTCTATTGTGATAGGATATGGTGCTAATTTATTCGCACAGCAACAAGAGCAAATGCTTATTGATGAGGTCAGGGACATAGCTGTTATACAAAATACAAACAATTTTTTGTTACATAAATCTGTAACAGAAATGAAAATACATCTTATTCAAGTGCAACAATATTTAACAGATGTTTCTGCAACGCATGATGCTGAAGGTTTGCAAGATGCGGAAGCGCACGCTCAGTCTTTTTTTTCAGATATACAGACAGCTGAAACTTTAGCTGAAACTATGAAGGCGAAAATCATTTTAGCGTCTCTCAGAAGAATAAAAATAGATTTTCCAGTTTATTATGATCTGGGGAAAAGAATGGCCAATACTTATTTGGAAAAGGGCCGTGTTGCCGGGAATGCCCTAATGGAGCCTTTCGATGAAAACGCTAAGTCGATCACGGCAGGCATGACTGAGCTTTCTATGATAACGAACAATATTCTTATCGCAAACGCGCAAATAATTGATGGTAAATTTTCCAATCTCGCAGAGTATAGGTCTAATTTTCAAACAGTGTTCATGGTTATTGGTGGTGTTATTCTTATTTCGTGCTTTATTTTGGGTTTTGGTTTCATGTTTTGGGTGGTGCGCCCAATCAGTCGGCTTAAAGTTTCTATGCGCCGGGTTGCCAAGGGCGACATCGACTTTGAGATTGTTGGCGATAATGTTCGCAACGAAATCGGCGCAATGGTGAATGCCTTGCGGATTTTCCGGGCAGGTGAGATTGATCGTCGTGCGCTCGTGGCATCGCAAGCCGAGCGCGAGGCCGAGGCTCAATTAGAAAAGCAGGCGATGATGGCTGGCTTGGCGCAGCGGTTTCAAGAGTCGGTTGGTACGCTTATTACTCAGCAGGCCCAGTCCGCGCATGAGCTGGAAACTGTCGCGCAATCAATGGTTTCGGCCAGCGATAATGCTTGTCAGCAGTCAGTTATCGTCGCTGGTGCGACCGAGCAGGCGTCTTCCAATGTCGAGTCGGTTGCCTCCGCCACTGAAGAACTTTCGTCCTCGGTGGCTGAGATTGGTCGTCAAGTTGAAAAATCGGCCTCCATTGCCGCGCGGGCGGTGGCCGAAGCCGGAAAAACGGATACAACGATCCAAAGTTTGACCTCGGCGGCCCAGCAAATTGGCGATGTTGTGAAGCTCATTCAAACGATTGCGGGTCAAACCAATTTGCTGGCGCTGAATGCAACCATCGAAGCTGCCCGTGCGGGCGAAGCGGGCAAAGGTTTTGCCGTTGTTGCCAGCGAAGTGAAGGGCCTTGCCAATCAAACCGCCCAAGCAACCGAAAGCATCATTCAGAAAATCAACGAAATTCAAGCCGCTGCCGATAACTCCGTGAAAGCGCTGGCAACGATTACCAACACGATCCACGAAATAGATGATGTAACGGCTACCATTGCCACAACGGTGACGCAACAGTCGATGGCGGCCCATGAAATTTCGCGCAGTGTTACTCAAGCCAGCGCCGGAACGCGGGAAGTTACGGCAAGTATGGTTCACGTCACCACTGCCTCGGAACATACCGGCGCTGCGGCACAACAGGTGCTATCGGTTGCAGGCGGGTTTCTGGAGCAGTCCGAAAACCTACGCCGACAGGTGGATCATTTTCTGTCTAGCGTTCGGGCGGGTTAGCCCGCTTTCTGTTTAGGTATCCCGCGACGGAGCGGCGAAACAACACCGTTCAGCCGCGTGCATAGGCGCATGAAAAACCCTCCCTGGGCAGCCTTGCGGGCATCTGCTAGAACATCGCTAGAGTAGGCGTGAAGGGGATAGGGTGTGACAAGCGTTCAGGATATGGTGGAAGGGCAGGCAAACCCTCTTCTCGCGCAAGCAACGCGCAAAAAAAACCTGATCGGTCTCACCCGCGAGGAACTGAAGGCCGAAATGTTGGCTTTAGGTGAAGCTCCGTTTCGCGCCAAGCAACTGTGGCACTGGCTCTATCATCGCGGTGAAACCGATTTCGAGGCGATGACAACGCTGCATAAGGACTTCCGCCGCCGCCTGGCCGATACCTACGAGGTTCGCCGCCCGGAAAATAAAGTGGATCGCCTCTCCGTCGATGGCACGCGCAAGTGGTTGCTACGGATGGATGACGGCAATGAAATCGAAACCGTTTATATCCCTGAAGAAGATCGCGGCACTCTGTGCGTTTCCAGCCAAGTCGGCTGTACGCTGTCGTGCCGCTTCTGCCATACCGGCACGATGAAGCTGGTCCGCAACCTGGACCCTGCCGAAATCGTCGGCCAAGTCATGCTGGCGCGCGACTGCATTGGCGAATGGCCCAGCCCGCAAGATGGCAGGATGCTCTCCAACGTCGTGCTGATGGGCATGGGCGAACCGCTGTATAATTTCGAGAACGTCAAAAAAGCCATGCAGATCGTCATGGATCACGAAGGCATTGCCTTGTCGCGCCGCCGTATCACGCTGTCCACGTCTGGCGTGGTGCCGATGATCCGCCGCACGGGCGAAGAAATTGGCGTGGCGTTGGCTATTTCGCTGCACGCGGTGCGCGATGAGGTGCGCGATATTTTGGTGCCGCTGAACAAAAAATATCCGATTGCCGAGCTTCTGGACGCTTGCCGCACGTATCCCGGTGCCAGCAATGCCCGCCGCGTGACATTTGAATATACGATGCTGCGCGACGTGAACGATAGCGTTGCCGACGCCAAGGAACTCGTGCGCCTGCTGGGGGGAATTCACGCCAAGGTGAACGTGATCCCGTTCAACCCCTGGCCGGGCGCACCTTATGAGTGCTCGACCGATGCCCAGATTGATAAGTTCGTGGGGGTGTTGAACAACGCAGGCTATGCCTCGCCCGTTCGCACGCCGCGCGGGCGCGATATTGGCGCGGCCTGCGGGCAGTTGAAGTCAGACAGCCAGCGCGTTCGCCGCACGCAAACCGGCTTCGCGCCTGCCCCCGCCGCACCGGGGCCGGGTGTTGTTCTGCCGGGGGCGGCAGCGTAACCTCCGCTTCCCCCTTGCACCTCTCGGGCGGCTCCCCCATCTGTGATAGAGCGGCGTTTGAGGAGTTTTTATGGACCCGTTGACCCTATTGGGCCTTCTAATCGTGGTGCCGACGTGGTTCGCCTATAATAGGGCGGGCCTGTCGCCGTTTTTCTCTCTTATCGTGCTGGTTCCCCTGATCGGGCCGCTGTTGGCGATAGCAATTCTCGCTTTCGCCGCCTGGCCGAAGATCGAGGGCGACACGCGGCTTCAGTATCGGCGACTCAAATGATCGAAGGGTTTTTTGCACTGATTTTCGGCTTGATGGGGGCCGTGTGGGGGTTGGTAATGCTCGCCTCTACCGCCCTGCTCTTCATTCTGTTCATTCCGCTGCTGCTGCTGTGGGGTTGGATGCTTGTGCGGATTTTGCAGCGGGCAGGCTATTCCGGCTGGTGGGCACTCATCGGCTTTACGCCGTTACTGCCGATTGCAGTGTGGATCTTCGCGTTCAGTTCTTGGCCGGCAGCCCAGCGGACGATAGTGCTGATGCCGCCGGAGCGGCGGTATTAAGGGCTAACTTCACGCGATCTTGCGGCAACACGAGCGCGGCAGCGTAACTTTCCACTAAGCGCCCCCCCAGCGGTTGAACCTGAGCCTTACGGGCTTTGTCCGCCTCGGCAATTGCCAGCTTTTCTTCTTTTGTTAAGGGCAGGCCGCGTTCTTTTTCCAGTTTTGGAAACAGCGACGGCCCCTCGAAACTGCCCACCTGTTCCAGCGGTGGCAGCAGTTCGGAAATGCGCCCGCGATAGAGCTGCGTGATTGCGGCCAAGCGGTCAGCATAGCCGTTCTGCGTAATGCGCGCTTCGGCCATCGTTTGTTTCCACGCGGTCGTGATCGCCAACCATTGCGCTTTATCAACGGGCCGCCCCAGAGCGGCTTCCAGGCGCGCGCGCGTGTCGGCGAGGGGGAGCAATCCCGGTGAGGCGCTCACCCCGGCAGGTTTTGCAGCAGACGACGGGGATGGGGCGGCAGGCAAAGGGGCTGCGGGCAGCGCGGAGCGCGGCACTCCGCCTGATCCCGAGGGGGCTTGCGCTAAGGCGGGGAGCGCTAAGAGTGCCAAAAGCAGCACGGTTTTCATCATGATGGGGTCACCGCACGGATTAGCACGCGCCGCCCGCTGGTCCGCCGATCCGCCGGATCGAACCCGCCCACGGTCTCGCCACAGGCTTGGAACTGATTAAGCTTTTTCTCATAGCAAATCCGCACTTCCTCTAACCGCCCGTCCCGACCAAGATCAAGACGAAGATGGGCAGGGGTAAGGCCGCGTGCGGTATTGGCTGTGACAAAAGCCTCGGCGATGTCTGCCACCGTGCGGCTGCCCCCTTTGCCAAAGTCGGGCAAGGTCAACCCTGCCATCAGCCGTTGGATTTTATCGAGATAGGCGTCGGGCGTCGCTTGGTCCGAACAGGTGCCGTGCTTGGCCCATTGGCACTGAACCAGCCGCTCGCTCGGCATGAGGCACAGGGCGCGGCGCAGCGTGTTTTCCGCCACGGGTGCCGTAGGAGTGCAAAACTGCGGCCAAGTGCTGCCGCGACCGGGGCCATACTGCGGCCACAGCCCATGCACCACGAACCCGAAATGGTTGCGGCGGCATTGCAAATCGGCACTACCCCGGTCCCGCACTTGATCGCAGTAGGCTGGCGACCAAGACAGGGCGAGCACATAGAAATCGAAATCGCCCGGTTGGCCGCGCGCCGCCGTATCGCCGTCTCCCCGGCCTCGATCTGGGCAGGGCGCGGGCGTGGACAGCCGTTCGGGAAGCTGGCAGTGGGGTTGCTGGGCAAAGGCCGGAGGGGCAAGGCTCATCAGCAGCAGAAGAAGAAGCAGACGGATCATGAAATTAGTCTAGCGCTTTTTACGAAGCGCGAACAGCACGGCGGGACGTTTACGACGAAATCCGCGCGTTTCCCGAAGAGGCGCTTGGGTTTTCTAGCGGGTCTGTTACCTGGGAGCCATGTCCTGCCTCATCTCCCTTCCTGCTCCCCGGCAACCATCCTTCCGCCACCAGTGCGGGCCGATAGGTGCGCCCAACGGGTACGCGCCGCCCATCGGTGAGAATCAATTCCCAGCCGCTTTTACCGCGTTCGGCCCCGGCAAGCGCCGCGCGGGCCACCCACCAGCTTTTATGAACCTGTGTTCCCGGCACCGCGCGCAACTCGGTCACAGCATCGCGCAAGCGCATCAAGATCAGGGCGTTGCCCAAGGGTGTATGAGCGCGCAGGTAATGGTCTTCCATCTCAAGGCACAGCACCTGCGTGCCGAGAGCACGCGGCAGGCGCGCAAAGAAGGGGGAGGTTTCGGGGGCGGGGGCGACGGTTTCGACGGGCGGGCGGGCCGTAATTTTGGGACGAGTTTGGAAAAACCACGCTGCGCTGGTGCCAATCAGCATCAACACGGCCACGTTGGGCAGTTCCTGCCAGAAGCCCATTTCGGCTACGACCTGCGGCGGCGCAATCAGCGGCAGCAGCAGTTGCACCACGAGGGTTTGCAGCGGCGTCACCAGGGCTGTCGCGGTCAGCACATAGACCGGGCCGGAGTGACCCCGCCAGCGAACGGGGAGCAGCAGCGTGGTCAGCGCCGACAGGCCAGTTCCCGCCACGACCGAGGTGATCCAGAACACCAGACGGTCGGGTAGGGGCGCGCCATAACTGCCGAACGGGCCGAGAAATGCCAGAAACACCCCAACCCCCGCCGCCACGACAAAGAGCATTCTGAACCTTGCTGGAGATAGTTCCATGACCTTCGATCCTCTTACCCTGCACGTCGCCAGCGCGGTTTTGGCGCTCGGATGCGGGGCTATCCTTTATGCTCTGCCGCGCAAAGGCAATGCCTGGCACCGTCGCTTGGGCATTCTCTCCGCCTTTGGGCTGTTCGTGACCGGGGCAACCGGGCTGCTCCTTTATGGGTTAACCGGTGGGTTCAATTTTCTGCATGTTCTGTCGCTGGTAACGCTGGTGGCCGTGAGTCTTGGAACTTTCGCGTTAATGCGGTGGCGGCGCACGCGCAACCCCACTTGGCTGATTATTCATTACCGCAGTATGTCTGGCGCGTACACCGGGCTGCTGATCGCGCTGGCGCTTCGAGTGCTTCCCGGTATTCTTGGCGAGAGCCTGCGGGAGATCATTTTTCCGGCAACGATTGTACTGTTGATTCTCACTCAGGGCGCGATGGAGTTTCTGGATCGGCTGATCTGGCGGCCCACCTATGCTGGCGCGGCCAAGCAGCACAAACCCTAACGCTCTTCCCAGCGCTTATAGGCTGCCGTGACAAGGCCCCAAGGTTCGTAATACAGGCCGCTGCCGAGATGCTCTTGGGCGAACTGTTGCGCCTGGAATGTCACTTGGGCTGCTACCAGAGCGAGGCCCTTGGAGCGGCGGCGCTGGCGCGGGTC
This sequence comes from Alphaproteobacteria bacterium, assembly GCA_013298565.1. Classification (GTDB taxonomy): domain Bacteria; phylum Pseudomonadota; class Alphaproteobacteria; order Elsterales; family Elsteraceae; genus Elstera. The sequence continues at coordinate 23,374 of JAAFIC010000004.1, read as the reverse complement.
GGCCAAATCTTCCTGTTCGCTGTCAAGATCGAAGGTGGGGCGGGCGGTATGTGCCCCCGCCGTCGCCTCCTCAGTGCGCTTTTCGTCCTGATGCTCTTCCGCCTCCGGCTGACGGCGGCGGATGGGCCGGGTCGGGGCGATCGGCTGGTAGGTGATGGGGGTGATCGCGACCATCGTAGCGCCTGCCGCCCGGCTGGAGACTTAGGGCTTTTCGGCTTTAGTGCCGGGGTTCAACTGTTCAATCTGCGCTTGCAGCGCATCCAACTGCCGTTTTAGGTCCAACACCTGAACGGGTTGGCCTGCCGACGCGGGACCGGCTTGCGGTTTGCCGTCACTGCCAACGCCCGGCGCGCCGAAGGGGGTGAACATCCGCATTGCCCGTTCGACCATAGCAATATTCTGCTTGCTCATGTGATCGAAAGAGCCAAACGGAAACAGGCTGCCGAAGGATTCTTGAAAATATTGGCGCATTTCCCCCTGATTGCGGGCGAAGCTCTGCATAGCCGTTTCAAGATAGCTTGGTACCAGCCATTGCATATTGTCACCATAGAGGCCGATCAATTGACGCAAGAAGCTGATGGGAAGCATGTTTTGCCCCTTACTTTCTTCTTCCACAATAATCTGCGTGAGGACTTGCCGGGTAATGTCGTCGCTGGTTTTAGCGTCGTAGACGACAAAATCCACATCGTCCTTCACCATTTGGCACAGGGTATCGAGTGTTACATAGCTAGAGGTCGCTGTATTATACAGGCGGCGATTGGCGTATTTCTTGATCGTAATCTGCCGCTTAGAATCGCTTCCCGTTGCTTGGGCCGATGCGTGCGGGGAAACCGATTGCGGGTTTGACATCACGTAACCTTCCCTCTGGGCGTCTCTCATTCTTCGTTAGCGAAGACTGTAGCATAGATTCGCGTTCGGCAAACCGGCGCATTGCACAAACCCCAATCAAGCGAACAGGGCCATAACCCCCTCCCCCCTCACGCGGGGAGGGGGGAGGGCAGGCGCACTATTTCTTATCGGCCTGAATAAAGGCGCTCACGATTTTATCCGGGTTGGCGACAACGCCGTTGCGGGCAGGATCGCCCTTCCGCAGCTTATCGACCGCATCCATACCCGACGTTACCCGGCCCCAGATGGTATATTGCCCATCAAGGTTGGGCGCGTCCGAGAAGCAGATGAAGAACTGGCTATCGGCTGAATCTGGGCTTTGAGCGCGGGCCATTGAGACCGTACCGCGCCGATGCTTCTCAGAGCTAAACTCGCGCGGCAGCTTCATGCCCGAACCGCCCATGCCCGTGCCGGTAGGGTCACCACCTTGGGCCATGAACCCGTCGATCACGCGGTGAAACACCACGTTATTGTAGAAGCCCTGGCGCACAAGCTCGCGAATGCGCGCGACGTGCTTGGGGGCCAAGTCTGGGCGCATTTCGATCACGACCGGGCCAGTGGAAAGCTCCAGCACGAGGATATTTTCAGGCGCGGGAGCCGCCATCGCAGGCAGCGCCAGCAGTGATAGGCTGACGGCCCCCGCGAGCAGCAGGCGGCGGGAGAGGTTATTCAGCCACATCGGCGGCCACCTTCAGCGAAACGATTTTATCCGGGTCTTTCACCGAACCCGAGCCGGGGGCACCGCGCTTAATGGCGTCCACATGCTCTAAGCCGTCGATCACTTGGCCCCACGCCGTATATTGCCCATTCAGGTGCGGTGTTGTGCCAAAGCAAATGAACCATTGGCTATCGCCGCTATCCGGGCTTGCGGCGCGCGCCATGGAGCAGGTGCCTTTCACGTGCTTGCGGTCGTTGAACTCCGCCTTCAACTTCTTGCCCGAGCCGCCCGAACCGCTGCCGGTAGGATCGCCGGTTTGGGCCATGAAGCCTTCGATAACGCGGTGGAACACGATGCCATCGTAAAAGCCTTCGCGAACCAATTCCTTAATCCGCGCCACATGGTTCGGCGCACTCTCTGGGTAAAGCTCGATGGTCACGCGGCCATCTTTCAGTTCCAGAAACAGCGCATTCTCGCGATCGGCAATCTCAACCATTGTCTCTACCTCGTTAAAAACTAGTGCGCTGAAGCCCAGGTCTGGCCGACCCCGGCTTCACAAATCAGGGGTACCGATACCACAGACCCGGCAGCGTTTTCCATCACTGGGCTTAAGATGGCAATGGCGTCCTCGATATGGCTATCCGGCACCTCGAACAAAAGTTCGTCGTGAACGGTTAAGATCATTTTCGCGGGCAGTTTGGTTTCGGCGAGCGTTGCTGAAACCTTAATCATCGCCCGCTTCATGATGTCGGCGGCAGTGCCTTGCAGGGGGGCGTTGATGGCTTGGCGTTCGGCGAAGCTGCGGCGGGCGGCATTTTTATCGGCAATCGTCGGCACCCAGCAGCGCCGCCCAAACAGGGTTGTGACGAACTGATGCTCTTTGGCGAACGCCTTCATTCGGTCCATATACGCCCGAATGCCGGGGTAGCGCTCGAAATAGGCCCGGATGAACGCCTGCGCTTGGCCCTGGCTAACGCCGATATTCTGGGCGAGGCCGAACGCACTCATGCCGTAAATAATGCCGAAGTTGATGGCTTTCGCCTTGCGCCGGGTTTCCTTATCCATCGTCTCCAACGGCACATCGAACACCTGCGAGGCGGTAAGCGCGTGAATATCCACGCCAGCGGCGAAGGCTTCTTTCAACGCATCAATACCCGCGACTTCGGCCAACAGGCGCAATTCGATCTGGCTATAGTCGATGGCAATCAGTTTATGCCCGTCCGGCGCAATGAAGGCTTCGCGGATTTTGCGGCCCTCTTCCGTACGAATAGGGATATTCTGCAAATTCGGGTCGGACGACGACAACCGCCCCGTGGTGGTCAGCGCCAGGGCGAAGCTGGTGTGAACCCGGCCTGTGCGCGGGTTGATTTGCTCTACCAGGGCGTCGGCATAGGTGGATTTCAGCTTCGCTAACTGCCGATACTCCAGCACCAGCCCCGGCACGGGGTGACTGGCGCGCAACTCTTCCAGCACGTCTACAGAGGTTGAATAATTATCGGTTTTGCTGGTCTTGCCCTGGTCGGCGAGGCCGAGTTTGCCGAACAGGATTTCGCCCAACTGCTTTGGCGAGGCGATGTTGAACACTTCCCCCGCCGCATCGTGAATCTGGCTTTCCAGCACCGCCATGCGTTGCCCGAAATCGGTGGAAAGTTCGCGCAGGCGGGTGCGGTCCAGCAGCGCGCCAGTGGTTTCCATCGCCGTGATAATCGTTGGGATGGGCCGGTCGATGCTCTCGTAAAGATGCACTTGCCGCTCCAGCAGCAACCGAGCTTTTAGCACCGAATGCAGGCGCAGGGTAACATCGGCATCTTCGGCGGCATAGGCGAGGGCGCGGTCCAACGCCACTTCGGCAAAGCCGATCTGCTTCTTGCCCTTGCCGCACACGTCCTCATAGGAAATCGTGGTGATGCCGAGGTGGCGGTCGGCCAACTCATCCATTCCATGCCCGTGCTTGCCGCCATCGAGCACGTAGGACAACAGCATCGTATCGTCGTAAGGCGCAATCGCCACGCCGTATTTTTCGAGCACGACCATATCGTACTTCAGATTCTGGCCGATTTTGAGCACGCTTTGGTCGAGCAACAGCGGTTTCAGCGCGTCCAGCGCCTCGATCAACGGAAGCTGCTGCGGGCGGTCGCCGCCGAGATCGAGTTGCCCGCCGGGCGTGCCGTGGCCGAGCGGGATATAGCAGGCTTCCCCCGGTGCGACCGCCAACGAAACGCCGACGAGGCTTGCGGAGGCGGCATTGAGGCTGGTCGTTTCCGTATCGAACGCGACGGTGCCAACCGCATGGGCGCGGGCGATCCAGTGGTCCAGCCGGTCGCGCGTTTGCACAAGTTCGTAATTCCGGGGAGCATCGACGGGCGTCGGCAGCGTTACACTGCCGGAAGCGGGGGCGACGGTGGGGGCAGGCGTGGCAGCAGCGCGGGCAACGGCGAGTTTCACCCCCTCCGGCCCGAGTAGTTTTGAGAGCAGCGAGCGGAAATTCTGCGCGATCAGAAATTCTTTCAGCACGTCCGCGTCAGGCGTGCGCTTATCAAGCTCTGGCAATGCCACCGGCAGGGGGGCGTCTTCGCGCAGGCGCACGAGTTCACGCGAAATGCGGGCAAGATCGGCGTGGTCGATTAGGCTTTGGCGGCGTTTGGGTTGTTTGATTTCCCCCGCCCGCGCCAGCAGCGTATCGAGATCGCCATAAAGATTAATCAGCTCGGCGGCGGTTTTCTGGCCGATACCCGGCACGCCCGGCACATTATCGGTACTATCGCCCATGAGCGCCTGCACATCGACGACTTTCTCCGGCGGAACCCCGAATTTCTCCAGCACTTCCGCCACGCCAATCGGCTTGTTCTTCATCGGATCGAGCAGCGACACGCCGGGGCGGATAAGCTGCATCAAATCCTTATCGGAGGAGACGATAATCACATCGCCGCCTTCCGCGATTTCGGCGGCGGCATAAGCGGCGATCAAATCGTCGGCCTCGAATCCCTCAAGCTCAATCGCGGGGACATTGAAGGCGCGCGTCGCCTCCCGGATCAGCGCGAACTGCGGGATTAAATCTTCCGGTGCGGGCGGGCGGTGCGCTTTGTACTGCGGATAAAGCTCCGTGCGAAACGACTGGCGCGACACGTCGAAAATCACCGCCACCCGCTCGGCCCCCGCATCGCCCAGCAGCCGGGCCAACATATTGGTGAAGCCATAGACGGCGTTCACCTGTACGCCATCAGGGCGGGACATTGGCGGCAGCGCGTGATAGGCGCGGAAAATAAAGCCCGAGCCATCGACGAGATAGAGAGTCTTGCCAGTCACGGTGTTTTGGGTCACGGAATTAATGGCCCGCGTGGCTCTTCGCGCCCTCTCTCAACACATATTCCCGCCCACAGTAGGGGCATTCAACCCGGCCTGCCGCTTCGATATTGAGATAGACGCGCGGATGCCCCAGTGCCCCGCCGTCGCCATCACACGGGATAGTGGAGGTATCAACCAGAATGGTTTCGACCGGCTTAAGTGCGACAGTCATGGCAGAATCTTTCCTCGGGGGCCAAAGCTGCCGAGATCATAGCGGAGCGGGAGGCGGGATCAAGGGGCGTCGGCGGGGTCTGACCACCAAGCCACGATAAGTTTCAATCTAACCACAGTCTTAGCGTCAAACGTAAAGCGCTTACGGCTCCAAGAACTTAGAAAATAGGCGTTGGCTCGATAAAAACTTTCCCAGTACGGAGCCTCGTGAGCCTCTAAATCCCGGTGCGGCGGGAGGTTAGGTGTTAAATTATAAAGGGAGGCCAGATAAGACTCAGCGAACAATAAAAAACGGCTCTGCCCACGACGCCTAAATTGACCGCCGCGTAATCTTATCATGCCGGGCTGACGCCCATAAGCTTCTTCATAAAGCGTGTATGCTTTTTGCCGTTGAGCCAAGGTAATATGAGTGCCAATACTGAAGGATAGCGTTAAAATATCAGTTAATAAAGAAAGATCTTTTTTGGAAATCATCTCATCGTTGCGCGCCTCAATAATTACAGCTTCTAATAAAAATTTAAGATAAAATCGACTTAGAAATGTATTTCCAACAATAGACTTCAATGTATGTAAACATGTTATGTGTTCTATTTTCTTTTGTTGCAAATTAAGAATTGCCGTTTTTAAGCGTGTGAGAAATTGATTTTTTGCCCCGTAAGATACTCGAAGAGCAAGGGGAGGGGCTGTACGGTATCGCCAAACCCCAATAATTCGCCGAGAGAACCGCCGGCAGCGATATTTCAATCGGGCATAACTCTCCTTTAGTTTTAATCTTAAATTCCGAAAATGAGACGGTATTTTTATGATTCGTCTTGTATAGTTACCAATAGCCTCGATTGAGAGACCGAGGAAACCGAAATCTGGAGAAGTTGGCCGTTTATTTTGGTCTTGCAAATTATCCCAGATACCTTTCCAGGAACGGCGGGAGTGCACTAACGAGTAAATTTCCCAATAAAAATCATCTGAATTAAAATTTTCTGCGCCCGGAACTGAAACATTATAAATTTTATCAAGCCTATAAGTCCGTATTTCCTCTTCCTCTAAGTCAATGCCGGTTAGGTGTATGTTTCCGTTGCGATGAAGACGGATTTGATTTAACCAAAGAATACGGTCGATGCCATGATATTCAAATGAAATTTCAACCCCAATTTGGTCCATTAAGAGGCCCCAGTCTCCAAAACCACCTGCCCAAGGAAAAAATCCCCAACGCGCCAGACGAACACGCAGACCAGCACGCAATCTACGGAGTATCGGCCAGCGTACTCGCCCGTCAAGAGCGGTAATTATAGGAAGAGAACCGCGTGTTTTTTTTAGCCATAGAGAAGTTAATCTGTTAGATTTATTATTGTATGTCCGTAAAAATATTTGAGATTCCGCAATTTCACTGCGGAGCAAAGTTTCTGCCCAAAAATAAAACGAGAGATGATAGAGCCACGGATGAACGCGCTGTACAGTATTTGAAAGTGTTGATCTTTTAATTCTATAGATATGCTCCCAAATTTTCACATGAAAGTAATTTTCTCCAACTTGTATAATTTTTCCTATACCAGGGCGATTGGTATCGTAGTTTAAGCTCATATAATCTAGGGATTTTGCAATACGATTTCGGTTAATAGAAGATTCTAAGAATATATAATCTCCTTTATTCAATTGAGATTTTGGTATTTCTGAAATGAAAATACTCATTTTTGCGATCAACGCCTAACCCTCCGCCAATACCGCCGCCGTCGTTGTGATTGTGCAATACTCCCCGTCCAGGTTGGCGAGGGTGAAGGCGTGGACCTCTTCAGCGGTGCGCTCCACGCGGTTCCAGTCTTTGAGGCCGAAGGTGAAGCAGCCGTCTTCGACCAGAAACGTGGTGAAGCCCAAGTTTCCGGCCATTCGTACGGTCGCTTCCACCGAATTATTGGTGACGACGCCGACCACCACCAGCGCCGGGTGCCGCCCGGTTAGCAGGCGCGCGTCAAGGTCTGTGCCGATGAAGGCGCTATTGGTGCGTTTGGCGATCACCAACTCGTCCGGCAGCGGGGCCGTTTCCGGCTTAAAGTCATGCCCCGGTTGCCCTAGCCGATAGTGCGAGGTGGGGGAGGATGAATCGTGCCGCACATGCCACACGGGCCAGCCCTTCTGTCGCCAATGGGCCAGCAACCGGGCGATATTGGCTTCGGCCTGCGGGTTGTTCCGAAGCCCCCAGGAGGGGTGATCAATCGCTTGTTGCAAATCAATCAGCAACAGAACGGCGGCGGGCGGAGGAAGCATGCTCATAAGATGAGGATTACCCAAGTGCCCGCTCGGCGCAAGCCTCTGTCAACGCTCGGCCCTGGTTCCGGCCCTGGTTCTGGCCCTGGCGCGCAGCAAAGGGAGCAGTAGGTTTAGCGTCGGCGTTGGTACGTTGGCCAAGCGGGCGAGGTCTTGCACGGCGTTCAACTGTGCGTCGATTTCCAAGGGCCGCCCGGCTTCAAGGTCTTGCAGCATTGAGGCGCGGTGCGTGCTGCCGGTCATGGCTTTCAAGCGGGCCGGAATATCGGGCGCGGCGGTCACGCCCAAGCCTGCCGCCACGGCGCAGGTTTCATTGAGCAGAGTTTTATAGAGCGCCAAAAGGTCTGCATCGGCAATCACGTCGCCTTCGTTGGATTGAGTGAGCACGCCCAGGCAGGAACCCGCGACGTTCAGCGCCACTTTCATCCAAACATTAACGCGAATATCGGCGGTGGCGGCCACCCCCTCCAGCCCCGGTTTCAGCGCATCCACGATGGCGGTCAGGCGCGGGGTTAGCCCCCCGGCAGGATCGCCTAGCACGAAACTGCTGCGCGGCCATTTGCAGTGAATAACGCCCGGCGCGACAATCGTATTCGGTGATTGAATAACACACCCGAGCGCCCGTTCCACGCCCCCGTCGCGCCACAACACCCCGCCGGGATCGAGCCGCTCCAGCGGACGTTCGGCCAATACCGGGTTCGGGTGCTGGTGGAAATACCACCAGGGCACCCCGTTGAGGGCATAGACAATCACCGTTTCTGGGCCGGACAGCGCCGTCAAGGCAGGCACGACGCTGGTCAGGCTATGGGCTTTGACCGTGCTGATAACGACGTCCTGCGGGCCGAAATCCTCTGCCCGGTCGGAGGCGGGCAACCGCACGGTAAAATCCTCGGCACCGGTCGTCAGGCGTAAGCCGTTCGCCTGGATTGCTGCCAAATGCGGTCCGCGCGCAAGGGCCGAAACCGCCAGCCCTGCCCGCGCAAGATGGGCCGCGATATGCCCGCCAACGGCACCCGCGCCTAGAATAGTGATCTTCATTGAAGCCTCATGCCTATTACACCCGCCAAAACGCCTCCCCCGTTACGCCGTAATCCCGCGCGGTGCATCGCCCTGAACTGTGGTGCGATAAAGAGTGCGGCGTAACTCCGGCGGGCAACCCGTCGCAAGGTGGAGGGTTTGGCGATTGTCCCAGAAAATCATATCATGGGGTTGCCATTTATGGCGGTACTGGAAGCGCGGTTCGGTGGAATGGGCATAAAGCATGGCGAGCAGCGCATTGCTCTCGTCTTCCGGCAAACCGAGGATATGGGTTGTAAAGCCTTCACTCACGAACAGGGCGCGTTTGCCGCTTTCCGGGTGAACGCGCACCACGGGGTGAACCACGGGCGGCACGCGGGCGGCTTGTTCGGCGGTCAGGCCGGGGCGCAGATCGCCGTTCAGTTTTTGCTGCTTCGCATTGCGGGCAAGATAGCTGTGTTCGGCAGAAAGGCCATCAATACGGGCTTTCACATCGTCCGGCAGCGCTTCATAGGCCGCGACCATATTCACGAAAACCGTGTCGCCACCTTCGGCAGGCCATGCCTTAGAGTGTAGGAGCGAGCCTAAGCTGGGCAAAGCCATATAAGAAAGGTCGGAATGCCAATATCTTCCAGCATCGCCAAGGCCCAGGGGCTTCCCGTTCTCGACGACATTAGAGATGATGAGAATTTCCGGGTGGCCCGCAAGATGGAAATGGTGTTGCACATGAATTTCGAGCGGCCCAAACCTCCGGCTGAAAGCAATCTGCTGGTCCGGCGTTAGCGCCTCTTGATCGCGAAACACCAGCACGGCACGCTCGGCCAGACGGTTGCGAATGCTCAGAAAATCACCATCGCTCAAGGGTTGCGCCAAGTCTAGGTTCAGAATTTCAGCACCCAAAACGCCAGGTAAATCGCGAATTTCAAAAGAAGCGCTCATGAGTGTTTCTCCCCCGGCAGTCGTATTGATTTATTTTTGCGAGGGTGTGAACCCAAACCCCTCGGGACTGACAGCAATGATAATCACCAGAAGCCATTCTGCAAGAAAACTTAGCGCTCTGCGCTTAACCTCGTATCGGTTAAGGCGAAAGTAGCGGAAGGCGCGCGTGCCATCGCCCCAGCTAACACGCTGAAAATGCGTGGGTCGGTGCATTGCGCCACATTGAAGCGCAAAAACCCAGCCGCCGATTGCGCCGCGCTAAACACATTTCCCGGCGCGAGAATCACTCGCTCGCTGAGGGCTTTTTGCGATACCTCGGCAGCATCCAGCCCGTCAGGCAACTGCGCCCACAAAAACATGCCGCCGCGTGGTTCCACCCAGGGCGTGATACCGAGGAGTTTGAGCCGTTTTATCGTTAGCGCCATAGCGCGCGCGAGGCGGGTTCGCACGCTTTCCATATGTTTGCGGTAGCTGCCGTCTTTCAGCACCGCCAGCACTAGTTCCGCCCCTAAACGCCCGCCCCCGAAGGAGATAGCGATTTTAAGATCAATCAGCGCTTCGATCCACTCGGGTTTCGCCGCGATATAACCGCAGCGCGCCGCCGCCGACAGGGATTTGGAGAAACTGCCGATCCGCACGACCCGGTTTAGCCCATCGAACGCCGCAAGGCGCGGGGACGGATCAGGCTCGAAATCGGCGAAAATATCATCTTCGGCAATGGTGAGGTTGGCGGCGTCCGCGAGTTTCAGCAACCGATGCGCCACCAGCGGCGACAAAGTGGTGCCCGTAGGATTATGCAAGGCCGAGTTGGTGATATAAAGGCGCGGGTGGTGAGCGGTGAGGGCGGCGGCAAACGCTTCCACATCTGGCCCATTGGGCGTGTAAGGCACGCCGATAACCTTGGCGCGGTGGGCTTTGAGCAGCGCGTGAAAATTGAAATAGCAGGGGTCATCGACTAACACGCAGTCGCCTGGCTCGATGAGAAACCTGCACAGTAAATCAATCGCTTGCGTGCCGGATTCTGTGAGCAGAATTTGATCCGGGGGGGCCTCGATCCCTTGGTCGGCCATGCGCCGCGCCAGCAAAACCCGCAAGGCGGGCAGCCCCAAGGGCGAGCCGTAATCGGTGAGGGGACCAGCATCCTCCGCCCGCGCCAACCCCCGCAGCGCGCGGCGCAGGCTTGCTTCCGGCAACCAGTCCGATGGTAGCCAGCCGCAGCCCGGTTTCAGCACGTCCGGCCCGGCATCGAGGGCGAGGCGCGACACCCAGAACGGGTCGATAGCCCGATCTAAACGCGGGCCAATCTCGGCCAAAGTGAGCGGAGCCAAGGTTCCCGCTACATAAAAGCCCGAGCCGGGGCGGGAGCGAATCGCGCCTTCTGCGCTTAAACGGTCATAGGCTTCCACCACGGTCGATTTCGACACGCTCAAGGTTTCCGCTAGCCCCCGAATAGACGGCAGCTTCGCCCCCAGTGTCAGCGCCCGCGCCGCAATGCGCCCACGCACAACCTGCATGACATGATCGACCAAACGCGGATTGGGGAGGGATTCCATCAGGTTTTGTATCCCTAATCTTATCAGTACAGTTCAGAATAATTGTACCAAACTGTCTCTAGGCGTACTAGCGCTTTCCAGCGATACAGAAGGGGTATTCGATGGAAGGGGTTCGCTGATGGATAAAAATCTCGACGGCTGGTTGAGCGGTTTTCTCGGCATGTTGATTTTCAGTGGCTCGCTGCCCGCAACCCGCATCGCGGTGGCCGATTTCGACCCCGTCTTCCTCACCTTCGCGCGCGCCAGTATTGCCGGGCTGTGCGCGGGCGGTGTGCTGCTGCTGTTTCGTCAAGCGCGGCCCGCCAAGGGCGATCTTTTGTCACTGCTTATCGTGTCGCTCGGCGTGATTATCGGCTTTCCTCTGTTGACCGCATTGGCCTTGCAGCACGTCACCTCCGCCCATTCGATGATTTTTGTCGGGCTATTGCCGCTCTCCACGGCGATTTTTGGCGTTTTGCGCGGTGGCGAGCGGCCGCGCCGGGTTTTTTGGCTGTTCTCCGGTCTCGGCAGCGCGTGCGTGGCGGGGTTCGCCTTCTTCCAAGGGGGTGCAGGATCAATGGTGGGCGATGGGTTCATGCTGGCCGCGATTATCGTTTGCGGGCTTGGCTATGCCGAAGGCGCGGCCCTGTCGCGGCGGTTAGGCGGCTGGCAGGTCATCTCCTGGGCATTACTGCTCTCGCTCCCCTTCATGGCAACCGCCGCCCTACTGCTGCAACCCGCCGACTGGAGCCGCATCGGCACGCCCGCGCTGTGGAGCCTCGTGTACGTCTCGCTGTTCTCAATGCTCATCGGCTTCGTCTTCTGGTATCGCGGCCTCGCCTTGGGCGGCATTGCGGGCGTTGGGCAGTTGCAGCTTCTCCAACCGTTCTTCGGGCTGACGTTGGCCGCGACCCTGCTGGGCGAGACGGTGGCTTGGCCGATGGTGGCGGTCACGGGCGTCGTGGTGCTGTGTGTGGCCGGGGCGAAGCGGTTTGCGGGGTGAACCTTGCCCCCTACCCCTCAACCCCCACCGCCTCCGTCAAGCGCGCATGGCCGTCGCGGGCGAGGCGTTGATCGAGGTCCATCAGAATCCGGCGCACGGCCCAGGGGCCTTGATAGACCAGGGCGGTATAGAGTTGCAGCGCGGAAGCTCCGGCCTTTACTTTCGCGTAGGCATCGGCACCGCTGCTGATCCCGCCGACGCCGATGAGGGGCAAGGTGCCGCGCGTGAGCCGGAAGACTCTCCGCAAAAGCTCCGTTGAGGCGGTCAAGAGGGGCGGGCCGGAGAGGCCGCCGCGTTCGCCCTGCTGCGGGCTTTTGAGCGTATCGGGGCGGGCGAGGGTGGTATTGCTGAGGATGAGCGCGTCGATACCCTTTTCCAGCAGCACCTCCAGCACGGCATCCAGCCCCGCATCGTCAATGTCCGGGGCGATTTTGGCGACCAGCGGCGGGCGCGGGAGGCCGGGGGTGGTGAACAGCGCGGCCAAGCGGTCCAGCAAATCGCGCAACGGACCAGGGCTGAGGAACATCTTGCCGTTGGCGGTATTAGGGCAGGAAATATCTAAGGTTAGAAAATCGGCGTGGCTGGCAAAAGTGCGGGCGAGACGCACGAAATCATTGGCCGGATCGGCGCTATCGGCATTGGAGGCGAGATTAACGCCAACGATTTGGCCGGGAGTTTTGCGGGCGGCAAAGCGGGCGGCGACCGCCTCCATCCCATCGTTATTAAAGCCCATGCGGTTGATGATGGCGCGGTCTTCTGTTAGCCGAAACAGGCGCGGGCGCGGATTGCCCGCTTGCGGCAGGGGCGTTACGCCCCCAATTTCGGCAAAGCTCACGCCTAAGCGCGGAAACTGATGAAACGCCTGGGCATTCTTATCAAACCCTGCCGAAAGCCCCAACGGATGCGGCAAATCGCGCCCAAAAATACGGGTCGCGAGGCGCGGCAACGGCGGGATCGGCACTTGCGGCACGGCCCCCGCCGCCAGCAGTTTCAGCGTGAGGCCGTGAGCATCCTCCGGGTCCATCCGGTGCAGAAACGGGCGGGCGAGGGGGAAGAGGTCGATCATGGAATATTCCATAGGGCCGCGCTGCGATAATAGCGCTTAACGATACTATCGTTATCTGGAATTGTACGGTGGCTGTCGAGCTTGTCGATTACCACTGAGGGGAGTTGAGCATGGCCTATACCCGTGACGATATTGATAGGTTGGATTTTTCCGATAGTGCCGATCTGAGCGATGGCACGCGCATTCCGCCTGTGCATCCGGGGCAAATTTTGCAGAGTGAGTTTCTGGAGCCGCTTGGGATGACCCAATACCGCTTGGCGAAGGCGCTCGGTGTTGGCGCACGCCGGATTGGGGAAATCGTTGCGGGGCGACGCGCGATGACCGCCGACACGGCGTTGCGCCTGCAAAAGCTCTTCGGTCTGCGCGCCGATGTTTGGCTGACGCTGCAAATTCGCTATGATCTCGCCTGCGCTGAACCCGATATGTCGGAAACTCTGGCCGGAATTGCGCCCTGGCCCCTGCCCTTGGCGGCTGAATAATCGGCTCACCGGGGGGCATCCTCAGGAAGAATCTGCGTCAGCAGCGCGTTTAGCCGCTGCCGTCCCGCGTCGGTCGCGGTCAGGTGGGTGTCGGTTTGGGTCAGGAAGCCGCCGTCGATCATGCGGGATAGCCCGGTAGCATCCAAGCTCGCGTCTGGGCGCACCCCGGTTTCGCGCAGGTAGCGAGCGAGGGGCACGCCTTCGGCAAGGCGCAGGCCCATCATGGTAAGCTCGGTGAGCCGATCCGGCACAGCGACAGCATCGACTTCGGTAAGGCCGTCGTTGTCCGCGTCCAAGGAGGCCAACCAAGTTTCCGGGGCTTTTTGCGCGCGGGTCGCCAGTTTGCGGCCCAACGGCGTGCCGTCTTCCAATGTTAACCGACCATGCGCGCCGGGGCCGACGCCGAGGTAGTCGCCATAGCGCCAGTATAAAAGATTATGGCGGCTTTCTTGCCCTGGTTTAGCGTGATTGGAAATTTCGTAAGCGGGCAGCCCGGCGGTTGTTAGCAGCGCTTGCGTCGCCTCGTAGAGATCCCCCGCGAGGGCATCATCGGGCAGGGCGAAATCGCCGCGTGCGTGCGCGCCATAAAAGGCCGTGCCGGGTTCGATCGTGAGTTGATAGAGCGACAAATGCCCCACGGCCAAATCCAGCGCCTGCCTTAACTCGCGCTCCCACGCTGCCACCGACTGGCCGGGGCGGGCGTAAATGAGATCGAAGCTGAAGCGCGGAAAATGCTGCGTTGCCAGGGCAATCGCCCGCCTAGCTTCGTCGGGGTCATGAGTGCGGCCCAAAAAACCGAGCGCATTGACCTCCAAAGCCTGCACGCCGATAGAGAGGCGATTGACGCCTGCGGCGGCATAACCCGCGAAATTTTCGGCTTCGGCAGAGGTTGGATTGGCTTCTAGGGTAATTTCGGCATCAGTTTCGAGCGGCCAAAGCCTGGCAATCGTGTCGATGATGGTGCCGACAAGGCGCGGCGGCATGAGCGACGGTGTGCCGCCACCAAAAAAGATCGAGGAAACCCGGCGCGCGCCCAAGCCTTGCGCTTCAAACCGGGCCTTTTGCCGGACGAGGCTGACGACGAGGCCATGTTCCCACGCCTCTGCCTCAATTTTCTCCCGCACGTGGCTATTAAAATCGCAATAGGGGCATTTGGAGCGGCAGAAAGGCCAATGGACATAAACGCCAAAACCGCGCGGATCGGGCGGCAGGCTCACGCAAAAACGGCTTTCACCAATGGCTCGAAGGCACGCGCGCGGTGGCTCATGGCGTGTTTGGCGATGGGGTCCATTTCCCCGAAGGTCTGGCTATGGCCTTCGGGAATGAAAATCGGATCATAGCCGAAACCCTTGCTTCCTCGTGCCGGGAAGGTGAGCGTACCCCGGACGATGCCTTCAAAGGTTATGATCTGCCCGGTCGGCCACGCTAGCGAGAGCGCGCAGTGGAAGGCCGCCTTACGGTCTGGAGTATCGCCCAACTCAGTGCGAACCCGGTCCATCGCCACGCCGAAATCCTTGCCCGGCCCGGCCCAGCGCGCGGAATAAATGCCAGGGTTGCCGCCGAGTCCCGATACCGCGAGGCCACTATCATCGGCCAGCGCGGGTTTGCCCGAGCCTACAGCGGCGGCACGGGCTTTAAGTTCGGCATTGGCGATGAAGGTTAGGCCGGTCTCCTCCGGTTCGGGCAGCCCCAGCGCGCCAGCGGCGACAACGGGCACGGCGAACGGGCGTAGCAGTTCTTCGATTTCGCGGAGTTTGCCGAGGTTATGGGTCGCAAGAACCAGGGTGTCGCCGGGGGTCCAAAGGGCCATTTTAGGGTCTCCACGCAAAAGGCAGTGGACCTATATCAGCTTCTGGTAGGGGGGCATAGGCATACGACCCATGCCGCTGAGGCATCTCGACGTGGCTGCGGGGAGCGGGCAAGAATATTGTATGAGTACCTATCTTCGTTTCAGCCTGTTCTTCGCCGCCTTCTATAGTGCGTTCGGCGTGGTGACGCCGTTTCTGTCGGTCTGGTTCGATTATCGTGGCCTCACCCCGTCCGAAATCGGGTCAGTGTTTGCCGTCGGCATGGCGGCGAAAGTGCTGTGTACACTGATGGCGGGGCAAGTTGCCGATCAAATCACCCGCAAACGCGACCTGATTAGTTTGACGTTGCTGGTCGTGATTATGGTGATGATCTTGCTCGCCAACGCCTATTCCTTTTGGATGATCTTGCTGCTGTCGGCGCTGGCGACGGCCTTGCAGTCGGCAGTCGTGACCGTGACGGATGCGGTAGCCTTGGCGGCAGCGCGGACTGAGGGGTTGAGCTATAGTCGCGTGCGGCTGTGGGGGTCAGCCTCGTTTCTCGTCCTGGCACTGGTAATGGGGCAGGTTTTAGAGCAGACCGGGCCTGCACCGATTATCGTCATCACCGCAGGTCTGGTCTCGCTCGGGCTTATTGCCAGCCGAGGCTTGATTGATCCGCCGATGGCAGCCCGGAACACGGCCCCCAGTTTGCGCGATATGGTGACAGGCTTTGCCGTTCTTTTGCGGATAAGATCACTGCGCCGCCTGTATCTCACGGCGGCGTTGCTTCAAAATTCGCATCTCTTCTATTACGCTTTTTCGTCTCTACACTGGCAGCAGATGGGCCTGAGCAAAAACCAAATCGGGTGGTTGTGGGCCGAGGGCGTGGTGTTTGAGATTATTTTGTTCGCAATTGTACCGCGCTTCGGAATACTGCGGCGTCCCGTGGCACTACTCGTGGTCGCAGGGCTGGCGGGTGCCTTTCGATGGGCGGTGCTAGGCACGACCAGCGATTTCACTGTGCTGGTTATCGTTCAGGTATTACACGGCCTCACCTTCGGTGCAGCGCATTTGGGGGCTATGCAACTCCTCAGCGAATGCACCCCGCCGGGGCTTTCCGCCCGCGCGCAAGGGCTGTATGCCGCCTTGCCGCTGGGTATTGGGGCGGGGTTGGCCTATACGATTGTTGGGCCACTGTATGCTGCGTTTGGCGGTGCCGGATATTATGCGATGGTGCTGTTCTCGGCGCTGGGTGTCGTTTTTGCCGTCGGATTGCGGGGCCGGGCGGGTCAAGCCCCACAATAACGCTGCGGCCCCACATCCAGGTGCAAGTGATCGCGATGGTCGCGGTCGGCATTCGGGCCGAGCACCACACTGAACAGGCTGCACGCCGAGCGCGTCGCGCGGCGCAAGAACTGGCCCTTCGGCCCTTTATCGGCCCAATCGGTTTCGACGCGAATGCGGGTGCCGTCGGTCAACTCCACGCCGATCAGGTCGATAGCCCGGCCCTTGGCGTGTTCGGACAGTCGGGCGCGGTTGTTGCGGATACCCCGGCAGTTATAAGAGCCAACGTGATCGACGCGCTTAACCTCCTTCTTAAACAATTCTTCAGCGAGAGGCTGTAGAATTTCAAATTCAAAGCGTGCGATAGCATAGGCAAGATCGCAGGTAACAACCGTGGGGCGGCTTAGCACGAGCGTGGAGCGTTGCAGTTTAACGCCATCCACCACGCCGCAGCCATCGGGTGTGGTAAAGCTGATGATGGGTTCAAAATCCCAACCAACTTCTGATAGGTTGGCTTGGCAGGCGAGATAGGCTTCACTCGCACTCTCTTTGGGCGGTGGGGTCGTCGGCGGCTCGCGGGGAACGGCGGGGGGCCTTTGCACACAACTGGCAACAATGGCCGCGCCGATTAGGAAGCCACCGATTTTGGAATATTTTTGTAACAAACGTATCCAATTTTTGCTCATTTGCTTACGATCTTTCGTTTGTTTGCGGCTGTAACGGATCGTCAATTATTTCAGTGTCATTTCCATAAAAGGTAATGTATCGACATTTCAAGTTACAGGGAGCCGCTTCCGAAATCTCGACAGTCTTGTGCTTAAAATAGTCGGTAAAAGCCGAAATGCACGGATAAAGATCGAGGCGGGAGCGGCATGGTTTGTGCGTAAAATCCATTTAACGCGCCAGAAGCGCGGTACTGCTCCGGCAGTGTGTATCGGTGACCGTGGGGGAAATCGATTCTGCTGGGGTTATGGGTATGGGGGAGATAGGGGATGACGTCTTTTTGGACCTTAACCCGCAAAGTCGCGGTGATGCTAACCCTTGCCGTGCTGCTAAGTTTTGCAGTACTGATTGCTTTGCAAATTCGCGCAACGCAGGCCAGCTTACTCGAAACCTTGCGTTTAGAGGCGACGATTAAGTCAGAGATGCTGGCGGTTGCCGTGCGAACGGCGATTGCGGGCGGCGATGGCGCGGGGGTTGAAGCGGAATATCTGCCGCTGGCTAAACGCCCAGATTCGACTTTGGCGAGCGTGGCCGCCTTCGATCTCGACGGAAAAACTATCATAGATTATCACGATGAGACAAAACGGCTAAAACCCTACCCGATAGAAAAGGTTTTCGTAAGCGCACTGCCGACGCTGAAACAACAGCGAAGCGCGGTGCTCGTGACAGAAGATCACATGATCATCGTGTCGCCCGTTACCAACCGGCGCGGCGATGATTTGCGCGGAGCGATTGCGATTGCCTGGAGCCTTGATGCCCAGAACCATATGATCCAAGATGCGGCGATGAATAGCAGCCTGGCTGCCATGATTATTATGGTCTTGCTGGTGGTGGCTTTGGTGGGCGTGATCGGCTGGATGATCTCGAAACCGTTGCGCCGCATTGCCAGCGTGATGCAAGATTTGGCTAACGGCGGGCGGCACATGGAAATTCCTAGCCAGGGCCGTCAGGATGAAATCGGCGCGATGGCTCGGTCGGTCCAGGTCTTCAAGGACAACGCAGATCGCATGGATGGCCTTCAGGCTGAACAATCGCGGCTGGAAGCCGATGCGGCGATGGCGAAACGCCAAGCTCTGCAAGAACTCAGCAGCCAGTTCGAGGCGTCGGTTGCGGGGCTGGTCGGTACAGTTGAAGGGGCGGCAGAACAAATGATTGGCCAATCGCGGCAAATGGCAACTCTCGCCGATGCTTCGATTGACCATATTAGCTCGATGACCTCAGCCGCAGATGACACGACGCGGAATGTGCAATCGGTAGCGACGGCAGCCGATCAACTTGAGCAATCGGTACGGGCTATTTCGCATCAGGTCCAGCGCTCGGTGACGATGGCAGGCGAGGCTGTGGTCAGTGTCGATGCGACCACAGAGCAAGTGCGTGGCCTTGCGAGTGCCGCCCATCGCATTGGCGAAATTGTTCAGCTTATTAATGCGATTGCCAGCCAAACCAATCTTTTGGCGTTGAATGCGACCATTGAAGCTGCGCGTGCCGGAGATGCGGGTAAGGGCTTTGCTGTCGTGGCTTCCGAAGTAAAAAACCTCGCCACACAAACGGCCAAGGCAACGGAAGATATTCAGGCGCAAATTGGTGCTATCCAAACCGCAACGGGCAATACGGTCGATGCGATTGAAACTATCGGCTCGATCATCCGCTCGATGAACGAAGGCGCGATGACCATTAACGCTGCCGTATCGCAACAAGGCCAAGCGACTCAGGCGATCGTTCAGAATGTGCGGCAAGCGGCGATGGGCGCGGCGGGGTTGACGCAGCAGGCTCAAACGGTCACGACCGAAGCTCAATCCACGGGCAGTGCAGCGCAACAAGTTGTCGTGGCTGCGACATCCATTAACACGCAGATTACGGTGATGCGACACCACGTTGATCAGTTCTTATCGCAAATACAAGCAGCGTAAAAAAATAACACCACAGCCAAAGAGATAAAGATCAAGAGGCTAGATCGGAGTGTGCGTTAACCAGTATTGCTTTGGCACCTTAAGTCTCTGCCTTGCACATAATCCTTGTTGCGAGTTCAGGGCAAACCGAAGGACGTTAAGAGGTATTACCTAGACAATTGAATTTTCTTCCTGTAGGGACTCTCAGTAGAAGTTTCATGGGAGGGAAGCATGACGCAAAAGATTCAGCGAAGGAGTGTTGTATCAGCGCTGATTCTGGCGTTTTGCGCCCTTCATACCGAGGCCCATGCTAAAACTGTCGCAGCTCCCGCTGACGAGCGTACGGTTGCGGCGAAAGGTATCGCCAAGCCTGTTGACGCCAACCGAGTTGCCTCAAAACCAGCGATTTCTAAAACAACGATTAAACCAGCGGCTTCTAAAGTAGCGGTAAAGCCCGCGAGCGGTAAGCCGGTGGCAGCAAAGCCATCGCCCGATAAAGTTACGCCCGATAAAATACTTCCTGGCAAAATTACGCCCGCGCAGGCCGGACAAAAACCTGTTGCCAAAATTCAGACTGAAAAATTGCCAGTTCTGATGGCTGCCAGCGCCACGCCGACGCTTCCAGGGTGCGTGCCTAGTCTCGTCGATGCCGACTTTCAAACCCTTCCCGTCACCGCGCTTGAAGGGCTTAACCGCCGCCTGGAAGTGTTGGGCCTAACCCGAAGCGAAGCCGATCATTCCGTGCGAACGCTCACTGAGCGCGCCGGGGGTATGATCGCTGGGGGGTCGGTGATTGTGGCCCGCTATGTCGATAGTTGCGATCCGCGCCGAGTGCAGGTGATTTCCGTTTCCCTCGCGCTTGATGGGCCAACATCTTTCACTTGGTTGCGCGGGCACAATGCCCCGTCGGTGGTCGTGGCTGATGCTGTAAAGCCGATGTTCGACCCGAGTCCCGTTGCTGAGGCGGTTGTTACAGCCCCTATCCCTGGCCCTGTTACGGCTGCCCCGCCGGTTAAAGAGACGCCGGTCGCTGCACTTGTGGCTCCTGTTGTGGTTCCCGCTGTTGTTGCCCCCATCGTTGTTACGCCGCCCGTTGGGACGGTTTTGCCGGAAAGTCCAGCTTTAGCCGACGACAGCCGGGCACCTCCGGTCACGACGATTGCAGGCTTTTCGGTCGGCTCCTTCAGCACAAAACCCGAAGCTCCCCGCCGGACTTTCAATGATACCCCGCCAGACCAAATGCCGCTCGGCTTCCATCTGCGCGTTGCCGGCCAAGTGGCTGATGGTGATTTGGGGCCGGCGCTGAGTGCAGCGGGCCTACCATTGCCGGTCGTGCAACAGGTGCTTGATAGTTTTGCCGCCGACGGCAAAATGCCGCTGGCCGCAACAGACGATCTAACCTTCGATGTGCTCTATCGGGCCTCGTCGGATAGCGCGGTCGATCCCGTATTGACCTCGGCTGAACTCAGCCACGGCAGCCAAAGCCGTCGGCTATATTATTACGTGCCGGAAGAAGGCACCGCGCATCTCATCGACCAGCAAGGGCGGGTGCGCCTCGCCCAAGGCCCCGATTTTATTCACCCAATGCCGGGGTATCGCATGACCTCCGGTTTCGGCTGGCGGCAGCATCCGGTATTGCGGGCGCGTAAATTCCACAAAGGGGTGGATTGGTCGGCCCCGCGTGGAACGCCGGTTGTGGCTGCGGCTGAGGGCATGGTGGAAACGGTCAAATTCCATCGCGGCTACGGTAAGTACATTCGCATCGTCCACGATGATCGTACGGAAACTGTTTACGCCCATCTCGATCAGTTCGCTAAGGGCTTGAAGCCGGGTCAAGCGGTGCGCCAAGGGCAAGTGATTGGCATGGTCGGACGCACGGGGATTGCCTCGGGTAATCATCTGTACTTCGAGTTGGTCGTCGATGGCCGTCATATTGATCCGCTGCGGAACGTACCGGCGCTGGTGCAAGATTTGTTGGCCGAGGGCAAGGATAAAGAGGATCAGCAGCGGTTTGTGTCGTTTGCCGATACGCTGCTGCAATCGGTTCCGGCAACTGCCACAGCTTCGGACACGGCGCCGACCTACCGTACCGCCCGCACCGAACCCGCGCCTGGTGATATCCCTTAAACTCTTCCTGTTAATTTTTTATAAACGCAGCGGGCCGTTACCTCTCCTCGGCACCGGTCAGCTTGCTGTTGAGGCATAGCGATCTGCTTATTTTTTAATCACAGCCTATTTTTTAGCCATACCTCGGCAGGCTGAGGCGAAATTGTGGCTGATTTGCTCGGGTTTCGTACTGCGGCACGCTTTTTGATTGTAGTGAAACCGATGCCGTTCCAAACGGTGTGATATGGGAGAAGCCGGGCTATGAAACTGATCACTGCGATCATAAAGCCGTTCAAGCTGGAGGATGTCCGCGAAGCCTTGACTGCGCTTGGCATTCAAGGGCTAACAGCGTCGGAAGTTAAAGGGTTTGGACGTCAAAAGGGCCAAACGGAAATCTACCGTGGGGCAGAATATGCGGTGAGCTTTCTGCCCAAGGTAAAGATTGAAGTTGCGGTTACTGACGAGCTTGAAGACCAAGTGGTCGAAGCGATCCAGAAAGCTGCCCACACGGGCCGCATTGGCGACGGCAAGATTTTTGTGCTCGACCTTAGCCGCGCTGTGCGGATCAGGACGGGCGAAACCGATGGGAACGCCCTGTAATGGCGCCGTCCTCGTCAGGTTTCACCCTCCCCGACGTTCGACAAGAAGGAACCTTCCCGATGCAGAAAAGCGTTAAAAAGGTTGGCCGTGGTCTGGCGGCCCTTGCTGCTGTCGCCCTTGCCACCGCGCCCGCCTTGGCCCAAGACGCGGCTAAAGTGGAAATCAACTCGGGCGACACGGCCTGGATGCTCGTTTCAACCCTGTTGGTGTTGATGATGACCATTCCCGGCGTGGCCCTGTTCTACGGCGGTATGGTGCGTAAGATGAACGTGTTGTCCACGGTCATGCAATCTTTCACCATTACCTGCATTGTCACTATTCTGTGGGTGGTGATTGGTTACAGCTTGGCGTTTTCCGATGGCAGCGCTTTCATCGGCGGTCTCTCCAATGTCATGCTGGCGGGGGTTACGCTGGAAAGCGTGAATGCCTTGGCGGCCACTATCCCGGAAACCGTCTTTCTCACGTTTCAGATGACTTTCGCGATCATCACCGTCGCGCTGATTACCGGCGCGGTGGCGGATCGCATGAAGTTCTCGGCCCTGGTGCTGTTCTCGATCTTCTGGCTGCTGCTATGCTACGTGCCGGTCGCCAAATGGGTTTGGGGCGGCGGCTTCTTGGGGGCTGCGGGCGTGCTCGATTTTGCGGGCGGCACTGTCGTTCATATCAATGCCGGGGTTGCCGGTTTGGTGGCAGCGCTGGTCTTGGGTAAACGCCGTGGGTATGGCACGGAAATGTTCCTGCCGCACAACCTCGTGCTGTCGGTGATTGGCGCATCGCTGCTCTGGGTGGGTTGGTTCGGCTTCAACGCGGGGTCTGCCGTCACGGCGGGTTTTGGCGCGGGTATGGCCATGCTGGCAACCCAGATTGCCGCTGCGGCTGCGGCATTGGCGTGGATGTTTGCCGAATGGGCAATGCGCGGGAAACCCTCGATTCTCGGGATTATTTCGGGCGCGATTGCCGGCCTTGTCGCGATCACTCCGGCGGCAGGTTTTGTTGGTCCGGGTGCCGCTATCATCATCGGTCTGGTCTCCGGCGTCATCTGCTTCTGGTCGGCCACGAGCCTCAAGAACGCGCTTGGGTACGATGATAGCTTGGATGCCTTTGGCGTTCACGGCGTCGGCGGTATCATTGGGGCCATTCTTACGGGCGTGTTCGCCAGTGCGGCCATTAGCGGCAGTCCCGAAAAAGCGGGTTTGCTGGATGGCAATGGCGGTCAGGTGCTGTTGCAGCTTTACGGTGTTGGCGTGACGGTAGTTTACACCGCCGTCGTCACCTTCCTTATCTTGAAGGTGATCGACCTTATCGTCGGCCTGCGTGTCGATCCCGATGCGGAACGTGAAGGGCTTGATTTGCGCCTGCACGGCGAATCGATCCACTAAGAGGCTCTGAGCCAATTCTACCTGTTGAGACGCCTGAGAGAGCCGCGCGAGCGGCTCTCTTTTTTTGTTTGGCAAAGGCGAGAGCATCGTGCGTCATAGTTGACGCACGATGCTCTCGCTTTATTTTAGCCCTCGCCGCCCGGTGCGTTTGACGCGCCAAGCGCATCGCCGGGCGCATCCGCGCCCTTGGCCGCCGCCTCACCCGACACGCTTGGCGTGTCAAACACGCCTGATGCGGCTTATAGAGCC
>JAAFIC010000039.1 GCA_013298565.1 Alphaproteobacteria bacterium | reverse complement strand
TGCGCCCTTGTTTGGCGAGTATCTTACCCCCGCCGCGCAAGACTTCTTTAAGGCCGTGACCGACGGGTTGACCGCTGCTGGAATCGCCTATCAGCATGATCCGCACCTCGTGCGCGGCCTGGATTACTACTGCCATACTGCTTTCGAGTTCGTGACGACCGACCTTGGCGCGCAAGGCACGGTGCTGGCTGGCGGACGTTACGATGGCTTGGTCGAACAGATGGGCGGCCCCGCCACGCCCGGCGTCGGCTGGGCCGCTGGGGTGGAGCGCTTGGCGATGCTCGCGACCGAGCCGCCCGCAAAGCCGCGCCCGTTGGCGTTGATTGCGCTCGGGGAGGCGGCGGAAACCGCTGCCATTCCACTCGCCCGCAGCCTTCGCCGCGCCGGAATCGCCGTCGATCTCGGCTATAGCGGCACTCTGAAAAAGCGCTTCGCCCGCGCCAATGGTCTTAACGCGCGCTTTGCCGTCATCGTGGGCGAAGATGAGTTGGCGCAAGGCATGGCGCAGTGGCGTGATTTGGATGAAGGCGCGCAAGTGCCGGTTCCGCTGGCGGAATTGGTGGGCTATGCCCGCGCCGCGTTTCGAGAATAAGGGTAGCAGCCTATGAGTATGGACGAAAAACTAGCGCGGCTTACGCAGCGCCACAAAGACCTTAACGCGTTGCTGGCCCAAGAAGGGCTGGACCCGCCTGAAATGGCCAAGCTCTCGAAGGAATATTCGGACCTGACCCCCATCGTCGAGAAAATCGGCGAGCTGACGGAGGGCCAGCAGGAACTCGCTTCGCTCGCCGCCATGTCGGAAGACCTGAGCCTCGATGCCGATATGCGCGATTTTGCCATGCAAGAGTTCCACGATCTGAAAGATCGCCTGCCCGATCTGGAACGCGCGCTCTATGTCGAACTGCTGCCCAAAGACGCGGCGGATGAGAAGAACGCCATTCTCGAAGTCCGCGCCGGAACGGGCGGGGAGGAGGCTGCTCTGTTCGCCTCCGTTCTATTCCGCATGTATCAGCGCTATGCCGAAATTCACGGCTGGCGGTTCGAGGTGATGGATGTCGCCGATACGGGCCTGGGGGGAATTAAGGAAGCCAGCGCCTCTATTACCGGGCGCGGTGTGTTCGCGCGCCTGAAGTTCGAATCCGGCGTTCACCGGGTCCAGCGCGTGCCGGAAACCGAAAGCTCGGGCCGGATTCACACGTCCGCCGCTACCGTGGCGGTGCTGCCGGAAGCCGAAGAAGTCGATATCCACATCGACGAAAAAGACCTGAAGATCGACGTATATCGCTCCTCCGGGCCAGGGGGGCAATCGGTGAATACCACCGATAGCGCCGTGCGGATAACGCATTTACCCACCGGCTTGGTTGTGATTCAGCAAGATGAAAAATCGCAACATAAGAATAAGGCCAAAGCGCTAAAAGTGTTGCGCTCACGCCTCTATGATGCCGAACGCCGCCGCCAAGACGATATTCGCGCCGCCAACCGTAAAACCCAAGTGGGCAGTGGTGACAGGTCGGAGCGTATTCGCACCTATAACTATCCGCAAGGCCGCGTAACCGATCATCGTATTAACGTAACCTTGTATAAGATTGATAAAATTCTCAATGGTGAAGCCTTAGATGAAATGATCGAGGCGCTGATTACCGAAGATCAGGCCGAACGGCTTGCCGAAATCACCTGACCCGCAAGATATTTGGCGGCAGGCAACCCGCCGCTTGACCGAGGCCGGACTCGACGGTGCGCGCCGGGATGCACGCCTGCTGCTGGAGGCCGCCTTCGGTTGGCCTCCGCACGCGCTAACGCTCGGAACGCCCGCTGTTTCGGGGGAGGGCTTGGCGCGGCTCGAGGCGTTCTTGGCGCGCAGATTGGAACACGAGCCAGTGAGCCGCATTCTGGGGGTTCGCGATTTTTGGTCGCTGCCGTTTCGGATTTCCCCGGCCACGCTGGACCCGCGCCCAGATTCGGAAACCCTGGTGCAAGCCGTGCTCGACCGCACTGAAAAAGACGCAGCCTTGCGCCTGCTCGATCTTGGCACCGGCAGTGGCTGCCTGCTGATTGCCCTGCTCACCGAACGCCCGCACGCCTGGGGCGTAGGGATAGACCGCGCCACCGACGCGGCCCAGATGGCCAAGCATAATGCGGTTAGCCTGGGCGTGGGTGCGCGCTCGGCCTTTGCTGTGGGTGATTGGACGGGCGCGGTTCAGGGGCGGTTCGATGTGATCCTCTCTAACCCGCCCTATATTCCGTTGGCGGACCGCGAGGGGTTGGCCCGCGATGTGCGCGACTATGATCCTGCCCTCGCCCTGTTCGGCGGCGCGGATGGACTGGCCCCCTATCGGCAATTCGCGGTAGCACTTCAGGCGCACCTGGTGCCCGGCGGGTTGCTGGCGCTCGAAATCGGCTGGGATCAAGGGGCGGCGGTACAGGGGCTTTTGCAACAGGCAGGTTGGCACGCTGTGGCCTGTCTGCCCGATTTAGCCGGGCGCGACCGAGTGATTGTGGCCTATTCGCCACAAAGCCTCTTGTTTTCAGAGCACCCCCCCGAGAAAACAGTTGGAAAGTTGGGGGGCTGCGTCTAGGGTTAAATTGTTCCGGTATTTAGTGATCTTAGATCACGCGCGGATCAGGATTGCTAGTGCGCCTGATCTTTGTTTCTTTCCTGTTAGACGCGGGAGAAACACCAGGGGATGCCATGAAAATTGGTTTCCCGTGGAACTGGAACTCCAGGTCATTGGATGAATAAGCAGCCAAAACCCTGCCGACAAACATACTGCCAAGAAACGGGTACCATGAGACAAGGTCCGCAGATTAAGCGTCCCAGGGGACGAAGCCAAGGCGGCTATCAGGGCAGTAATAATCAGAGCAATGGTAGCAGCGGGAATACTATGAGCCGCAAGCCAAGCTCATCCCGCCACCAAACCTTCGATAGTAACGGCCCCGACACGCGCGTGCGCGGTACGGCAATTCAAGTTTACGAAAAATATATGTCGCTCGCGCGTGACGCCACCTCGTCGAGCGACCGTGTGATGGCTGAAAATTACTATCAGCACGCAGAACATTATTATCGGATTATTGCGTCCTTCACCGAAGGCCAACCCTATGTTCCGCAGCATATGCAGCAACGCGATGCCTTTGAATACGAGCAAGACGATGAGCGCGGGCAGGACGACGGCGAGGCAGGATCGCCAGATCAAACCATAACCGACGCGCCGCAACCAGACCTGCAAACAGGCGAGCTACCCCGCGAGACCGCTCGTTCTGACATGGCGCGTTCCGATATAGGCCGGGCTGATATAGGCCGGGCCGAGGGGGCGCGCTCTGATGGGGGCCGCTACGAGAGCGAACGCCGGGAGCCGCGCCGCGATTTCCGCAATGAAGGGCGCAACGATCCGCGCAACGAGGGGCGCGGGGACTATGCGAACCGCGAGCCGCGCGGGGATTTCAACCGAGGCGACCAACGCGGTGAGTTTAATCGCGGCGAACCTCGGCCAGAGTATAACCGGGGTGAGCCTCGGGGGGAGTCTCGGGGGGAGTATACCCGTAACGAGCCGCGCGCCGAGTATCGCGGCGACCGTCGGCCCGATCCCCGGAATCAAGACCCCCGAAATCAAGACCCGCGCAATCAAGACCCACGCAATCAAGATCCCCGGACACAAGATTCCCGAACCCAAGATCAACGCGGCGAGCCGCGCCAAGAGGGTCGGCAGGAGACGGGCGATTATAACGAGCATCCGGCGTTTCTGCGTCAGCCCGCCCGCCGCCCGCGCGACGAGCAGGAGCCGCGCCCAGATAGCCGCCCAGATACACGTTCGGACACGCGCGATCCCCGGAATGATGGTCGCCTCGATAATAACCGCTCAGACAATCGGGGGCGCGGGCGTTCTTATCAAGGCGGGTACGAGCCGCAGCCTTACGAACAGCCCGTAGCGCCCGCCAACCTTGGCCCGGTCATGGTTATCACGCCCGCAGGCGGCGGTTTGCCCCCGCGCGACCCGCCCGCCCCTCTGCCGGTTACCGCGCCGGTCACTTTGGCAGCACCACCCCCGGTCGTGGTGGAAGCCTTTGTGCCGCCCGCTGCCCCCCTGCCCCCTGCCCCGGTTATCGTGCCCATCCTTGCAGCGTCCCTGCCGCTCGATCTGCTCGCGCCCGCCGCCAGTGCTGATACGCCGACAGAGCCGCCGAAGCGCAAGCGTGGCCGTCCGCCGAAAATCAAACCACCGATTGAGGCGTAAAGCTCAAGCCCCGATCTTTCCAAAGATTGGGGCTTTTTCTTAGGCTTTTTTGAGCATCAGCATCAGCGCCCCGCCCGCAATCAGCCCCCAGAAAGCCGGGCCGATACCGAAGAAGCTGAGGCCGGAGGCGGCGACCGCAAAGGTGAGAATAGCGGGAAGCCGCTCGGCCTCGCGCCCCAAGGCACCCGCGAGCGCGCTGGCGAGGCTGGGCAGAAGCGCTAACCCAGCGACTGCCTGAATCAACCGGGGCGGCGCGGCGGCGATGAAAGCGGCGGCATAGCTCGCGCCCAATCCCAATAGAATATACGTAAAGGCCGCCGCCACGGTCGCCCGGTAGCGCTTGGCAGGATCGGGATGGGCTTCAGGCCCAGCGCAGAGGGCGGCGGTAATTGCCGCCAAATTCATTGATTGTCCGCCGAACAGCGCCGCTACGGCGCTACCCATGCCGGTGATCGTGAAAATAGGGCGCGGGTCCGGGTCATACCCATTGCCGCGCAGCACGGCGAGACCGGGAATATTCTGCGACGCCATCGTGACGATAAACAGCGGCAGGCCGATGCTAATGGCCGCTTCCAGGGAAAACATTGGCAGCACCAATTCCGGGCGCGGCCAAGCGGCGGCCAAATCCGGCAGGGGCGTGCTCCAGGCGATCAAGACTGCCGTCACCGCGACGGCAACGGGTACGGCATAAAGCCGGGCGAAGCGCAGCATCAAGGCCCAGGTCAGCACGATCGGCAGGGTCAGCCACGGCAGGGCTTCCATCGCGCGGACGGGGGCAAGGCAGAGATCGAACAACACCCCCGCCAGCATGGCACTCGCCAGCCCTATTGGAATGCGCGCCACCAATCGCCCAAACACAGGCCATAACCCCGCCAGCACGATCAATGCCGCCGCTAGTAGAAAGCCGCCAACCGCCGCTGGGAACCCGCCCGTCGGCATCCCCGTCGCCACCAACAGCGCGGCACCAGGGGTGGACCAGGCAATCGAGATGGGCAGACGGCTGAACCAGCCCATCTGAATGCCAATCAACCCCTTCACCACACACAGTGCCATCAAGCCGGAGGCCGCTTGCAGGGGTGTGGCTCCCGCCGCCGCAAGGCCCTGAAGCACAATCGTAAACGCGCTAGCAAATCCGACAACTGCCGCGAGAACCCCTGCGGTGAGCGGCTGCACGTAATCGCCAGCCCCCTCCTTTTGCCCTACCATTGCCGCACCCTTCGCACGATAGTCTGGCCGGGCAAGCCATGCTGCTTCAGCATCTTGATACCGCCGCTGCAACGATTGCCCGGTTTTCCAGCGAACGCGACTGATTTTTTGGGATCAAAAAGAAATGGTGGCGGGAAGTGGAGTTGAACCACCGACCTTGGGCTTATGAGTCCCCTGCTCTAACCAACTGAGCTATCCCGCCACGGCACAAAACCATTAAGGCCGTCTTCACTACCGATCCGTCCCGCCCCTGTCAAGCGCTAAGAGCATTTTTTTCGGGCTATTCAGGACGGCTGCTGTCATCGCCAACACCTCAGTCTGCGGGCATAACGGTCAGTGTTTAACCAAAAATTTGCCACAAGTTATAAATATTAACGAAGAATAATGTCAGTGACAATTATACTCCGGGGGTTGACATTCCTTTTTCAAAGAGAGGATGCTAGCGCATATGAGCAGATATACAGCCCCCTATAACCCTCAAGCGACAGTGAGAATGAGCGCCAGAATTTATAAAATCATGATCTCTTTTGAAGATTCAAAGAAATACCTATTTCACGGTATTGTGGCATTATCTTTGAATAGTGTGACAATTATTCTGCTGCTAGGTCCACCGGAAGATCAACGCCTCGCGCTTCTCCCGAGTGCGCTGGCAACCCCCTTTCTCACCCGGCTGTGCTGGCTGTTCGGCCAAGAAGTGCGACGATTGGCGGCACTGGTTGCGCTATCGGACCAAGCCCAAGATTAAAAATACTCTGCGAGACTATCGCGCCGCGCCTGAAGCGCCGCATCCCCATAGGCCACTGCTGCCCCACTGCCCCATACTGGGCCGGGCCACGCCGCATCGCCCTCGTTTCGCGCCACGATGTGAATGTGCAACTGCCGCACGATATTCCCTAAAGCCCCGATATTCAGCTTGAGCGGGTTGACCGCCGCGCGCAACGCCTCGGCACTCTGGGTGATCTCTGCCCATAGCCGCGCTTGATCCGCTGGCGATAAATCGAGAGTTTCGACCGCTCCCGCCCGGCGCGGGACCAGAATAAGCCAGGGAAACCGGGCGTCCTGCATCAGCCGCACCGAACATAAAGTAAGGTCTGTCACTCGAACCGTGTCGCGCGCAAGCCGGCTATCGAGCGAAAACCCGGCTTCCTGCTCATCTCTCGGCTTGACCGATGCTGCTGCCCCGCCCACTCTCTATCCCCTTTCGCCTCAGTTCCTCAGAGGATTACCGTGGATCTACTGCTGCACAATAGCCTTACCCGCCACAAGGAGGTTTTTACCCCCGCCGATCCGGCGCGTGTGACGCTCTATGTCTGCGGTCCCACGGTTTATGACCGCGCCCATATTGGCAATGCGCGCCCGGCGGTGGTGTTCGATGTGCTGTATCGGCTGCTGCAAACGCGCTACCCGCAGGTCATCTACGCCAGCAATTTCACCGATGTGGACGATAAGATCAACGCCGCCGCTGCCGCGCGCGGGGTGCCGATTGGCGTGGTGACGGCGGAAACTGAAAAATTTTACCGGGAAGATATTGCGGCTCTAGGCGTTCTGCCGTTGGCCCTGCAACCGCGCGTGACCGACCATATCCCCGAGATTATCGCCTTCATCGAAACGCTGATCGCGCAAGGCCACGCCTATGCAGCGGACGGCCATGTGCTGTTCGACGTACCCTCCATGCCCACGTACGGTCGCCTGTCCGGCCATAGCCGCGACGAGTTGATTGCGGGCGCGCGCGTTGATGTTGCGCCTTATAAGCGCGACCCGGCGGATTTCGTGCTGTGGAAACCCTCAACGCCCGATCTGCCGGGGTGGGATAGCCCGTGGGGCCGTGGGCGGCCCGGCTGGCATATCGAATGCTCGGCGATGATTAAGGCGCATCTGGGCGAGACCATTGATATTCACGGCGGCGGTTCGGACTTAATCTTCCCGCACCATGACAATGAAATCGCTCAATCCACCTGCGCGCACCACGGCGCACCGCTGGCGCACTATTGGCTGCATAACGGTATGCTGCGCGTCGAGGGCGAGAAAATGTCCAAATCCTTGGGCAATTTCTTCACGGTGCGCGACCTGCTCCACCGCGCGCCGGCAGAAGCGTTGCGCGTGGTCCTGCTGTCCGCCCACTACCGGCAGCCGTTGGATTGGACCGAGAAGGGCTTGCAAGAGGCGATTGGCGCGCTCGATCGTTTCTATCTTGCCCTGCGCCGGGTTGCGGACATTATGGTCGATCCGCAGGAGCCGAAAACCGTGGTTGCGGCCCTCTGCGATGATCTCAACACACCGCTCGCGCTCGCGGCCCTGCACGCGCTGGTGACGGAGATCAACAAAACCGAGAAATTCGAGGAGCTTGTGACGCTGAAGGCGGAAATTCTCGGGGCGGGGCACCTGCTGGGGCTGTTGCAGCAAAATCCCGAAGCCTGGTTACAGCAGGGCGGGGTTAATGATCTGTCGGCGGACGCCATTGAAGCCAAGCTGGCAGACCGGATCGCCGCGCGTAAAGCCAGAGATTTCGCCACTGCCGACCGTATTCGGGATGATCTGATCGCCGCAGGCATTATTCTGGAAGACGGTATCGGCGGCACCGAGTGGCGGCGGAAAGGTTAACCGTCCTCAAGTAGGCCGAAGGCCGGTAGGACGACAAAATACCGTCCTCAAGTAGGCCAAAGGCCGGTAGGACGACAAAATACCGTCCTCAAGTAGGCCAAAGGCCGGTAGGACGACAAAATACCGTCCTCAAGTAGGCCAAAGGCCGGTAGGACGACAAAACACCGTCCTCAAGTAGGCCAAAGGCCGATAGGACGGCAAAAAGAGCTGGGAAAAATCATGGCAGAGCGCGTTTATCTCTTCGACACTACTTTACGCGACGGGGCGCAGACCTCCGGCGTGGATTTTTCTGTTGCCGATAAGCGCGCGATGGCGCTTGCCCTCGATAAGCTCGGTATTGATTACGTCGAAGGCGGCTGGCCGGGGGCGAACCCTACGGATGATGCGTTTTTCGGCGAAGCTCCCAAGCTCACCCGCGCCAAATTCACCGCCTTCGGCATGACGCGCCGACCGGGGCGCAGTGTGGGGAACGATCCGGGGCTGGCAGCCTTGGTTAATTCCGGCGCGCCCGTGGTGACGCTCGTCGGGAAAAGCTGGGATTTTCATGTCGATGTGGCCCTGAACATCCCGCGCGAGGAGAATCTGGCGATGATTGGCGATAGTATCGCCCATCTGGTCAGCCTGGGGCGCGAGGCGATCTACGACGCCGAACATTTTTTCGACGGCTATAAAGCCAACCCCGCCTATGCCTTCGCCTGCCTGAAAGCGGCGCAAGAGGCAGGCGCGCGCTGGCTCGTGCTGTGCGATACCAACGGCGGCACACTACCGCACGAGGTCGCCCGCATCGTGCGCGACGTAACCGCCCATTTCCCCGGCGAGCGTTTGGGCATCCATGCTCATAATGATACGGAAAACGCCGTCGCCAACTCGCTCGCCGCTGTCGAAGCCGGCGTGCGGCAGGTGCAAGGCACGATCAACGGCTTGGGCGAGCGGTGCGGCAACGCCAATCTGATTTCGGTGATGCCCAGCCTAATGCTGAAAATGGGCTTCGAGACGGGGCTTCCCGTAGAGGATTTACGTCATCTCACGGGCCTGTCGCATCTGCTGGATGAGCGGTTAAACCGCGCGCCGTTCAAGCACGCCGCCTATGTAGGCGCGTCGGCCTTTGCCCATAAGGGCGGCTTGCACGTGTCGGCAGTGGAAAAAGACCCGCGCACCTACGAGCATATCCCGCCCGAAACCGTGGGCAATCGGCGGCGGATTTTGGTGTCCGACCAAGCCGGGCGCTCCAATGTCATCTCCCGCTGCCGCGACTTGGGTATCGAGGTGCCGTCCGAGACCAGCAAGATCGACGCGCTGGTCGATCTGGTGAAATCCCGCGAGTTCGACGGCTATTCCTACGATGGGGCCGATGCCAGCTTCGAGTTGCTCGCCCGCCGCCTGTTTGGGGAAGTGCCGGATTATTTTACCGTCACCTCCTTCCGCGTGCTGGATGAGCGGCGCTGGAACGCGCTGGGTAAGCTCGTTACGCTGTCCGAAGCCACCATCCGCGTTACAGTGGGCGATAAGCAGGAAATGACGGTGGCGGACGGTAACGGCCCGGTGAATGCGCTCGATGCGGCTTTGCGGAAGGCGCTGATCCCCCTCTACCCCAACCTCGATGATATTCACCTGACGGACTATAAGGTCCGCATTCTCTCGCCCCAGGACGGCACCAAAGCGGTGACGCGGGTGATGATCGAAAGCCAGCGCGCTAACGGCGAACGCTGGACCACGGTGGGCGTTTCCCCGAACATCATCGACGCCAGCTTTAACGCCCTGCACGATGTTATCTGCTTTGCGCTGCTGAAGTTTGGCGGGTAGAGGGCGTGGGCGATAGGGGCGAGACGCCAAGCGCTGCCAAGCGTACCCCACTATAAATTGCTCTTGAGAGTACAATATGACCTTGCGTTCCATGATCCGCCCGCCAGAAGATCAGCCCGCCTTCGTTTTGGTTGAAGCGCAATTGGCCGATAACATTGGGTTTGCCGCGCGCGCGATGCTGAACTTCGGGCTAACCGCGATGCGCCTCGTAACCCCCCGCCCGGAATGGCCGAGCGAGCGGGCCGTGCAGACTGCCTCCGGGGCCGGATCGGTGCTGGAAGCCGCGACAATCCACCGCTCGATGCTAGATGCCATCGGCGACCGCCAAGTGGTCTATGCCACCTCCGCCCGCCCGCGCGAGCTGGTGAAGCGCGTCATCACGCCTCGGCAGGCAGCAGCCGAATTGCGCGCCCATGCCGCCCAGAAGGTTCGCACGGCGGTCCTCTTCGGGCCGGAGCGAACGGGGTTGATTAACGATGATCTGGCGGGGGTTGATGCGATTATCACCTGCCCGGTCAACCCACATTTCTCCTCGCTCAATCTGGCGCAGGCCGTGCTGCTCATTGGCTATGAGTGGTTCCAAGCTGCCGATAGCACCCCCGCGACCGAGTTGCGCGCCGCTGGCGGCGATATTGCCAGCCGCGAGCATTTGGAAAGCTATCTGTTGCGCCTTGAAAGCGAGCTTACCGAGTGCGGCTTTCTACGCATCCCCCATATGCGCCCGGCGATGATCCGCAACATCCGCGCGCTGTTCGGGCGGGTTCAACTGACGGATCAAGAGGTTCGCGCTCTCCACGGTATGCTGACCGAGCTTGTTACCAAGCGCCTTTCTGCTAATTCACTTGATGCGCCCGATGGGGAGAAGTAGCAGAGACGGCAGCGCGCTGGTTTTACCCAGTTGGCTTTACCCAGCGGATTGGTCAGGAGACAGTGATGACGGAAAAAGTGGCCCTGATTACGGGCGTAACGGGGCAGGATGGGGCGTATCTAGCGCGGCTGCTGTTGTCCAAGGGCTATAAGGTGCATGGGGTCAAACGCCGCTCCTCCTCCTTCAATACGGGGCGGATCGACGATATTTATCAGGACATTCACGAAGCCGATGCGCGCTTTCGGCTGCACTACGGCGATATGACCGATTCGACCAATATCATCCGCCTCGTGCAAGAAACCCAGCCGGACGAAATTTATAATCTCGCCGCCCAAAGCCACGTGCAAGTGAGCTTCGATACCGCCGAATATACCGCCAATGCCGACGCCATTGGCGTGTTGCGCCTGCTGGAAGCGATGCGGATTCTAGGCTTGGGCAAAAAGACGCGCTTCTATCAAGCCTCGACATCGGAACTTTACGGCTTGGTGCAAGAAACCCCACAGCGGGAAACCACGCCCTTCTATCCGCGCTCGCCTTATGCGGTGGCGAAACTCTACGGCTATTGGATTACGGTCAACTACCGCGAATCTTACGATTTTTATGCCTGCAACGGCATTCTGTTTAACCATGAAAGCCCCATTCGCGGCGAAACCTTTGTCACGCGCAAAATTACCCGCGCCGTGGCCGCAATCGAGCTTGGCCAGCAAGATACGCTCTACTTGGGCAATCTTGATGCGAAGCGCGACTGGGGCCATGCCCGCGACTATGTGGAAGGCATGTGGCGCATCCTTCAGCAGCCAACACCGGAAGATTTCGTGTTGGCGACCGGGGAAACCCGTTCGGTGCGCGAATTTGTCGAGCTGGCGTTTGCCGAAACAGGCCGTCAGATCACCTGGACCGGCAGCGGTGTGGATGAAGTTGGCAAAGACGCTAAAACCGGCGCAGTGCTGGTAAAGATTGATCCGCGCTACTTCCGCCCCGCCGAAGTCGATCTGCTGCTGGGGGATGCAACCAAGGCTCAGCAAAAACTTGGCTGGACGCCGACAGTCGCGTTCCACGATCTCGTGAAGGAAATGGTCGCATCCGACCTTAGCCTGCTGAAAACTGGGGTAGGGCTTGGGGCGGGGTCTAAGTAAGCGGCGGCGATGCCCCTACCGCGCCGCCTGAAGCGTTTGCCGTTCACTACGGTTCACGTCAAACGCGCTCGCCCTGTTGAATGGCTTAGAGCCGCGTTCGATTTATCGTCCGCCGTTCTAAGCGCATTCATCGCCACGCCCGCCGGGCGACGGCAGATCGACTATTTCTTCCACCGTTCAGGCATATTTCCGCGCGGACGGGGATAGCGTCGCGGCCCCGGCTTCGGTAGAATGCGGCTCATCATTGTGTATCGCTTGGGGTTTCTCTACCGATGGCCGACGTCCGAAACTGGCAAGAACTCAGTCGCGCTATCGTGAAGCTCATACGCGATCAGTATGGCATCGACGAAGCTATTCTCAAACGCACTGCCGTTTTAGAGAGCGATATCGGCCTGACCATTGATCAAGTTGAGTCTATCTTAGATTATATTACAGAAACATTTGAAATTCACTTCCCGGCAGGGACGTTGGACGAGGTATTGAAGCTAGAAGAGCTGTGCCTGCTCGCCTGCTGGTTAAAAGGCTATTACAAACAACCATCTTTTATTTCAGAAGCCTATGCCGGGGCCTGTCGCGCCGTTAATCCGGCTGCCCAGTAGACAGAATGGCGCGGCAGTTTGTTTCGGCTCTGGTGGTTGCTCATAATGAGGAAAGCCAGCTCGCTGCCTGCCTGGATACGCTCGATTTTGCCGATGAAATCATCGTGGTGCTCGATAAATGTACCGACGGCTCGGACGCCATCGCCCGCCGCTATACGGATCGCCTTATTTCCGGCTCCTGGCCGCTAGAAGGCCCGCGCCGGCGGGCGGGGATCGACGCTTGCACGCATGTCTGGGTTCTGGAGATTGATGCCGATGAGCGGGTAACGCCTGAGTTACAGGCAGAAATTCTTCGCTTCCTCGCCGCGCCGCCCTACGGTTATGCCCTAGTGCCGATCCGCAATGTCATCGGCGGGCGCGAAATCGTCCACGGCTGGGGGGCTTATAATGGTGTCGGCGCAAAACCAATCCTATTCCATAAAGACGCTAAAGACTGGGGCGACCAACCGGTTCACCCGAAAATCGCCCTGCGCGGCACCCGCACGCGGTTTGCCTCGGGGCTGATCCATTACGTCGATACAGACTTCGCCGACACGCTCCAGCGCCTCAATCGCTACACCAGCGCCCATGCGCTCGATCTCGTCGAAAGCGGCAATATCGGCACGCTCGGCGGCAATCTGCGCCGCATGGTAACGCGCTTCTTCAAGGCTTACGTGCAGCGCAAAGGCTATAAGGAAGGCCCTGTCGGCCTGCTGCTGGGGGTTTTCGCGGCACTCTATCCGCTGTTGTCGTATCTAAAAGCGCGGGAGATTTTAGAGCAACGGGCAAATGATCGGAAGCCGGGACACAACGCCTAGAGCGTCTTTCATAAAGGCTGACGCAAGACGCTCTAGGCTTCGCAATACGAATCTTAAAAACGCGATCGGCAGCAAAACGGGGGCACCGCAAGCGCGATGCCCCCGCCTTAAACCGCTTTTAGACGCGCTTAGAAATCGAGACGGGTACGGAAGGTGAAGAGCGTGCCATCGTTCTTCGTCTTACCGGCCTTCAGGACCGATCTATCCGCCGATTCAGCATTGAACTTAATCACATCGGCTTGCAAGGACAGGCCGGGGGCGAGTTGGTAGGCAGCACCAATACCATAGGCCGTATCGGTCGTGTCCGTCACGCCGCGCGCCTTATAATCGGTTTGAATGCGGGCGTAGTTCACACCTACTGCGACGGGGCCGGTTTCATACGTGAGACCAAGCTGCCAACCGAACTCCTTATCACCCTTCCCTAGGCCCGTTTCGCCATTATTGAAGTAATGACCGCCAACGACGAAGCCCTCATAGCCCACGGTTGCGCCAAGATGCCACGCGGCATAGTCGCCAAGCGTGCTCCTAACCGTTGCGGACGTATCTTTTTGGTCGCCCCACTGAATGCCGCCGCCCACAGTGAAGGCAATGTCCCCGAACTCACGGTTATATTTCGCCGCAATAGCGATGAGATCATTGTAATCATTGGCACCGCCCGTGGCGAACTTCGAGCGCGCATTATCACGACCCGCCGACCCTTTTTCCGGGGTGTAGCTAATACCTGCCTGGAAGCCTGCAAACACCGGCGTGTAATAAACGAGCTTCGTATCAAACTCGCCTTCATTAACGTGATAATAACTGTAGCGACCTGTATCAATTCCAAAAGCATAATCTGCCTGCCCGATACCAACGGTAGGCGCTTGAACTTCAAGCTCGCTATCGACGGCCATCGTATCACCAAGCTCGACTTTACCCCATGCGCCCGAGAGGTAGATGAACTTCGTATCGGCACCCAGCACATCCTGGCGCGCCTGATTCGCACCATTTTGGTTATTCCGCAGACGCGCGCTGAAACCATAGGTCAGACCGTTTTCTGCTTTCGCTTCGGCCTTCAGCGTCAGGCGATAATCCAGACGCGCCTCGCGCGAGGAAGCGTTCGCCGCATCATCGTTAACAAGCATAAATTCCGACCGAACCGAGCCGCCAAGCGTTACAGTGAACGGTGCCTTCGTCGTCACTTGCTGGGCGGACGCCGCACCGGCAACCAAAACCAAAGCCGATGTGGCCAATAGAATCTTCTTCATAAAAACTTCTCCCTAGATCATGCGATCACAATTCGAGACTGCACGACGCGCTAAACGCACCAAAGGCGCTGCTCGGCTGTCATAATTTTACGCTGTAACAGCTACCCGATCTGTGTCAAGCGTAGTGACGACGCACAAACTTGCGCCAGACTGCTGAAAATGAAAGCATTTTCGTTTTCAGCAGTCTCTACTGCCTTGAAAAATGGGCCATTCGATCCCCATTGAGGTAGGTCGGTGCCGTGTTGCAAAATAACAACGATCCGTCAAAAAGACAGGGAAACGACCTAGGCTCTCAATGTTCGAATATATCGCCCGGCCAGCCGATCACGTCGAGGTCGGCCCGGTGCGGCAGGAAGCGGAACAGTGCTTCGGCCAGCGCAATGCGCCCTTCCCGCTCCAGCGCTACGTCTAGTTTCGCTTTAATCGCGTGGAGGTAGAGCACGTCGGAGGCGGCATAGGTCATCTGCTCCGGCGTTAACGTGTCAGCCCCCCAGTCGGAAGATTGCTGCTGCTTCGAGAGATCGACGCCGATGGTATCGCGCGCCAGGTCTTTCAGCCCGTGCCGGTCGGTATAGGTCCGCACGAGGCGGGAGGCGATTTTAGTGCAGTACACCGGCGCGGTCAGAACGCCTAAATGGTGGCGCAGTACAGCAATATCGAAGCGACCAAAATGGAACAGTTTCAGCACGTCCGGGTCGGCGAGCAAACGGGCGAGGTTTGGTGCTTCCATGCGGCCATGCTTGCCGGGCATTGGCATTTGCACGAGATGGGCATTCCCATCGCCGCCCGAAAGCTGCACGAGGCACAAACGGTCGCGGCCCACATTGAGGCCCATCGTTTCGCTATCAATCGCCACCACCGGCCCGAGGGACAGCCCATCGGGAAGATCGCCCTTATAGAGATATTCGGCCATGCCCCACGCTCCAGTCGCTCAAAAATTCACCAACACGCTCGGGTGTCTGGGGGATATGGCGGGTTTTGAGCCTGCGCCGCAATTGTTTTCAGAGCGGCGACGACAGCACCCCCATCTCTGTACCCGATACAGTGCCATCTTGCAGGAACGCCAACACCATCGGCCACAGGGTTTCGGCGAAGCGCGCGTGAAAAAAGCCGAAATGGCCGATTTCAGGAACTCCCACTAAGCTGGGGTCGAGCCGCAAATGGTGGCGCGGGGCACGCTGCCAATAGCCCATCAACCGCTCGGTCGCCGCCACTGTCGCAAACGGATCGTCGGTGGCGCTAACCGCCAAAATCGGCGCGGTAATCCCAGCGAACTGAGCGGCGATCTCCTCGGCGTACAGCGGCGTTACCCCCTGCCGCCCGCGCCGCAGCACGCTTTCAAACCGTGGTCCCATGCGGCTCCAGTTGCGAACCACGCCCTTCGGCACGTCTTCGAGCCAGCCGAGGCGTTTGCCGGGAAAATAGCCCAACACTTCAGTGAGCAGCGGCATGAATAGGTGCCAGCGTATAAGCATCTTCCAACGCTGTGCCGCGTCGTAATCGCGCCAATAGGCGAACTGCGCGCCGACAGTCACGATCCGAGTGAGCCGATGGCTGGCAGGGGCAAGGGTCGCGCAGACACCGCCGATAGAATGGCCGACAGCGTAATAAGCGCGGCCCGGAAAGCGGGTTTCGGCGAAGCGCATTACGGCATCGGCATCGAGCCGCGCCCAATCGACCCAATCGGCGATAAACCCGCGCAACTGCCCTGGATGAGACGCGCCAATCCCGCGATAATCATAGGTCAGCACGTCGAAACCTGCTGCCGCCAGCCACGCGGCAAAGCGGGTATAGTAGCGGCTATGAACCGCCGTGGCGCAGTGGATCGTTACGACAGGCTTCGCCCCCACTCCGTCCCCTACCCATAGCGTGCCGTGCAGCACAGTGCCGTCAGCAGCGCTTACTTGAAAGGGGTTCGGAGGAAAATCGGGCATCGACAGTCCATCTTAGAGCCTGTTTGAAAATGTCGGTCGGGTCGATCCTGCGGGTCTTTTTGCGCCCTGCGGCGTCGCCGATCTTGCAGATATTCTCGATATCTGCTGCGCTCGGTTCCTATCAGGCCCCAAAAATTCCTCGCAGCCTCTCAACCGCCGAATTTCCAAACAGTCTCTTAGCCAAGTCCGATTTAGCCTTTCAGATTAAGCCCCCTCTGTCCAACGCGGAAAGTTTTGCTCTGCTATAAGGGCGGAGACAAACGCTTTTTTGCGATTCTATTTTGATCGGCACGTCATTGATAACCGAAAAGTTGGTAAATTTAACAGTCGAAGTCAAGAATTATTTTCAATTAAAGATTGTAAAAATGCTTCATAAATGAACATTTTTATTGCGTGATTATAGATTACTTCTATCCTGTTATTTTTCACATATTTCCGCCACGATGCTACCGCTCTCTGACCAGCGCTCACCGAGGAGTCATCATGACCGGATCGATCACCCCTCGCCGCGCCCTTCTCGTCGCCAATCCTGGCAGCCGTCGAGGCACCGCCGCACTCTCCCCAGTCGAAAGCATTTTTGCCGAACGGGGCATCGAGCTTGTCCCAATCGACACAGCCGACCGCGAAACCCTCACCGATCGCCTGTGCGAGCGTGCCGCAGGGGCGGACCTTATCGTCGCGGTTGGCGGTGACGGCACCGCCAATTCGGTCGCAGCCGCGACCTGTCGTACCGGCCTGCCGCTCGGGTTAATTCCGGCAGGTACCGCCAATGACCTCGCACGCACACTTGGTCTGCCCCTGGACGCGACGGAGGCGGCGCACGTCATCGCTGCCGGGCGGCTGAAAACCATTGATCTTGGTGACGTAAACGGCACCTTCTTTTTTAATGTCGCCAGCCTCGGCCTATCGGTCAAGCTCGCCGACAAGCTGTCCGGCGTCAGCAAGAAGCGTTGGGGACGGCTCGGCTATCTCTGGGCGCTCTTGCGCGCGCTGGCCGAAGCGCGGCCTTTCCACGCCGCTATTACCGGCGAGGACGGACACACGATTCTGGTGAAGACTCTGCAAATTGCGGTGGGCAACGGGCGGCACTATGGCGGCGGCATGGTCGTGGAACAAGACGCCAACATTAGTGACGGCCAGCTCGATCTTTATTCGCTGGAGTTCAAGGCGGTCTGGAAGCTGCTGACCATCGCTGGTTCCTTCCCCGCTGGCCGCCACGGCCTGAACCCGGAAGTCCGCACCTTACGCGGGCGGCGGTTCGAGATCGCAACGCGACGCGCCAGACCAATTAATATAGACGGCGAGGTACTAGGCACGACGCCTGCCATTTTCACCGTCCATCCCGCTGCGATACGGATGATTGTACCTTAGAGGCTCTCAGCACCATCGCGCGCCCGTCATCGTTTCGTCTTCCTTTTGCCTCCATCCCCCTGTAGGGGAGAGGTATGACTGAGACTGAACAGGCCGCCCTTGCGGTAGCGCTCGACCGGGGCTTGATTGCCCTTCCCGAAACCGGGCCGATCCTCGTGCAGGGGCTTGGCGCAGGCGCGCCGTTAGACGCGCTGCCGCAGGCACGCACACTGCTGCTGGAGGATTTCGAGCCGCAGGCGGATCGTCTCGCTCAGGGCGGCTGGACCGTGCAGCCCGTACCCGCCACATCCGACGATTTGCGCGCCCGCCTGCAAACCGATCACGGCATCTTACCGCGTCTCATTCT
This sequence comes from Alphaproteobacteria bacterium, assembly GCA_013298565.1. Lineage (GTDB taxonomy): Bacteria > Pseudomonadota > Alphaproteobacteria > Elsterales > Elsteraceae > Elstera. Next base: position 11,284 of record JAAFIC010000039.1, on the reverse strand, counting down.
GTATGTTCCCGGCAAACAGCGGGAGCGGGCGTTGGGAGATTTGGCCTTGCTGGCCGAAACCCTGGCCGAAAGCGGGATTCTCGCCCTGGCCGTTGCCAATACCGGCGGGGCCGCGCGCTTCCAAAGCGATATGAACGATTTGTTCGGCGGCGTTGGTGTTCTCTCCAAGCATAAATGCCGCGTGTTGTGGGCGGCGAAGGGCGCGGAGTTTAAGACCGGGCTTGCGGCGGAGTGGATTGCGGGGGCCACCGCGCGAACCCTGCCGCTATTGCCGCAAAAACCCCCCATCGCCACGGCCCCCGGCCTCTTTGCTTGGGACCGGATCGACGCAGGCTCGGCCCTACTCGCGGCGCACCTGCCCGCCAGCCTTGCAGGCGTGGTGGCAGATTTGGGTTGCGGCTGGGGCTATCTTTCTGCCGAAATTCTGGCACGCTGCCCTGGCGTCACGCGGATTGATGCGGTGGAAGCGGACTCGCGCGCGGTCGCCGTCGCCCGCCAAAACCTGCCCGATCCGCGTGTGTCGGTACGGTGGGCCGATGCGACGCAGCCGCACGAGGCAGCACAATGGGACGCAGTAGTGATGAACCCGCCCTTCCACCAGGGCCGCGCTGCTGTGCCGGACCTTGGCAAAGCCTTCATTCGGGCAGCAGCCCACGGGCTTAAGCCGGGCGGAAAACTGCTGCTGGTCGCCAACCGTTCGCTGCCCTATGAGGCCGATCTGGAGGCGGCGTTCAAATCCTGGCGCAATCTGATCGACCAAGACGGGTTCAAACTGCTGGAAGCGGTGCGCTAATGCAGAAACGCGCATCGCAATGGTTGATGGCGCTGGGCTATTGCACGTCGCGCCGGGAAGCTGAAGGCTGGATTGCCGACGGTCGCCTATCGCTGAGGGACGGCACTGTGCTGGAAGACGATCCGCGTATCGACCCCGCGCGCCTGTCCGCCGATGGCGAAGCGCTCGACCCCGCGCCGCTCACACTTATTCTGTATAAGCCGGGCGGTTTTGTCTGCTCGACCGAAGACCCTGGCCGCTTGGTCTATGACCTGCTGCCCGCCCGCTTTCGCCGCCGCGATCCCGTGCTATCGGTCGCCGGGCGCTTGGATAAAGACACGTCCGGCCTAGTGTTGATGACCGATGACGGGCAGTTGCTGCACAAGATCATCTCGCCGAAACGCAAAGTAACGAAACTCTATCACGCCACCCTCGCCCGCCCGGTGCAAGGGGACGACGTGGCGACGTTTGCCAGCGGCACGCTGATGCTGCAAAACGAGAAGACCCCCTGCAAACCCGCCGGGCTGCGCGCGATTTCCGAAGACGGCAAACAGGTAGAAGTGCGCCTTACCGAAGGGCGCTATCATCAAGTGCGGCGGATGATGGCTGCCGTTGGCAATCACGTCGAAACTCTCCACCGCGCGCGAATCGGCGGTCTCGGGTTGGGACAAATGGCCCCCGGCGACTGGCACGCCTTGACCGAAGCCGATAGGGCCGCGATCTTTAGCACCGATGCGAGCGAGGATTAGATCATGCGTAGCGCTGTTTCCGCCCTATCCTTGGCCGTGCTCACCCTCCTAGCCCCGCTGGCGGACGCCGCCCCGGCCAAGGAAGAGCGCAAGGTGGTTGTAGTCCGCAATCGGCAAACGCTGAACGCCGTGGTGCCGGAAAACGGGCATTTGTTCATTCTGCCAGGGCGCGGTTACACGGTGACGAAATCCAATATTGATAAAGGTTTGCACCTGTCGTTCGATGCTGTCGTCGGGATCATCATAAGCGCGACCCGCCCAACCAATTCCCCGAAAGGCCAGTTGAACCTCACCTTGGGCGATGGGCGCACATTGGTGCTGATGGTGCGTAGCCAGAAGGTTGGGTTTGAGAATAACTATTTGATTTTACAGTAGATAATGCGGATTTTGCCTTAGAGCAGAGCTGCTATATTAGTGAGTCTAAGCGGGTTTTCGAGTGACAATCGAGTCTGTTTTTGTCATGATATTCTCTGAACAATATAGGAACTCCCCGTAGCGGTGATCGAAATGCAACAAGACACTCTGGGCTACAAGGCTCTCGATATTGCAAAATGGTTTATCAACGCCGCCGACCGTGAGTCCGGCGATGCTATTACGCATCTCAAAGTTCAAAAACTGCTCTACTATACTCAAGGTTGGTCGATGGCTTTTTTTGAGAAACCTTTGTTTGAGGAAGATTTCCAAGCCTGGGCGCATGGGCCAGTCGTCCCAAGCGTTTGGAGTCATTTTCGGAATGCTGGATATGAAGCCTTACCCGAGCAAAAAATCACGCGACGTCTCCCACGCAACATCACGGAACTCCTTGAAGCCGTGAATGACAAATATGGGATTTATACGGCCAAACGCCTCGAACGTATGACGCATTCAGAAACTCCCTGGAAAAACGCTCGGCAAGGTCTTCCGCCAGAGGCGCGCTGTACCAAGATAATTTTAAAGGATGATATTTTAGAACATTTTCATAGTTTGAAATTATAAGACTGCACCTTGGCAAACGGTCCCTTTGAAATTCCTGCGGAAGACGAACCATCCGCCGGAATGATCTTAAAAACCACTGAACAGTACGTTTCAGTTTCACTAAAATACTGGCATTCAGGGTCGGAGTGCCTGTCAGGCTGGCAGCGCACGGAGCTTACCAAGCTTCGAAAACTTATCGATAAAGTTCAATCTCTCAGTCCTGCTGAAATCAGAAACGATCCCGGCCTTCGTTGGAAACTCCATAAAGCTCCCCCAGCGCGAGGTTTTTCGCGTCCACAGGCTTTATCAAAAGATATTGAGCTATGTGAGCTGCGGGTCGATGGCAAATCCCGTATTCACGGGGTTCTTTTAGACGGTATTTTCTATCTTGTTTGGCTAGATCGCAGCCACAATGTCTTTCCTGGATCGTAGCCACCAAACATCATTTTCTAGTCCCACCACTAGCAGCGCCGCGTTGACTTCCCCCCCCAAATCCCTCATATGTGATCCCAGGTCATAAGCCCTGCGTGGGAGAGTGCGGAGCTATCCGCCGCCGAAGGAGCAACCCATCCCGGAAACTCTCAGGCATCCAGGACCGCACAGGGATCGACCGCTCTGGAAAGCGATGGCGTCTGCCATCCACCGACGAGGCAAGCCGGCTACATCCGGTCGATCTTTCAGGTAATCAGACAGAGGGGGTGCCCGCCGTCGGAGGACGGCACGCGAGTTTGCTTGCGCGAAAGGCACCGAATCTGTGACTGAAACCGATACCACTCTTCTGACCACTGCGCTCGATGCGCTGCATCGCAGCCTTGGCGCGCGCATGGTGCCCTTCGCGGGCTACGCTATGCCGGTGCAATACCCCACCGGGATTCTGACCGAACACACCTGGACGCGCGAGAATGCGGGCCTGTTCGATGTGTCGCACATGGGGCAAGTTACCCTGCGCGGCAAGAATGGTGCCGACCCGGCTGTGGCGCTGGAACGGCTGGTGCCGGGCGACTTGCAAATCCTCAAAATGGGCCGAATGCGCTACACCATGCTGACCCAGGCCGATGGTGGCATTCTCGACGATTTGATGGTGACGAAGCTGGAAGATCGGCTGTTCGTCGTCGTCAACGCTGGGTGCAAAACGCAGGATATTGCAAGATTTCGCGCCGAATTAACCGATTGCGAGGTTCTTGAGCATACCGATGCCGCCTTGCTCGCCCTACAAGGCCCGAAGGCCGTGGACGTGCTGAAGGCCCTCGTGCCGGGTGTCGAAATCTTGGCCTTCCTCTCCGGGGCGGCGTTTACCTGGAACAGTACCGCCCTCTTCATCACCCGCTCGGGCTATACGGGAGAAGACGGGTTTGAGATTTCGGTTCCCAATACGGCGGCAGAAGCGCTAGCGCAGGCTTTGCTCGCCCATGAGGCGGTGAAGCCCATTGGCCTGGGCGCGCGCGATTCCCTGCGGCTCGAAGCCGGTCTGTGCCTCTATGGCCATGATATTACGGAAGCGACCAGCCCGATCGAGGCCGATCTGGCCTGGACCATCTCCAAGCGTCGCCGGGCTGAAGGCGGCTTTCCGGGCGATGCGGTTATTCAAGCGCAGCTTGTGGGTGGCCCCGCCCGCCGCCGCGTTGGCATTCAACCCGAAGGCCGCGCGCCGGTGCGCGAAGGCGCGAAGATTTACGCCGATGCCGGATTGACCGAAGCCCTCGGCGTTATCACCAGCGGCGGCTTCGGCCCAACCGTGCAAGGCCCCGTGGCGATGGGCTATGTCGCCGCCAGCCATATTGCGCCGGGCCGCACCTTGTTTATAGATCTGCGCGGCAAGCCGGTTCCGGCCACGGTCGCGCCCCTGCCCTTCACGCCCCATCGTTACGTTCGCTAGGAGAGAGTTTCTATGTCCACCGTAAAGTCCACTGTGAAATTTACCGCCGACCACGAATGGGTGCAGATTACGGGCAATCTTGCCCGCGTCGGCATTACCCAATACGCGCAAGAACAGTTGGGCGATGTCGTGTTCGTCGAACTTCCCGCTGTCGGCGCAACATTCGCGCAAGGCAAGGAGGCCGCCGTCGTCGAGTCGGTTAAAGCCGCCTCCGATATTTACGCCCCGCTGTCCGGCACGGTCGCCGCCGTCAACGACGGTTTGCCGGATAACCCGAGCCTCGTGAACACCGACCCGCAAGGCGACGGTTGGTTCTTCGAGATCACCCTGTCTAACCCGTCCGAGCTTGATGGGTTGATGGATGAAACGGCCTATCAGGCCCATACCGGAGCCTAAACAATGCGCTATTTACCGCTGACCGAGGGCGACCGCCGGGCGATGCTCGGCACGATTGGCGCTGCCAGCGTCGATGCCCTTTTCGTCGATGTTCCCGCCGCTGCCGTCCGCACGAAACCCGTTGATCTGCCCTTCCACGCCGGGGAGCTTTCGGTTGAACGCACCCTGAAGGCGATGGCGAGCAAGAATCTAGTGGCGGGCGATGTCCCCTTCTTCATTGGGGCCGGGGCCTACCGCCACCATGTACCCGCCAGCGTGGATTACATCATCCAACGCGGCGAGTTCCTAACGGCTTACACGCCCTATCAGCCGGAAATCGCGCAAGGCACGCTGCAATATCTGTTCGAGTTCCAAACGCAGGTGGCCCTGCTCACGGGCATGGAGGTGGCGAACGCCTCCATGTACGATGGCTCCACCGCCTGCGTTGAAGCTGTGGTGATGGCCAACCGGGTGACCAAGCGCACGAAAGCGCTGCTCTCCGGGGGCTTGCATCCGCACTATAAGGCGATTGTCGAGACTCACGGCGCGTATAGTGATTTCACCCTAGACGCCGCTGCCGCCGACCCGGATGGGCTAGAAGATCTCGCAAGCCGCATTGATGCCGATACCGCCTGCGTGGTTGTGCAGAACCCTTCGGTCTTCGGCCATATTCGTGATCTTACCCCGCTCGCCGCTGCCGCCCACGCCAAGGGCGCGCTGCTGGTTGTGGTCGTAACGGAAGCCCTATCGCTCGGCGCGCTGATGCCGCCGGGGGCGATGGGGGCAGATATTGTCGTTGCGGAAGGCCAGTCTATCGGCAACGGCCTCAACTTCGGCGGCCCTTACGTTGGCCTGTTCGCCACGCGCGAAAAATACATGCGCCAAATGCCGGGGCGTTTGTGCGGGGAAACCGTCGATGCCGATGGCAAGCGCGGCTGGGTGCTGACCCTCTCCACGCGCGAACAACACATTCGCCGCGAGAAGGCGACCAGCAATATCTGCACGAACGCCGGGCTGTGCGCGCTGGCTTTCACGGTGCATATGTCGTTGCTCGGGGAAACCGGCCTCACGCAGTTGGCGCAACTCAATCACGCCAAGGCCAGCCAGTTGGTCGAGAAGCTGAAGGCCGTTCCGGGCGTGCGCGTGCTGAACGAGAGCTTCTTTAACGAAGTGACGCTGGTCCTGCCCAAAAACGCCGCAACTGTGGTAGAAGCCCTGGCAAATAAACGGATTCTCGCCGGGGTTCCCGCCTCTCGCCTGTGGCCCGATCATGCCGACCTTGCCCATCACCTGCTGGTGGCCGTGACCGAAACCGTGACCGACGATGATATGGATGCCCTGGTAGCTGGGCTGAAAGAGGTGCTCGCATGACCGCGCAAGACCGTTCCCAGGGCCGCCATAGCCGCGATGCGGTGGTAGAGTTGGCCTCCGTCGAAACAACGTCCGGCCATCGCGGCCTTATTCTCGAAGAGCCGTTGATTTTCGAGTTGGGTCAACCGGGCCGCCTTGGTGTCGATCTACCGGACGCGCCGAAGGCTCCCAATCGCTTAGGTGCACTTGCCCGCCGGGGCGGCGTCGGTCTGCCCGATTTAGCCGAACCGCAGGTGGTGCGCCATTTCACCCGCCTCAGCCAAAAGAACTACGGCATAGATTCAGGCTTCTTCCCGCTTGGCTCCTGCACGATGAAGCATAATCCGCGCCTGAACGAGCGTATGGCACGGCTGCCGGGCTTTGCGGATATTCACCCGCTGCAACCGATTTCCACCGTGCAGGGCGCGCTCGAACTCATCGACACGCTGGCCCACTGGCTGAAGACGCTGACGGGGATGCCCGCCGTCGCCATGTCTCCGGCAGCGGGCGCGCATGGCGAATTCTGCGGGATGGTGGCGATTAAGGCCGCCCTCGCCGCACGGGGCGAAAGCCACCGCACGCGGGTGCTGGTGCCCGAATCGGCCCACGGCACGAACCCCGCAACCGCAGCCTCCATCGGCTTTAGCGTCGATCCGATTCCAGCCACCGCTGAAGGCCGCGTTGACCTTGCCGCCTTCAAGGCCAAGCTGGGGCCGGATGTGGCGGCGATTATGCTCACCAATCCGAACACCTGCGGGCTGTTCGAGCGTGACATTCGCGAGATTGCCGACGCCATCCACGGTGCGGGCGGTTATTTCTACTGCGACGGCGCGAACTTCAACGCCATTGTAGGCCGCGTGCGCCCCGCCGACCTTGGCGTTGATTGTATGCACATCAACTTGCACAAAACCTTCTCCACCCCCCACGGCGGCGGTGGACCGGGTTCCGGGCCGGTGGTGCTGTCGGACGCGCTGGCGGCTTACGCACCGCTGCCCTGGATCGTCAATCGCAACGGCAGTTTTGCTGTGCTGGAAGCGGCGGAAGCCGAAGCGGCGCACAGCTTCGGGCGCCTGAAAGCCTTTCACGGCCAGATGGGCATGTTCGTGCGGGCGCTGTCTTATATGCTCAGTCACGGGGCCGATGGGCTGTGGCAAGTGGCTTCGGACGCGGTGCTGAACGCCAACTACATTCTCGCCAGCCTGAAGGAAGCCTTCTCCGCCCCCTTCGACGGGCCGTGTATGCACGAAGTATTGTTCGACGATAGCTTCTTGAAAGACACGGGCGTTTCCACGCTCGATTTTGCGAAAGCACTGATCGACGAAGGCTATCACCCGATGACCATGTATTTCCCCCTGGTCGTCCACGGAGCCATGCTGATCGAACCAACGGAGACGGAAGATAAGGCGACGCTGGATAAGTTCATCACAGTGATGCGCGCGCTTGCCGAAAAAGCCAAAGCGGGCGATGCCGAGGCGTTCCACACCGCCCCCCGCTTAACACCGCGCCGCCGCTTAGACGAAACCCTCGCCGCCCGCAAGCCGGTGCTGCGGTGGTCCCCGCCAAAACTGGCGCAAGCGGCGGAATAAGGCGACACCCTCCCCGCATCTGCCGCTGATGAGCGCGATGGATGCGGGGGGGGTATGGGGTATGCCCGCACCGAGTGGCCAGGGTTTGACAAATTCTGAGGGCAGTATCATTTTACCCCCTTGAGGAGGTGTCCCCATGAGCACTCTGAATATCTCGATGCCCGAAGCGATGCGGGATTACATCGAAACCCAAGCGACGCGCGGCCAGTATAGCGCTAGTGAATACGTTCGCCACTTGATCCGCGAGGATCAAAAGCGCCAATCGGAGGACGAACGCGGGCTGCTGTGGGAGTATCTCGCGCTCTGTGCCAAGGAACTCGATGAGGGGCTAGGCCGCGAGGTAACATTGGACGAGATTTTAGCGGAGGGGCGGGAGCGGCGACTCCAGGAGGCTTCATAAGAAGGCGCGCGTCCCCGTCTCCCCCGAAGCGCGAAATACGTTGAAGAAGATCGAATATTACTCCACGCAAAATTGGGGCGAAGTCCGTGCGTTGGCTTATCTGCGGCAGATGTTTTACGCCTTCGATCTGCTTGCCTAAAACCCCCAACTTGGTCGCTATCGCAGCGATCTACCGCCGCCCTATCTGGCCTATTCGGTCGGCAGTCATTTAATCGTCTACCGCTACGATCAACCTTCCGATCAGGTACAAGTCCTGACCCTGCTGCACCCGGCAATGGATATTTCCGCTCAAGTGCAGGAGCTTTTAAGGCGCAGATTGCCGTAGAACCTTCTGATGCGCCCGCCCTACAAAAAGCTATAAGGGTCCACGTCCACCACCAGCTTTACCGGCTTCGGTAACTCGACCCGGCTAATCCAATCGCGGATCAAGCCTTGGGCCAGTTTCTCGCGCGGCGTTTTGATGAGGAAGCGCCAACGGTAAAGCCCGCGCAACATGAACAGCGGTGCGGGGGCCGGGCCGAGGATGGTCACATCGGCGGCATTAGGCGCGGCTCTACTGAAGCGGCGGGCGGCTTGTTCGGCCATCTCCGGGCTGGGGGCCGACAGAATGATTGCGACGAGCCGCCCATAGGGAGGCATCGTGTGCGTGCGGCGGTCGTCCATTTCCGCCGCGATAAAACGGTCGCGGTCGCCCGCCAACAGCGCCGCGATAACGGGATGTTCCGGCTGAAGCGTTTGCATCAACACCCGCCCCGGATGTTCCGCCCGTCCGGCGCGGCCCGCCACTTGGTGCAACACTTGAAACGTCCGCTCGCCTGCGCGCAAGTCGCCGCCTGCCAGGCCCAAATCGGCATCGACAATCCCGACCAAGGTGAGATGAGGAAAATGGTGGCCCTTGGCCATCATTTGCGTGCCAACCAACAGATCAACCCGCCGCTCCTGCACGTCCGTAATCAGATCGTGCATCGCCTTGGCCGAGCCGAGCAGGTCCGACGCCATGACCGCCAACCGCGCGTCAGGGAACAGCGCTGCCGCTTCCTCCGCCACGCGCTCCACCCCAGGGCCGCAGGCGACCAGCGCGTCTTCTGTTCCGCAGGAGGGGCAGACGGGGGGAAGCGGCTGCGTGTGGCCGCAGTGGTGACAGAGCAACCGCCCGCGCCCGCGATGCTCCACCAACCACGCGGAGCAATGGGGGCACTCGAAACGGTAGCCGCAGGTTCGGCACAGGGTTAGCGGCGCATAGCCCCGGCGGTTAAGGAACAGCATCGCCTGTTCGCCGCGCGCCAAGGTTTCGGCAATCGCCTCGCGCAGGGGGATCGACAGAAACGCCCCGCGCGGCGGTGGGCTGCGGCGCAGGTCGATAGCCGCAATCTCCGGCATTTCGGCAACGCCGTGGCGCTCGGGCAAACGGGTACAGTGGAACCGCCCCGAAGCGACGTTCGCCAAACTTTCGAGGGACGGGGTGGCAGAAGCCAGCACAATCGGCACCCCTTCCAGCCGCGCCCGCACCACTGCCATGTCGCGGGCATTATAGAGCACGCCCTCTTCCTGCTTAAAGCTGGCCTCATGCTCTTCATCGACGACGATCAGGCCCAAGTGATCCAGTGGCAAAAATAGTGCCGAGCGCGCGCCGACAACGACAGGCGCTTTCCCCAAAGCAATCCGCCGCCAGGTCTTGCGCCGCGCCGCCGGCGTGAGATGCGAGTGCCACACCAGCGGATCGGCCCCGAACCGACTGCGAAAACGCTCCAGCCACTGCGTTGAGAGCGCGATTTCCGGCAGCAGCACCAGCACTTGCTTGCCCTCGGCCAAGGCTGCGGCAAGGGCCGCGAAATAGACTTCCGTCTTGCCGGAACCTGTGACGCCATCGAGCACAGTGACAGCAAAGCCGCCCGCCCGCACCTGGGCGCACAGGGCGTCGGCAGCGGCCCGCTGATCCTCGGAAAAATCGGCCCCGCGCCAACGGTAGGGCGGCGGTGGGGCGAGTTCGGCAGCAAGGTTCACACTCTCCAACCACCCCGCGCGCTGCAATCCGGTAATAACGGCAGCGCTGACCCCAGCCGCGCGGGCGAGGTCGGCAGGCGTCATCGCCGCCCCTTCCCCCAACACCGCCAGCACCTTCTTGCGCGCGTCGGTCAAGCTGCCGTCGCCGCCGAGGCGCGTGGGGCGGAGTAATTTAGTCGGCGGCGGCGCTTCCAGCGCATCGGGAACACTAAGGCCCATTCGCAATACCGCGCCGGGGGGGCTGAGGGTATAGGCGGCGACCCAATCAATCAGCTTCCGCAGAGGCTCGGTCATCGGTGGCACGGGATAGGCCGGGCCAAGCGGCTTGAGGCGGCGGGCGGCAATCGCCTCCCCCCCCTCGGGGCGATCCCAGACAACACCCGGCAGAAAGCGGTTGCCCAGCGGCACAGTGCAGATCGTGCCGGGCGTAGGCATCGCCTCCCCCTCCGGCACGGCGTAATCATAAAGATCGCCCAGCGGCAACGGCAGCAGTACCGACACGCGGCGCGGCTCATCAATTAGGAGCGATGCGGGCCGCGCGTGCGCCTCGGGCCTAGCGGGACGGCGGGTCATCGGCTAAAGTCGCGCGGTGATACGTTCCAGGCGAGGCCGGGGATAAAAACGTCGGGCGGGCTATCCGCCGAGGCTAAGGGAAGAAGCATTAGAATGAAATTCTTTATCGACACGGCGGACGTTGCGGAAATTAAAGCCCTGGTGCCGACCGGGCTGGTGGACGGTGTGACCACGAACCCCTCCTTGGTAGCGAAAACGGGCCGTAAGTTCACGGATGTTATCGCCGAAATTTGCGAAATCGTCGAAGGCCCCGTTTCGGCAGAAGTGGCCGCGACCGATTTCGACACGATGCTGAAGGAAGGGCTGCACCTTGCGGCTATCGCCAAGAACGTGACGGTAAAGCTACCGCTGACCGTGGATGGCTTGAAAACCTGTAAGCATCTTTCCGATAAAAACATTCGCACCAACGTCACTCTCTGTTTCTCCCCGGCGCAAGCGCTGCTGGCAGCGAAAGCAGGCGCGAGCTATATCTCCCCCTTCGTCGGGCGACTGGACGATATTGGCCACGATGGCATGGGCTTGATCGCCGAAATCATCGAGATTTACTCAGCCTATCCGAATTTCACGACGGAAGTGCTGGTCGCCTCCGTTCGCAACCCCGGCCATATCATCGAAGCCGCTAAGATGGGGGCCGATGTAGCAACC
>JAAFIC010000038.1 GCA_013298565.1 Alphaproteobacteria bacterium | reverse complement strand
CTGCCGAAAACGCCTGCACCAAAACGCCATTGTCGGCCAAAAACGCTTCGGTTCCGAGCAGAACCGGAGCGCCCGCAACCTCTCCCCGCACCCCTTGCCCCGGATAAGCGGTAACGCCCGTAACGGGGGGGAGGCTCAAGCCTTCCTGCGCTGCTGCCGCGATAATCGCCCGCGCCAAAGGATGCTCCGACAGCGCTTCAACCGCCGCTGCCGCCGCCAACACTTGCCCCCGCTCGAAGCCAGGGGCCACCAACAGATCGGTTAGTACAGGCTTGCCGAGGGTTAGCGTGCCGGTCTTATCGAAGGCGACTAGGGTGATTTCGGTCAGTCGTTGCAGCGCCTCGCCGCGCCGCACCAACAAGCCCAACTGCGCCCCGCGCCCGATGCCGACCATAATCGCCGCCGGGGTCGCAAGCCCTAAAGCGCAAGGGCAGGCGACGATCAACACGGCCACCGCGTTCACTAAAGCCGGACTAAGCCCGCTGCCAACCCATAAGGTTAGGATAAAGGTCAGCCCGGCAAGGCCGAGAATAGCGGGAACGAACACGCGCGACACTCGGTCCGCCAGCGCTTGAATGGGCAGCTTCCCGCCCTGCGCCGCTTCAACCGAGCGCACGATGTGCGCCAGCACTGTTTCTGCCCCAACCGCGACCGCTTCCAGCACCAACACGCCAGTTTGATTGACCGTACCGCCAATCACAGTATCGCCGGGGTTTTTGACGACTGGAACGGGTTCCCCCGTTAGCATCGCTTGGTCAATCAGGCTAACGCCCTCCAGCACGCGGCCATCGACCGGTACGCGCTCGCCAGGGCGCAACTCGATGATTGCCCCCACCTCTATCTCGGCCAACAGCACTTCCCGCACTCCCTGCGCCGTCCGCACGTGGGCGGTTTTGGGGTTGAGGCCGATCAGTTTGCCAATCGCCGCCGACGCTTGGCCCTTGGCCCGCGCTTCCAGCCACCGCCCGGTCAACACCAGCGTAAGAATGGTCGCCGCCGCCTCGAAGTAGAGGTGCGCCGCCCCTTCTGGAAGCATTTCTGGCGCGAGCGCGACCAATACCGAAAACCCGAAAGCCGCGAGCGTGCCAATCGCAATCAGCGCATTCATATCGGGCGCGGCATGGCGCAGACTGGTGAAGCCAAGGCGATAAACGCGCGCGCCCGGCCCTAACATCACCAGCAGGGTCAACAGTCCTTGCAGGGCGGCGTTCAAGCCGAAGCCGAGGGTGCCCATGATCCAATGATGAAACGCGGGCACAACATGCGCGCCCATGCCAAGGATAATCACAGGCAACGCCAGCACGCCCGCGCGCACAGCGTCGCGGCGCAACTCCGCCGCCTCCGCCCCTCGCCGCACGCTGGGGTCTTGCACGGGCGCGTGAGCCACGATGATTTCTGCCGAAAAACCCGCGCTTTCCACTGCCGCGATCAACGATTGCGGGGCAACGTCGGTTGCGGTCTGCACCTCCGCCCGCTCGGTGGCAAGATTGACCGATGCGCCCTTAACCCCCGGCACCAGCGCCAGCGCCCGCTCGACGCGGCCCACGCAGGACGCGCAGGTCATCCCAGTGATTGATAAGGTAACAGGGGCAAGCATGGCCCGATCCTTTCTAGCGCGATCATCCTGAGTCGAGCCTCCACCCTCCCATCATCGGAAGGTCAAGGGAAAAATAAGGCTTGACCTTCCCATGGGGTCAAGGTTCAGCCTGTTTCAACAGGGGATTAGGAGAGTGTGATGGAGCTTGTGATTAAAGATATGACGTGCGGTGGCTGCGCCAAAGCCGTAACGCGCCTCGTGACCCGGCTCGATCCAGGGGCCACGGTGGAGATTGATTTGCCGACCCAGCGGGTCGCCATCACCAGCAGCCACCCCGATGCCGAGGTCCGCGAGACTCTCAGCCGGGGCGGTTTTCCGCCTGCTTAATATTGGATAAGGAACCGATGATGAAGAAAGCTGCTCTATTCCTGGGCCTGGGTCTGGCAATTGCCGCCCCGCTGGTCGCCTCTGGCCTTGTAGCCCAACACGCTGCCGACCCCAAGGCCGCTGCCGTTATTCAGGCGTTTACCGATGCGAACATGAAGATGCATATGGCCATGAGCACGCCCCTGACCGGCAATGCCGACGTGGACTTCGTGCGCGGCATGATCCCCCACCACGAGGGCGCGGTGGCGGTGGCGAAGATCGTGCTGGAATACGGCAAAGACGCAGAAATCCGCGCCCTGGCCGACAGCGTTATCAAGGCACAAGAGGCCGAGATTGCTCAGATGCAGGCATGGCTAAAGCGCAATGGGCTTTAGGGGGGGCTTTAGGGGGGGCTTTAGGGTTAACCCATCGTTTCCAGCGCTTTTTGGAAGCGGCCAGCGTGGGACTTTTCGGCTTTGGCGAGAGTTTCAAACCAAACCGCAATTTCCTCGAAACCCTCTTCCCGCGCCATTTTGGCCATGACGGGGTACATTTCGGCATAATCATAGGTTTCGCCCGCGATGGCGGCGCGCAGATTATCGCCGGTGGAGCCGATGGGCAGCCCGGTGGTCGGGTCGCCCACGGCTTCAAGAAACTCTAAATGCCCGTGGGCGTGACCGGACTCGCCTTCTGCCGTAGAGCGGAACACAGCGGCCACGTCATTATAGCCCTCAATATCGGCCTTTTGCGCGAAATAGAGATAACGGCGGTTGGCCTGGCTTTCCGACGAAAAAGCCGATTTTAAGTTGGCTTCAGTCTTCGTGCCGCGCAAACTGGACATGGGCTTCCCCGATTTGAACTTAAGATGAGGGAGGCCTTATACCGCAATCTTGCTGTGGTTGCGCCTGCGAAATAGACGGGACGACGGGGAAAAGATCAGCGGGGAAAAGATCAGCGGGGAGAGGATCAACGCCCGATCAAGCCCGCCTCAAGCGAATGATGACATCGACCCGCTCGACCAACATGCCCTCGGGTGCCACGGGCAAACCCGGCAAGACCTGGGTTAACGCATCGGCGTTAGTGCCGTGAATATCCATCAACCGTGCATCATCTTCAAAGAAGAAGTGGAAATGCTCGCTGGTGTTCGTATCAAAATAACAGCGCCCAGCTTCCACCACCACTTCGCGCAGCAGCCCGGCTTCGGTAAACTGATGTAGGGTATTATAGACCGTCGCCACCGAAACGCGCACGCCCGCAGCTAAGGCTTCGCCGTGCAATTGTTCTGCTGTGACATGACGATCGTCCCCCTGAAACAACAGCCCGCCCAACGCCAACCGCTGCCGCGTGGGGCGCAGACCGACGTGACGCAGCCGCTCGATCAACTCAGCTTCGCGCTGGGTCATCGGCAGCGCCTCTTCCATCCCCCTGCCCTCATCGTCAAGAGAGGGTGTTGGGCCGGGTTTCAGGGGCAAGTCTTTAATCATCATGTCTGATTATAACGCGATATCCGCAGTTTGCAATTATTCTAATCTGCGGTGAGGGCAAGCCAGCCCCCATACCCCTTGGCGATCACAAATATATCTATTATTCTCGAATCATCGAAAAGTTATTTTGGATGCCCGCCATGACGCCCCCCATAACGATTTATCATAATCCCGCCTGCGGCACCTCGCGCAATGTGCTCGGCCTCATTCGCAATGCGGGGCTGGAACCCCTGGTGATCGAGTACCTCAAAACCCCGCCCACCCGGAGCGATATCATCGCGCTGGTGCAGAAAATGGGCGTTCCCCTCCGCAGTTTGCTGCGCGAAAAAGGCACGCCTTATACCGAGCTTGGCCTCGATAACCCCGCGCTGTCCGACGACGCCTTGCTCGACGCCCTCAACGCCCACCCAATTCTGCTGAACCGGCCCATCGTCGTGACGAAAAAGGGCGCAAAACTCTGCCGCCCGTCTGAGGAGGTGCTGGACCTACTCCTAACCCCGCAGCAGGGCGCGTTCAGTAAGGAAGATGGGGAAGCCGTGATTGATGCCGCCGGAAACCGCGTGTGATGAGCAGCCCTAGCCTTCAAGCCCTCGCCGCCGAGGCCCTCGGCACGGCGCTACTGCTGGCCGCCGTGGTTGGCTCCGGTATTATGGCGGTGCAGCTTTCCGGCGGGAACGATGGGATCGCGCTGCTGGCCAATACCATTGCCACCGGCGCGGCACTGGTGGTGCTGATCGAAGTCTTCGGCCCAATTTCTGGCGCGCACTTTAATCCTGCCGTCACGCTGGCGCTCGCGTTACGCCGACGGCTGCCGTGGCAAACCGTCGCGCCCTATTGGGCGGTGCAATGCCTTGGCGGCGTACTGGGTGTGTGGCTGACCCACGTCATGTTCGACCTGCCGCTCTGGCAAGTCTCGACCAAAATCCGCAGTAGCCCCGGACAGTGGATATCGGAAGCCGTCGCCACCTTCACGCTGCTCACTGTGATCTTCGCGGCGCTCCGAACAAAAACCGAAACGCGGCTGCCCTACAGCGTAGCGCTGACAGTGGTTGCCGCCTACTGGTTCACGGCCAGCACCAGCTTTGCCAACCCCGCCGTTACCCTCGCCCGCGCCCTTACCGAGAGTTTCGCTGGAATACGTCCCCTAGACGCTCCCGGCTTTATTCTCGGCCAAGCGGTTGGGATGGGACTAGCGGTTCTCTTCGATAAAAGCCTTACCCAGCCTGCGACGCCGGAACCCGCGCCTCTTCCCGAATAAGCGCCAGCGCGTTCAGGAATTGCCCCGCTGCGGCTGACCAGGAATAGGTGAGTGCATGTTCCCGGCACGCGGCGCGGTCCACCGTAAGCGCCGCCAGCGCGGCTGCCCGCAGGTCTTCGTTCAGGGCACCGACCGGTTGGGCGGCTTCGCTGAGAATATCGCGCGGCCCTGTTACCGGATAGGCGGCCACCGGCACGCCGCACGCGAGCGCTTCCAGCACGACCAGCCCGAAGGTATCGGTCCGGCTTGGGAACACGAACACATCGGCGGCGGAATAGGCGCGCGCCAACTCCTCGCCATGTTTTGCGCCGATGAAATGGGCTTGCGGATACTGGCGCTGCAACTCTTCCCGCTGCGGGCCGTCGCCAACGATTAGCTTGGAGCCAGGCAGATCGAGCGCCAAGAACGCGCCGATGTTCTTTTCTACCGCAACCCGGCCCACATAAGCGAAAATCGGCTTGGGCAGATCAAGGGGCAGCGGCTCGCGCGGGCGGAAGAGTTCTAAATCAGCCCCACGCGAAAAACGGACGATGTTACGAAAGCCGCGCTGATCGAGTTCGGCTTCCAGGCTCGGCGTCGCCACCATGATGCGGTCGGCAGCATTGTGGAAGCGCCGCAGAAAAGCGTAGCTCCACGCTGCCGGAATACCCGTGCGGGCGTGGAGATATTCCGGGAATTTAGTGTGGAAGCTCGTGGTGAATGCCCAACGGCGCTTTACTGCCAGCTTCTTGGCGGCCATGCCCAGCGGCCCTTCGGTAGGCAGGTGCAGCGCGTCGGGGTCGAAGGCATCCAGCAGCGCTTTAAGGCGCCGCGTTGGAAACAGCGCGAGGCGGATTTCCGGGTAGGTTGGGCAGGGAATTGTGCGGAATCGCTCTGGGCCGATCACCTCCACCACATGGCCTTGGCCTTCCAACTCGCGGCGCACGGTATCGAGCGTGCGGACAACCCCATTGACCTGGGGGAACCAAGCGTCGGTGACAATCGCAATACGCATGGGGTATGGGGCCAGTCTGTTAGCGCGCCGCAGCGGCAGGCAAAAGGGGCGAGCGCGGTTTCGGGGTTACTCCGAAAACACTTTCGCGGTGGAAACAACGGGTTGGCGAGCAGGGTGCCACCCGAAGAGTTGACGGATTTCGGCCCAGTGCAGAATTTCTAGGCGACCGTCGAAATGCTCCACGAGGGCCGTGCAGCTTTCCACCCAATCGCCATCGTTGCAGTAGAGAACGCCGTGAATATCGCGCATCTCGGCGTGATGGATATGACCGCAGACGACGCCATCGAAGTTGCGGCGCTTGGCTTCGTCGGCCAGCGCATCTTCAAAATTCGAGATATATTCCACGGCGTTTTTCACGCGCTGCTTAAGATACTGCGACAAAGACCAGTACGAAAAACCGAGCTTATGCCGAGCGGCGTTGAACCAAGTGTTGAGGACCAACACCATATTATAAGCCCAGTCGCCCAGGTAGGCGAGCCACTTGGCATAGCGGATAACGCCATCGAACTGATCGCCGTGAATGATAAGCAACCGCTTGCCAGTAGCGGTAACGTGAACCGCCTCGTCCACGACCGTAATGCCGCCGAATTCCATATTGCAGTAGTCGCGCAAGGCTTCGTCGTGATTGCCGGGGACGTAGATCACCTTAGTGCCTTTGCGCGCTTTGCGGAGCACCTTCTGCACGACGTCGTTATGGCTCTGTGCCCAAAACCACGTGCGCTTCAAGCGCCAACCATCGACAATATCGCCAACGAGATAGAGGTAATCGGAATCGGTAAATTTAAGAAAATCCAGCAGGGCGTCGGCCTTGCACCCCCTGGTTCCGAGATGAATATCCGAAATCCAAATGGCCCTATATTGAGTAATGTTAACTTCAGCATCCATGGTCGCCAGCACACTTCCTTCTTATCATCCCCTCCTTTCTGCCAGTGGCTGATGACATGTTTTTGACGGTTAGCGAATTTAATCAAATCTTCGTAATACGGTCACGAATTTGACGCCTCGAACACGGTTTTTGATGCGCGGTATAGCGACGTTTGCAAAGAAGGATGCGTCGGTCGATGGACGGTAGCGCGCAACAGGCCAACACTCTGTCAAGTCCGTCTGCTTCCGCCCCCGATCTGGCGCGGCCCCTGCGGATCATCCTCAACCCCACAGCGGGCCAAGCGCGCGGGGCGCGGCTCAAACGGGCGTTGGACCGGCTGACGGCGGCGGGTACCGCGTGGCAGATTACCGAAACCCAAGCGCGCGGCGATGCGGAAGCGCTTGGCGAGGCCCTTGCCCGTGACAGTTCGGTCGGCGGCATTATCGCGGCGGGCGGCGACGGTACGATCAACGAGGCGATCAATGGCGTCATGCGCGCCCAGCGCACGGGGATCACGCCCGCGCCGTTCGGGCTGCTACCGCTCGGCACGGCCAATGTGCTGGCGGGGGAGCTTGGCATAGATCAACCCGAAAGCGCCGCGAGCGCCCTGCTCTCGGGCAGCACGCGCAAGATCAGCCTGGGGGTGTGCCACGGAGACAATGGTAGTGTGCGCTATTTTTCGATGATGGCCGGCGTGGGGTTCGATGCGCGCGTGGTCGCCGGGATCAATCCCGCCCTCAAGCGCCGCTTTGGCAAAGGGGCCTATGTGTGGCAAACCCTCGTGGAATGGCTGCGCTTCCAGCCGATTGCCTACCGGGTGACGATTGAGGGGGCAACTCACGCGGCGGCGTCGCTGATTATCGCTAACGGCCATTTCTACGCCGGGCGTTTTGTGGTGTCGCCAGAAGCCAATTTGGCCGATCCCGCCTTAGTTGCCGCCAGCTTCACCAAAGCCGGGCGTTGGGCCGCGCTGGTGTATGCCGGGGCTTTGCCGATGGGGCTGTTGCCGAAGCTCCCCAGCCTCAAGCGCCAAAAAATCCAACGCCTGCGCGTCGAGGGACCAGCGGGCGAGCCGGTTCAGGCCGATGGGGATGTTATCGGCACCTTGCCCATCACCATCGCCCATGCCAGTGAGCGCTTAACGATATTTGCGCCCCAAGCCGCAAAATCATAGGGCAACCGCGTTCGGGCCTTACCGCTGCCGTTGCCCTAGCCCGCGCAAGCTGCTAGGTTCCGCGCGCCTTATTCCAAAGACCGACAGGACAACAGGTTTTTCCGATGAAAATTAATGCGAACGAACTGCGCCAAGGTAATGTGCTTGAGACCGAAACGGGCCTATGGGCAATTCTGAAAGCCAATCACGTCTCGCCCGGTAAGGGCGGTGCCTTCGTTCAGGTAGAAATGCGGAACCTTCGCACCGGCATCAAGCGCGACGATAAGTTCCGCTCGGGCGAAACGGTGGAGCGGGTGCGGATTGACGACGAAGATTTCACCTTCCTGTTCGGCGACGATAGCCTGCTGACGTTCATGAACCCCGAAACCTACGACCAGATTGGCGTTCCGGTAGAACTGCTAGGCGAAAAGGCCGGGTTTTTGCAAGACGGCATGAAAGTGCAAATCTCGCTGTACGAAGGTACGCCGATCAGCGTTTCCCTGCCGCAGCAAGTGGTTCTGGAACTGGTGGAAGCCGATCCGGTCGTGAAGGGGCAAACCGCCTCCTCCTCCTACAAGCCGGGCAAGCTGGAAAACGGGATGCGAATCATGATCCCGCCCCATGTGGAAGCCGGGATTAAGGTTGTGGTCTTGACGGAAGACGGCTCTTACGTCGAACGCTTCAAGGGCTAAAATTGTTGGGAACGGTAGCGGTTCTCTCCGTCTGCCGGTGTGAAATGGATGTGCGCGCGGATTGGGCTATCCCGATCCGCGTCGTTCTTTGAAAGGGTTAGGTTATGGCGCGTTCCGCCATCATTACCGTTATGGCTAAGGCGGCGGAAAAAGCCGCGATTCGGTTAGTGCGCGATTTCGGGGAAGTGGAGAAGCTCCAGGTAAGCCGTAAGGGCGTTGCCGACTTCGTGTCCCAGGCCGATATCAAGGCCGAAGAAACCTTGCGCCAGGAGCTTGAAAAAGCCCGGCCCGGTTATGGGTTCCTGCTGGAAGAGGGCGGCGAGGTTAAGGGCGACGGCGTGAATCGCTGGATCGTCGATCCGCTGGACGGCACAGTGAACTTCCTGCACGGCCTGCCCCATTTCGCCATTTCCATTGGCTTGGAGCGCGAGGGGGAGATGATTGCCGGCGTAATCTACGACCCCGTGAAGCATGAGATGTTTCACGCCGAAAAGGGCGGCGGGGCGTTCCTGAATGAGTCGCGCTTGCGGGTTTCCGCCCGGCGCGATCTAAGCGGGGCGCTGATTGGCTGCGGTCTGCCCGCAGGCGGCCAGCCGGGGCAAGAGCGTGCATTGAAGCAGGTTGCAGTGATAATGGCGCAAACGGGCGGCATCCGTCGCTTAGGCTCGGCTTCGCTCAACCTCGCTTACGTCGCCGCCGGGCGTCTTGATGGTTTTTGGGAAGAAGGGCTGCACCCCTGGAATATGGCGGCAGGCTTGGTTCTGCTGAAAGAAGCCGGGGGCTATTCGTCGGATATTACCGGCGGCACTCGGATGCTCGAAACCCGCAGTGTTGTGGCGGCCAACGACTCGTTACATCATAAGTTGGGCCAGTTGCTGCGGAAAGCGACACCGCCTGCACCGCGCGCCGCGCCCAAGGCGGATACATCCGAAGCGTAAGCCTGGATTTTAACCGCCGCCGCGCGTAGGCTCCGCCAAGAGATAAACGCGGGGGCACGCGGCGCTCTAAGCCTAAAGCGGACAATGGGGAGTGGGAGATGAGCAGGGTTCAGAACAGGGTTGGGTTCGTGCGCGGGGTTGGGTTGCTAACCTCCGGCCTTGTTCTGGCTGCGTTGACCGTCCCATCTGCCGCCACCGCTCAACTGTATGGCGCGGGCCGCAACAATAGCGCCGTTGTCGTTGATGAAGACGTGCTCGGTGCCTTGGGCGGTAGCAGCGCGCGCCCCGGTGTGAGTATGGGCGTTCTGCCCGCCCCGCCTGCCCCGCCCCGCAGCAAAATCAATCAGATTCCGCCGCAAAAGGTGAAAGCCGCCCCGCCATCGCGCGTGGCACCGACCACGCCAACCCCGCCCGCGCCGCTTCAGGCGAGCGTTCCAACCGCAGCGCCTGTTGAACCTCCCGTGATTCCCGCCGCCGCCCCGCCGCAATCACCGAGGCCCAATCCCGGCCCTCCCCCACAAGTCCCACCGCAAGCCCCTCCAGAACCAACGGCAGAACCAACGGCAGAACCACCACCTGCCCCCCGTGTTGCCGCCATCGCGCCGCCCGCAGCATCCGTGCCTGCCCGCGTTGCAACCCCAGCCGTCGCCGTGCCAGGCCCGACCGTCCCCAGCCCGACGATGACCGAGAAAGGCGCGCGCATTCTGTTCCTGCCGGACAGTGCGGACCTTCCCACCACGACTCGCCCGGCGCTGGATAGTCTGTTGAAGCTGGTGCAGAGCCAACCGGATCGCCGGATTCTGATTAGCGCCTATGCAGCGGGCACGCCCGAAACTGCGAGCCAAGCCCGCCGCCTGTCGCTAAACCGCGCGCTGACGCTGCGAAGTTTCCTCGCGGAGAGGGGCGTGAGCACTGCCCGTGTCGATGTGCGTGCGCTGGGCGGGCAGGTTGCCGACGGCCCCGCAGACCGGGTCGATGTTGAACTGACCGCGCCTTAAATCTTCCCCCAGGCCCATTTTGAAGACTGGCTCTCACCAATGCTGCATCATTTGACGGGAACCCGGCGCTACCTGATCCGCATGGGCTTATTTTTGGCCTTGGGAACGGCGGTAACGGTGGCGCTATCGGGCGTTCTAAAAGATGCGTTTCTGCATAACCCCGGCCTCAATGGCGTCATTCTGGGCTGTTTGCTGCTGGGGATTATCTTCATCGTCCGGCAAGTGCTCATGCTATCGCCAGAAATTGCGTGGCTGGAAAACTACCAGCGCAATCAATCGGCTGCCGTCGCCATTCCAGTGAAACTGCTCGCCCCAATGGCGGCAATGCTGGGGGAGCGGCGCACGCGCCTCAGCCTGTCTGCAACCGCCACGCGCTCGCTGCTCGATAGCATCGGCGCAAGGTTGGATGAGGGGCGCGATATTTCCCGCTATCTCATTGGGCTGTTGGTGCTGTTGGGGCTGCTGGGAACTTTCTGGGGCCTTATTCAAACCGTTGAGTCCGTTGGCGATGTGGTGGGCAAGCTCTCGTTCGGGGGCGGCGACGCCGTGGCGGCGTTCGAGGATTTGAAAAAGGGCCTCGCCACGCCCCTATCGGCAATGGGAACTGCCTTCAGCTCCTCCCTGTTCGGATTGGCGGGGTCGCTGGTGCTTGGGTTTCTCGATTTGCAGGCAGGCGCCGCGCAAAGCCGCTTCTATAATGAGTTGGAAGAGTGGCTCGCGAGCCTAACGCGCATCGGCAACGCAGGGCCAGCCAGCGAGGGCGACGCCTCCGTTCCGGCCTATATTCAAGCTTTGCTAGAGCAAACCGCCGATAGTCTCGATGCGCTGCAACGCACCCTGGCCCGCACGGAAGATGGCCGCCAGACCACGAACAGCGCCTTGAATGCGCTGGTGGAGCATCTATCTAGCCGCGAGAAACCGTCAAGTCCGGTCGATGAAGTCTCGCGCAGCCACCTGCGGAACCTTGATCTGCATCTCAGTCAACTGCTGGACGATCAACGCCACGGGCGGGCCGAGTTGATCCAGGAAGTGCGTGCCGAAATCCGCCTGCTCGCCCGCACGATCGCCGCCTTAGCCGACGAGCAGGAGCGTTAGACCGTGCCGGGAAACTCGCGGCGACAACGCAATAACCCGGTCGATTACTGGCCGGGTTTTGTCGATGCGCTCTCGACACTGCTGATCGTCATTATTTTTCTGATTCTGGTGTTCGTGCTGGCGCAGTATTTTCTCAACCAAGCTCTCTCCGGGCGGGATGAGGCGCTGTCGAAGCTCACCGATCAAATCGCCCAGCTTTCCGACATGCTGGCGCTAGAAAAAGCCAATTCGGCGGAACTACAACTTAGCCTCGGGCGGCTCACGGTCGATCTGCAAAGCGCCGCCACGGCAAGAGATGAGGCGATTGGTCGCTTGGCCTCAGTGATGGCCGAGCGCGATAGCCTAACCGGAAGGCTGACCGACACGAACGCACGGCTGGCAGAACTTCAGGGCCTCAATCAAAAAAGCGCTACCGATCTGGAAGCCGCCAACCGGGCGATTCAGGCTGACCGCGCGACGATTGAGGTTCACCTGCGGGAGTTAGCCAGCCTTAAGGCCGATATAGATGCGTTGCGCCGGGTTCGGGGCGAGTTGGAAGCCAAGGTTGCCGCCCTCGGTGGGCAGGTGGAGGACCGCGATAAGCAGTTAGGGGCCTTACGCGACCGCTCGAAGGAGTTGGAAGCCCGGCTATCCACCGCCGAAGAGCGCACCGTGCTGGCCCAGCGCGATATTGCCCAGCGCGATATTCAATTGGCCGAGTTGCTGGCGCGCGGTGAAGTGCAGGGCGGCGAGCTTTCGCGGGAAAAAACCCTGTCGGCAGAGGCAAAAAAGCAGGTGGACCTTCTCAACAGCCAGATGCAAGCCTTGCGCGAGCAACTGGCCCGCATTGCCGCCGCGCTTGAAGCATCGGAAACCAAGGCCAAGGAGCAAGACGTTCAAATCGTTGATCTCGGCAAACGTCTGAACGCCGCCCTGGCCTCCAAGGTGGAGGAGTTGGCGCGCTACCGTTCGGAGTTCTTCGGGCGTTTGCGGGAAGTTTTGGGCGAGCGCCAAGAAGTGCGGATTGTCGGCGACCGGTTTGTGTTTCAATCGGAGGTCTTATTCGATGTCGGCTCGGCAGACTTAGGCGAGGCCGGGCGCACGCAGTTGGCGGGACTGGCCGCCGTTATTAAGGACGTCGCCCCGCGCATCCCCGCAGACCTTAGCTGGGTCTTGCGCGTCGATGGGCATACCGACCGCGTGCCAATCCGCACGGCGCAGTTTCCGTCTAACTGGGAGCTTTCGACCGCGCGCGCCATCTCGGTAGTGAAATTCATGATCGACCAGGGCGTGCCTGCTGATCGCTTAGCCGCCACGGGCTTCGGGGAGTTCCAGCCGCTCGACCCGCGCGACGATGATTCCGCCCGCCGCCGTAACCGCCGGATCGAGTTCAAGCTGACGGAACGGTAAAAACAACGCTACGGCTTTGGGGGCGCTGGCTTTTTCGCAACCGGTTTCGCAGCGGTAGCCACTTTCGGTTTTGCGGGAGTAGGCTTGGCTGCAACAGGCTTAGGAGGAGCGGCAGGATTCTTAACCGCCGCTTTCGGCTTGCCCCCGCCCAACGCCGCGAGGGCTGCCGCGCCGGTGGGCAACGTAGAAACCGGGACAGGCGTTGCGGGAACACCCGACAAAGGCTCCAACCGCACGATCATCTTGGGATTGCGAAACACCCCCAAGGCAGCAGCGGCAGATTTACTGAGATCAATGACATAGACTTGCGAATACGGCCCACGATCATTCACCCGGACAATAACCGAGGTCTCGGTTGCCGTATCGACGACCCGCAGGTAAGAGCCTAACGGCAGTGTAAGATGGGCCGCTGTGAACAAACCATCATCCAGCGCCTCGCCGGTTGCCGTTGTATGGGTAAATTTGGAGCGCTTGTACCACGCAGGCCGCCCCTGCTGGAGGGGCGTATCGGACACAAACTGAGGTTGCTCAGAAACCGGCGCGGGGACGGGTACAACCGCCAAGACTGGCCGCGACACCGGGTGTAAACCCTGCGTATCCCTTAGCGCCTCCTGCGTCCCCACTAGTGGCAGCGCAGAAGGTGAGCAAGCTGCAAGCTGAATGAGGAGCGTGCAGAGACCAAGGCGATGCTTAACTCGCATCACAGCGAAAATTAGCCGCCGTTAAAACGGATCAACGGCGCGAACGGCGCACTCGAACCGGAACCGCCTGCTGAACGGGGCCTTTGGCCACCGCAAGCATTACGGACACAAGAACTGCAAGGCTCACCAGCAAAGTGAGAAAAATTGCATCCATCGCCCGTCTCCTGTGATCGCATCGTAGAAGCCTCATTTTAGGCTCCATCCACGCTCGACACCATTCATGTAGTTTAAGCATGGCAGCTTTGCTAGGGGCCTGCAATAGATTCCCGACTCTTAAAAATCGTCAGGCACCCTTCGGATTAAAATTGGGCGCGATATATTGGTTAATATCAACCGGATCAATTTGGTCTGGCTGCAAGAACTTCTCGGCATAGTCGCGGTAAACGCCGCTACGGAGGAAAAGATCAAACAAATCAGGATCAACATGGTTGTCCTGCTTCATCCGGGCCATGATCGCGATAGATTCAGAAATCGGCTTAGGCTTTTTATAGGGGCGATCAGCGGCGGTTAGCGCTTCAAAAATATCGGCAATCCCCATCATCCGCGCCGGCAGAGACATTTCGTGGCGCTTTAAGCCCTTGGGATAGCCCGTGCCGTCCATCTTCTCGTGATGGCCACCCGCTATTTCCGACACATTCTTCAGCAGCTTTGGAAACGGCAACGCATCGAGCATTTGAATGGTGAGCACGATATGATCGTTGATGATCTTGCGGTCTTCAGCATTGAGCGTGCCACGGCGGATAGAAAGGTTCATGACCTCATCTTCCAGCAGCAGCGGCTTCAACCCGCCTTCCACGCCCCAGGTTTGGGTCGCGATGGCTTTGATGCGGTCCACGCTGTCATCGGGGGTAAACTCCGTCCCGAAATTTACTTGGCGTAAGAACAAGAACTGCTCGTCGATCTCGGCGATACGTGCGGCGCAGGTCGCGGCCAGGTCTTTTTCGTCGCCGCCTTCAACTTGCCCCCGCCAATAGGCAATTTGCGCGTCGCGGCGCAAAACCTCATGGCGGGCACGGATTTCCTCAATACGGTCGCAGATTTTTTCGAGCTTGGTCGCCTTGTCCATAATGTGAACCGGCGTCGTTACTTTGCCCACATCGTGCAGGCCGCCCGCCACGCGCAATTCGTACCATTGGTCGTCGTTCAAATCGAAGTCTGCCAGCGGCCCCTCGGTTTCGCGGCACGCCGCCGCCGCCAGCATTTCGGTGAGCGCCGGAACGCGCTGGCAGTGGCCGCCGGTATGGGGCGATTTCGCATCAATCGCGCCAGCCATCAGCTTGATGAACGCATCAAATAGATTGCGCTGCTCTAAAATAAGCTGCTGGTTGGTGAGCGCCATCGCAGCCTGACTAGCTAGCGCCTCGATCAAGGGCACAAGATCGCCCCCAAACACCTCCACCGCCCCGGTAATTGGGTTCTTACGGTTGATAAGCTGCAATACCCCTACAACATCGCCAAGATGGTTACACAGCGGCACTGTGAGGAAACTCTGCGATCGGTAGCCCGTGGTTTCATCGAAACGCTTAGTGCCCGAGAAATCAAAGTCTTTGGCGTGATAGGCGTCGTCGATATTAATGATTTTATGGGTCAGCGCCGTGTAGGTCGCCACATTATTATGATTGGGGCTGCCATCGGCGCGGTGCAATGGCAGGTCCGGTAGTTGCACCAACTCGCCCGTCGTGCCGCCCTTGGCAAACCCCAGCGTATCGTTCCGCAGAATAACGAAGCGCAAGCCATCGGTATCGGTTGTCAGATAGAGCGTGCCACCGTCAGCATTGGATAATTCTTTCGCGCCGACGATGATTAGTTCGAGCAGACGATTGGGATTACGCTCTGCCGCCAGCGCCGTACCGATCTCGATAAGGCGTTTTAGCGCCGTCTCAGCCGTAACGGTTCTATCTGCGGTGATACTCATCACATTACAATCTCTACATCGCTTCGTTTGTTGTCTTATAAGTATGGCGTGATTCGCAGGGATTGTCATCCATACGTCGCCGTTTTCCCGGCGTTTTAATGATTTTTAAGTCGCAATTAAACTATCAAAATGCGTCTTTTAGCCGCATTGCGGCCATACCTGCGATCAGGGCTGCGGTGCGAAAACGTCCGCCGGGGAACGCGGGGCGCGGCAAAGACTCTAGCAACGCCAAGCGGTCGGAGCGGTCGCAAATCCCTTCGGCCAGCAGCGCGCCCGATAGCGTTGCCAGCGCTAAACCGTGGCCGGAATAGCCGTGAGCGAACCACACCCCTTGCTCCAACTGCCCCATCTGCGGCTCCCGCCGGGGGGTAATATCAATCAAGCCGCCCCAGCCGAACGCTACCTTGGCATCGGCTATCTGCGGAAACACGCGCGCAAGGCGGGGCTGTAGCGCTTTGGCAATATCGCGCGGCTCCCGGCCCGAGTAATTCGCCAGCCCACCGAAGAGGATACGGCCATCGCCCGTAGGTCGGAAATAATCCAGAACAATATTTGCATCACACGCCGAAAGTGGACGGCTGAGACAATTTTGCAGCCGCTCGCCCAGCGGTTCGGTGGCGATAATACAGCTTGCGACCGGCATAATAAGCGGCCACAGGTCTTTCACCAACCGCCCTAAGTAGGCATTACCGCAGAAGATGACCTCTTTCGCGCGCACGCGGCCTTCCGCCGTTGCCAGCATGGGGCGCGTGCCGGAGGCCCAGGCGGTAACGCGGCTTTCCTCATAGATCGCCACCCCCGCCGCTTCCGCCGCGCGCGCTAGCCCGAGGGTGTAGTTCAGCGGATGAAGGTGACAGCCACTGGGATCGTAAAGGCCACCGCAATAGAGCGGGGACCGAACGACGGCGCGGGCTTGCTCGGCATCCCAAACTTCCAGGGTCGATTGATCGTAATGCGCGGCCATGCGCGCCGCCTCGGCCCTAAACTCGGTCAGATGGCGGGGTTTGAGGGCGAGCGTGATGGCACCCTCCATGAAATCGCAGGCAATGGCGTGGCGGGTCACGCGATCTCGCACCATCTGCACGGCTTCACGCGACAAATCATAAAGTTGCTGGGCTTTATAAAGACCATAGCGGGCTTCGAGTGCCGATTGCCCTGCCGAAAACCCGTTGAGAATCTGCCCGCCGGAGCGGCCAGACGCCCCGCTACCGACCGTTCCCGCTTCCAACACTGCTACCCGCAGGCCACGTTCAGCCAAGTGTAGGGCCGCGCTGATACCCGAAATGCCACCGCCGCAAATGGCAACATCCACCTCAACCTCCCCGCGCAGGCGCGCGCGCGGCGGGCGCGGCGGGGCCAGGGTGGCTTCGTAGTAAGACGGGGCGGGAGTGGGAGCGACGCGCTTCATATGAGTAACATGGCTCAAAATGATCGCCCTTTGCAATGCGGTCGTGATCTGGGGTGCCCCCACCGCGCCGCCGATAGTACCTGCCCCCTCCTGCTGTTACCTTTGTGTGGCTGCCTGCTAACCGAGATTTTTATAAAAAATTTGATGCAAGAAAGCCTTGATACTACGGTCATGACTTTTGTCAGTGAATCGCTGCGAACCTCGAAATTCACCTTTCCCTCTGGCCTGAACTCCAAAAACCAGGCATGACTGAAGGGTTATTCGTCTTTGGACTGCTCAATGCTCCCTCCCCCTGCCATTTCCATCCGAGGCCTAGAAAAAACCTATCGTCGCCACGGCACCGGCCCGGCGAAGCACGCCCTGAAGGGGATTGATCTCGATATTCCCCAAGGCTCGCTGTTTGCGCTGCTAGGGCCGAACGGGGCCGGGAAATCGACCCTCATCAACATCATGGCGGGGTTGGTGCTAAAAAGCGCGGGGCAGGTGACGATCTGGGGGTCAGATCTCGATACCGACCCGCGCCGCGCCCGCGCTTCCATCGGTATTGTGCCGCAAGAGTTGAATATCGACGCTTTTTTCACGCCGCGCGCGCTGCTGGACCTGCAAGCAGGGCTTTACGGCGTCCCCAAAGCCGCGCGCCGCACGGATGCACTGCTGGAAACCGTTGGCCTGACCGATAAAGCCAATTCCTACGCCCGCACGCTGTCGGGCGGAATGCGGCGGCGATTAATGGTGGCAAAGGCGATGGTCCATTCCCCGCCGATTCTGGTGCTGGACGAGTCGACGGCAGGCGTGGACATCGAGTTGCGTCAACAACTGTGGGCGAATGTGCGCGATCTCAACCGCCAAGGCGTGACCGTTCTGCTCACCACTCATTATCTGCAAGAAGCCGAAGAACTCTGCGACCGTATTGCCATTATCGCCGATGGCAAGGTGCGCGTGAACGATACGAAAGAAGCGCTGCTGGCGCGGTTGGATGGCAAAGAACTCTATATTACGCTCGCCGCCCCCCTCCCCGTACCGCTACCGCCGGAGTTGATAAGCCTGGGCGCGCAACAGGTGGGCGGCGAGACGCTGCTCTTCCGCCACCGTCGCCTCGATGGCCTTGTGCCGCGCGTGCTGGCCGCTGTCGCCGACGCGGGGTTCGTTATTGCCGATCTCCGCACTGCCGAGGCCGATTTAGAAGATGTTTTTCTCCAACTCACCCGCCCCATCGCGGCGGGACCGCAGGCGGCATGAGCTATGCCCCGCCCCTCCGCGCGCCTCTTTCGCCTGCTCAGGAGTATTCTCATGTTCGGTAGCCTGTCCCTGTCTTTGCCGGGGTGCGCGCCGCCCGAACCGATGAAACTGGGGCCGCCAATTGCAGCCCCCCTCCTATCGGCGCACTCAGCCCGCATGTCCGACGGCGGGTTGCTGCCCGTGCGCGCCACCAAGGCACATGGCCCCTGCAAGGCGGTCATCATCGCACTACACGGCATGAACGATTATGGCACCTTCATTGCCGATGCTGCGGAAGATTGGGCACGCCAGGGCATCGAAACCCTTGGGATTGATCTGCGCGGCTTCGGCGAGGCCCCATTGGTGGGCCGTTGGGTGGGGGAAGACGGGTTCGTCAACGATCTCGAAACCATCGTACGCCTCGCAGGGCAGCAGTATGCCGACGTGCCGATTTATGTGCTCGGCGAAAGCATGGGCGGGGCGATTACCCTGCTCGCCGCCGCCCGCGATCAACTGCCCGGCGTGCGCGGGATCATTCTGTCAGCCCCAGCAGTGCTTGGGCGGCAAGCCCTCGGCTGGTTTCCAAGCTTGGCGCTCGATGTGACCGCCAGCCTATTCCCCGGTTTTAGCCCGACGGGCCAGGGCCTCGGCGTTCGTCCATCCGATAATGAGCCGATGCTAAACGCTTTGGGCCGCAATCCGCTGGTGCTGAAAGGCACCCGGCTCGATACAGTCTACGGGCTAGTCGATCTGATGGACTCGGCCCTTAAACGCGGCGGGACCGATGCCATCCCCACGCTATTTTTGTATGGCGCGAAGGATGAAATCATCCCGAAAACCCCCACTGCCCAGCTTTTAGCCCGTTACAACCACCTGCACAAAGGCGCATCCTGGCGCTTTGCCTATTATCCCGACGGCTGGCACCTGCTAACCCGCGACCGGCAAGCGCCAATTGTTATTCAAGATATCGCCACCTGGGTGTTCAACCAGGACGCGCCCCTGCCCTCTGGCCTAGAGCGGCAAGATCGACAGATTCCAGGGCATTCCGGGGCCGATTAACCAAAAAGAAAACTGGCTTGCGTCAACGTAAACCTATGGTCACAATTCCCAACTATAATAAGCCTTACAAACGGCACAGTCGGGGGAAACACAATGCGGATTTGGATTGGCGCGGCCTTGGTCGCAGCAACGGCACTCACGGCACCCGCTTTCGGGCAGAGTTACAGCGGCCTTTATGTGTTCGGCGATAGCCTGAGCGATAACGGCAATCTGTTCCGCCTCACCGGGCAGCCGCCCGCACCTTATTTTCAAGGCCGCTTTTCCAATGGCGCGACTTATGCCGAACGCCTGCCGAGCCTGCTCAACTTCGTTTATACCCCCAGCACGAATTATGCCGTAGGTGGCGCGCTGACCGGCACCACTCATAATGCAGGCATTCCGAACGTCGGTATGCAATCTCAGGTTAATAGTTTCTTAGGCGGCGGGCGCACGGTGGGTGGGCGCGATCTCGTTGTTGTTTGGGGCGGTGCCAACGATTATTTCGCGACCCTGGGCGCGGTCGCTACGCAGTCCCCTACCCAAGCGCAAACGACGATCTCGACTCAAATCGCCAGTACGATTGGCAATCTCGCTGGGCAAACCCAGGCGCTGATTCGCGTTGGCGCGCGCGAAGTGATCGTACCGAACCTGCCGCTGTTGGGCGCAACCCCGTCGGTCTCAGCCAATGGTGCAACCGCCGTGGCAACGGCTAACCTGATTACGACAAACCATAACGCCAACCTTGCCACCACAATGGGCAGCGTGGGCCGGGGCCTTGGCGCGAATATCTATGTGATCGACACCGCCGCCCTCTTCACCGATATGCAAGGCAACCCGTCGAAATACGGGCTATCAAACACCACCGCGCAATGCCTGCAAACGGCAGCCTGCGTTGGCGGCTCGGCGGCCACGCAAGCGCAATTTTTGTTTTGGGATGGCGTTCACCCCACGGCAGCAATCCATCAGATCTACGCAACCTACGTTGCCGCAAACCTGACCGGCACTGCGGTTCAATCGGCCCCCGGACGCTTGGCCGAAGCCACAGCGCGCGGCTTCAACAGCGATGTTTCCGCCCGGCAATACGCCCGGCGCGGCGGCGCGGGCGGCATGAGCTTGGCGGGTTCAGCCCTACCCGGCGCCACTCAGAGCGGCGATAAGGATAAGCCCTTCTCAGTCTTCGTTGCCGCCAACTACGGGTGGGGCGAGCGCGACAGCAGCAGTACCGAAGCCGCGCTGGATTACACCGACACCGCCTTCACCCTCGGGGCCGATTATCGCGTGGGCAACCAGTTCCTCATTGGGGCGGCGCTCGGTTACGGCATGAGCGAGGGTAAGATCGGCAGCGGTCTTGGCAAAGTGGAGCAAAACAGCTTCCGGGGCGCGCTCTACGCCTCGCTGTTCGCCGATGCTTGGTACATCGACGCGACCGCCACCGCCGGGATGAATGATTTCAACAAGATCACCCGCACAACCGGCTTTGTCGGCGCGCCATCCTTAAGCACCGATACGTCGGGCCGCACGGTAACAACCGGGCTTGAAGCAGGCTATGCGTTCAAAATGGGCGATTTCGCCTTCGGGCCGCTCGGCGGGTTGCGCTATAGCGTCGTCAGCCTCGACGGGTACACCGAAAGCGGCTTTGCCGGGGTTGCCCGCCAAGTCGATAAGCAGCGCTTTACCTCCTTCGTTGCCCGCGCTGGGGTTCAGGCCAATTATAAACTAAGCCTCGATGGTGCAACCGTCGTTCCGCGCGCCGCCGCCGTGATTGAGCACGAGTTGAACGACCGTTCGCGCGCTATCACCAGCCGCATCGTTAGCCAGCCCGGCGTGAGCCACAGCGTGCGAACGAATAATGGCGACAAAACCGTACTGCGCCTTTCGGCAGGCGTGGCCGCTGGCTTCGGCGACCGCTACACCGCCAGCTTCGATGGCGATACCAGCGTGGGCGGCGACGGCAAAGACCACCGCGTTCTAGGCCGTCTGCGCGTCGCCTTCTAACCCAGAGAACCAAACGCGAAGGGGGTTGCACTCCGCCGCCCCCTTCGCTAAGGTCCGCTGCGAAAGCCCGGTTTTAACCGCGATGCACCCGTAGCTCAGCTGGATAGAGCGCTGCCCTCCGAAGGCAGAGGCCAGGGGTTCGAATCCCTTCGGGTGCGCCAATCTTTTCAAGGACTTAGCGCCAACCGCGCCAGCGGCAAAAAGCCAGCAGTAACCGATCAGTAACCAGACTGGTGATAAACTCTCCAAATGCCTTGAGATTTTCCCAGTTACACAAAAGCGGGTGTAACAAGTGTAACAGTGTGACACACACATATATATTATATATTTCAATAGGTTATAGGAATCTCGCTGTTACACTATGCAAAATTGGGCAGTGTAACAGGTGTAACAAGATCGGCCCGCAGCGAAGGGGCTTTTGCCGTCGATTAGGGAGCCGAAACGCATGAAGAAAGCGGGGCACAATGGCCCCGCTTCCGTTCAATTCGATGGTTCTATTTCTGAGTTTAGATCGCCAGGAACTCCCCGTGCCGAACGTGCTCATAGGGCGAAGGTGGCTGAATATCGCAGAATAGGGCGCGGCCAATCGCCATCGCCACGGCAACGCACCCATCGATCTTACCGACGCTCTTATTTTTGGCGAATTTGATATTGCCACCCGAATCCGGTTCAGCCCGGACATTGCAGAAATTCCACCGCAAGATCGGATCGCCGCCCGCGTGGAACTGCCGCTCAAGAATTGCCCGCTCAATCTCCTTACACGGGCCGTTCATAGTAACGGTGCCTTGATTGAACTGGGTTATTGGCAGGTTCCGCTCAATCAGGTTCTGCATAAAGCTCACCGCGCCGTAGCGGTCGATTGCGATTTCTTCCACGGCGAATTCGGCGCAAAGGTCCACCAGATCGGCAATGATCCGGCTAAGGTCGATCGCATTGCCTTCCGTCACCACAAGCCGCCCGGAGGCCTCGAACTCGGCATAGGGCAGATTATCGGCCACCCGCTTGCGATACTGTTCCGCCGGGCAATATTGCCGCCCCCAAATTAGCCAGCCCCCATCATCGGCACGGGCAACGCAGTAGACGGCAGCCAAGTCGGAAACACTGGCGAGGTCTACCCCGATGAAGACGGGCTTGTCCCTGAAATCGGAAAGCTCAACCGGGCGCGCGGCATCCCCTTCGTCGTATACCGGCATATCAACCCAGGTCACAGCAGCAGAATCCCCCCAGATGTTCAAATACAGCCGCCGAAACATCTCTCGTTGCGCCGGAATTTCAGCCGCCCGGCGGGCCGTGACCCGCATTTCTTCGATAGACCGAAAGCCGGAGGTTAGGGCCGGATTTACCGCGTGCCAGATCGCTTCATCGGTCCAATCGCAATCGTGCGGGGCTTGGAAGAGAACCGGCAGGAAGGTTTCTTCTTGCACGTCACCCCGTTCTACCTTCACGGCATAATCGTACAAATCCCAGGCGAGGGAGCCGCGCCCTACTCCGGCGGTTGTCGTTACAAAGGTCAGGGGCGCGGTGCGCTTACCTTGGGAGGTTACGAGCACATCCCAAAGTTCCCGGCTTGGCCAAGCATGAATTTCATCGGCAAGGAGGAGATGGATCGAGAGGCCATGCTTGGAGAAGGCTTCATGGGAAATTGCCCGATAGACCGAATCACTCTTCGGGTGACGAAGCGCCTTGCGCGAATCGACAATCTCGGTTGCCTGACTTAACCAGGGATCGGCGCGGATCATGCGGGCACTGCTGGCGTAAGCAATCCCCGCCTGTTCCCGATCCGCCGCCGCTGAGATTACCTGTCCCGCCGGGTCGCGCTCCGGCCCGAACAGCCCCAGCAGGCCGATTGCACTCGTGAAAGTTGTTTTGCCATTCCCGCGCGGCAAAAGCAGAAAAACGGTGCGGATTTTCCGTAAGCCGGTTTGCGGGTCCACGTCCCCGTAGACCTTCCGAATGATCGCCTCTTGCCAGGTGTCGAGCATGAAGTTTTGCCCGGCCCGCGCGCCTTCAGTGAGGGTCAGGCGCTGGATGAAGTCAACAGCCCGCTGACCATAGCCCAACGGATCGGGGATCGGCGCGGCAAGAAAGCGGCTGCCCGCGAAGCAACCTTTCGGAAGATCGTTCATAGGTCCGATCCCCAGGGGTTGTTCGCGCTTGGCGGGGCTTCCGCGTCCGCCGGGCGGCGCGTGGGTGTCAATCCCAACTCTCCCGCCAGCAGCCGCACTTCCCGCATGGCATTGAAGAACAGCTTCGATTGACCCGCCGTCATCGGCTCGGGATCGTCGCAAAGGTTCAGCGACGGCGTGCGTTCATCCTTGCCAGTGTAGCAGTCCTTCGCTAAGCCTGCCGCCATGCAATAGCTTTCGAAGAGGGCCATTGTGTCGGGGGTTAGATGCCCGCGCGCCTGCAATAGCGGCGCGACCCGCCCCCATTCCTCTTTTGCGCTGGCAGTGAGCCAAACGGGCGGCGCGGGGCATTCTGGCGAGGGCTGAGCGGCGGCGGAAGCAGCGGGTTGCGCGGTCGGTTTCCGTCCTTTCATTTTAGCGTCTCCTATCTGTGATATGCGCGAAGCGCATGACTTCTGAGAATCCCAATTTCGAGGAAATCACACGCGAGACCACCCCCGTACGGTCTCGGGGGTCTCTGCCGAAAATTCGAACCCCCCTATCCCCTCGCGCTATGCGTCTAGGGCATGCTTTGGGAGAGGTTGATTGTCTCGGCCAGAGGGTCCGGCTCATAGTTTCGGTGCCAAGCCTCGATAGCGGCGACCATCTCGGAACGGGGGCGCGGGTCATGATCGCGGCTCAAGCGCAGCACGCATTCCGAAGCATTGATAAAGAGCATGACGGTACTAACAGGGCGTCCGCCGGTCGCCTGCAC
Source organism: Alphaproteobacteria bacterium (assembly GCA_013298565.1). Classification (GTDB taxonomy): domain Bacteria; phylum Pseudomonadota; class Alphaproteobacteria; order Elsterales; family Elsteraceae; genus Elstera. Next base: position 6,049 of record JAAFIC010000038.1, on the reverse strand, counting down.
AACGCGCCGCCGGTCCTCGGCTCTTGCGCCGCCGCAGATGATCCAAGCGCGCTGCCCTGGCTTCTTCGACCCTCCGGCAATCCGGGCATACAGCGCATCACGGGCTTCCCAGGCGAAGGGCAGAACATCGATGGATTGAAGGTGCGGCTGTGAGAGGCAAAGCGCCGCCGCTATCGAATCCAGATCAATGATAAGATCGCCCGTTCGTGCTTGGCTCTTCACATAGCTGGTCTTTCCCGACGCGGGCGGTCCACACACCAGCGTTATCGACAGGGGGAAATGACCATAGCGCAGCTTGGGTACGGCATCGGCAGGCGGCGGGGAGTTTCTGCCAGGACGGGCAAAGCCTTGATCGCGCGCTGTTCGGGCCGAATGATGGGAATGACAGAAAGGCCGGAGGTTTGACCAACTCAGGCGCAAGTCCGGGCGGTCGCGGATGCTGATAATATGGTCTACATCCGTTGCCGGTTGCCGACAGTCGGGATGAACGCAGGTCGGATTCTGTGCCAGAAACAGGCTTCGACATTTCTTCCAAGCCGCGTCATAACCCCGTTGCGCGGCGGTCGGTCGGTTCGCATCGAAGGCGGCATTGCGAGCACGCACCCGCTCGGGGTCACGGCTTGGCTGAGTGCAGGTACAACGCTGCCCGAACGCCAAGCGTTTGCCGCAAGCGCAGGCGGTTGGGGGAAGGCTCGGCATGGATCAACCGACGCTCGGCACGCGGAAGCGCGACAGCATATCTTGCACCTGAGGCGGCAAGCCGTAGGGATGCGGGAAGTAGCGCGTGGCGGAAATCTGCGGGATTTCCTCGCTCTGCACCTGAGGGTCACGATACAACTCGCTTGCCATTATCCGAACCAGGATCAGCGCGGCGTGCTCGATCACATCGGGCAAAGGGGGGGCGTTCTCGCCTTCGGTTAATGCGGACTGATGCGGCAAGCAATAACCCGCCTTGTAAACCACACTCACCCGGCCCGCTGGCCAGCAGATCAGCTTATCGTGATCGGAAAGCCGGTAGAGGATACCCGACTGTGGATCGGCTTCGACCCTCTCGACAGGAAGACTGGTGCCGTTCACCTGAAGCGAGACGATAGAAACCAGCGGCCAGCGGGCCAGAAGAAGGGAGCCGGTCGGGCGGTCGAACCGCATGACTTCTTGAACCGTCTCTTCCCCAAAGCGCCGCCCGCAGTAGCTTTCAATCACATCTGAGGCGCGGTCGATCAGGCTTTGCAGGCGAACCCCTGCCCCGGAGGTTTCCAAGGCATCCGAATGCCCCGCCTCACCATTCAGAATAAAGGCCTGAACGGCTTCCGGTGTGGTGAGAGCGCGGATACCCGCCGGGGAAAGGATCGTCAGCATTCGCTTAGACCGCGATTTTCAGCTTGCGAAGCGCTTCCGCCTTGGCAACGCCAGCGGCAAGACGGCGGCGGGCGTGAAAGCGGGTCATGCCATTGACGGCAATCGAGTAGGGATCGCGCAGGATGCTCACGGCCACCCGGTCGAAGATACGATACGCCTGCTTGAAATCGCCGAAGAACACCGGGAAAGCGTTCGCCGCAATGGCCGGAAGGTCCACCATTTCGACAATCGGACGCCCCAGCAGCGTGGTTTCCGGGGCGTTGGCAATCCCGCCCGTCGCCAGCAGATAATTCCCGGTCGTATCTTTAAGCTTCCGGCAAGCGGCCACCGTGGCCGGGGCCATTGTCCAAACGGCCTTCGCCCGGTAGGCAGTGGGCAAGCTGTGATAGAGGTCGATCAGCCCGTCCGCCGTAATCTCTGCCGCATCGCCGCTATTAACGGCGGTGATCGCCGGATCATTGGCAAAGCCACCCGGCTGCAACGCGCCAGACCCATTGACCAGGGCCGCCCCTTCCGCGCGTCCGAACTCTTCCGCGAACTCGAACGCCAGTTCGGCGGCAATATCGAAAGCCGAATCTTCGAGCAGAGCATTGCTTACGTCCACATGGGCCGCCAGTTCCTTCACGTCATAGCGGTTTTGCCCGAAGGTGGCCGTGGTGGCAGGACGCGGATCGGTTTCACCCACCCAAGCCGCCGTAAACCCGCCCGTTCGCTTCGGGAGCAGAACCGCCGGGCTGGTCGTATTGGCAACCCGCGCAATCGACCGAACGGGGGAGAATTGCACCAAATTTCGCAGCATCTCCGTCACGAACTGCGACGGGGCCAGGAAGCCCCCGGCGGTATCGGGCGAAACCGTTAGGCTCTTCAGTTCCATATCAGCAAGCGCCTCGCGGCCCCGGCGAATGAAGAGGGTGAAGGACTTGGCTTCAATCTCTACCAAACCCGCTTTTTGCGAATCGCCCAAGCCGGAACGACCCAGTTGGGTTTCAATCCGCTCGGCGCTTTTGGCGACGGAACTAACCCCCTCTTCTACCTTTTTCAGGCGGGTATCGATTGTGGCAACGCTTTGCTCCAGCGTTCCAAGGCGGGCTTCGGTGTCGGGCGAAGCCGGAGGCGTATCATTCGGCATGGCAGCATCCTTCAAGGTTTTAACGGTTGCAACCCGCGCCGACGGTAAAGCAGGGCGGGAGACGAGAGAGATTTCGATAAGATCAAGCGCGATAATGCGGCGTCCGCCACCGGGGCGCGGTTCGGCAGCGACGGTTCGGAAGCCGATAGAAAGCCCATTCAAGGCACCGGCTTTCAGCAGCGCATAGGCTTTCGCGGCGGTCGGGCTTTCCAGCACGAGGGAGCCGGATACTTTTAGGCCGGTCCCATCTTCGACCAGATCAAGCCAAACCCCGATAGGTTCGGCGGGGTCATGCTGCCACAGCATAAGCGGGCGGGTTTCCGCATCCGCGTGCTGTTGCAGCGAGGCGGCGAACGCACCGGGCGCAATTTCGTCGTTCACGTCATCGGCTTCATTGAACCGGCTGGCATAGCCTTCAAATCGCCCGGCATCGTTCGCCGCTACTTTGACGATCAGGTCACGAAACTGCATCGGATGCCCCTTCCGTAATCGGCGCGGGAGCGGTGTTAACGGGTCGCATGAAGGTTTCGCCACCCTCGTAAGGCGCGCGATTTTCCAGCGCACGGGCTTCGTTCGGGTTCAGAACCCCGGCGTTGATCGCCTGGCTATAAGCCGTGAAGCGCGCGGCAAGATTTGCGCGGGCGATATCGTCCACAATGAATTCAAAATAATACTCGCGCCGTTCTTCTGGCGTGAGCAGCGTTAGTTTTAGGGCATCTGTCCAGATTCGCAGTAAGGGCAGGAGGCAGAAGGTTAAAAACTGCTGCCCCATCGCCTCGGCATTATTATGGGTGGCTCGCTCAAGATCATTCAGCAAATGCAGCGGCACCCGGAAGAACCGGCTGATTTCCTGAATTTGAAACTGCCTAAGTTGAAAATACTGAGCATCAACGCTGGTCAGTTGCAGCGGTTGAAACTCCATCCCGTCTTCTAAAACGAGCGTTCGCCCGGCATTTTCGCTGCCTTTGTGAAACCGCTCAAAACTCTGCCGCAGGCGGTCGAGCACGTCAGCCCCAAGGGTTTTCGCGTATTTAAGCAACCCGGAAGGCCGCGCGCCGCGCCCGAACAGCCCCGCGCCGTGGGCTTCCAGAACCAGCGCAAGGCCGATAGCTTCCCGCGCTTCGGTAATCGGTGAAACGCCTTTGAGCGGATCGGGGCCGATACCCCGGAGATGAATAATCTCGTGGCGGGATAGAACCCGCACGCCCGCCGCGCTATATAGCTTATAGACCGGCTCCAGACTGCCCGGATCGGTTTCAACCGTCACGGCACGCGAGTCGAGCGGGATGATTTCCCGGACGGTACCTGCAACTCGGTTAACGAAGGCAAATCCATTGCCATGCAACGAAAGGGCGCTGGTAAGCACCATTTTGAATTCGGTGGCGGTGGTCCATTCGTTCGGCGCGGAAACGATCAAATCATACAAAGGATGATCGGTTGCCCGCTCCCGCGCCTCGCCAGATTTACGATACATCTGCAACGGCAATTGCGCGACCGATTCGGCCAACACGCGCACGCAACTGAAGACAGGCGAACACCGCATCGCGGTTTCAGGCGTTACCGAAACCCCGGCGGCGGTCGGCCCGTGGCCTGCCAGCAACCCGAGAAGCTCGGGATCGGCGAGGCTCGTTTTCTGTTCCGGCGTCTTCCACAGTGTTTTTAAGAATGATCGCATCGCGCTTTCGCCTTGTTGCTGTAAGGCTTGGCGCGAATATCGATTCTTATCAATTCTTAAATTTACATCTAAAGAATATAAGTTTTATTTCATTTTACCTTACTTACCCCCCGTTACTCCGCCGCCTCTTCTTCAAACAAACTTGGCAAGATACAGAGCACGCGCATGGGCCGATCAATGCCCGGAAGCCGCGCGGCAATCCGGGTTTTCCCGGTTGAATCGAGCTGAAGATAGCCGCGTTTGGCTAGAGCCTTTGTTGCAGTTCGGTCATCCAGTCCGGCGCAGATTTCGTTTTTGAAGATGGTTGGAAAGATTAGATATTGAATCTCGTCGTTCTCCCCAGGGCGTTTGAACCCGGCGCGATTGAGGATTTTCGATAGAACTACTTCGCCCTGATAATTCATCGGTTGCAGGTTCCCCATCGGCTCGAACCGACTGCCGCCATGTTGCGCGATGAAGTCTCTGAGGCGAGCGATAATCTCAAGCTCTTCGGCGGCTTCCGTGCCGCCGCGCGATTTGATCCAATCTCGAAAACATCGCGCCGCTGCATCGAAGGCCGCCCCAGAGGGCCAGGGGCAGATTTTGAAGTGCGCCGCCAACTCGCCCGCAGCGGCCACCAAGCCGAATCGATCCGCCGCGCGCATCACTTGCCCATCGGCTTCCGGCGGGCAATGGGTTTTGACGAAGCGGCGTTGACAGGCTTTGACCGTTTCAAGTGTAGTGGCGGGGTCTGCGACAAGCTGTTTCAGGAAGGCGCGCGCGGGGGTGCCGAAGTGATCGGACGCGGCGGATTTCAACGCGCGGGCAAAAGCATCGGCATTTTCGAACCCGTGGAGATCCTCGAACGCGCCGAACCCCGCCTCGGCATCGGCGGGCAGATCGATCAAGCGGACCTGTTGCCCGGCAGCAGCCCGGCGGCGGGTGCGGGATTCGGCGATTTTATCGGCGAGGCCGATTTCGCCGGAGGAGAGAATCATGACGCGCCAGCTTGTGACCGCACGGGCCTCTCCAGTGCGCCCCGCGCGGGACTTTCCTTGACCATTGGCGAGCAAATAGGCCGATTCGGCGGCGCTGTCGGCATCGGCTTGACCCAATTCATCAAGGCACAAAAGCGCGTCGCAATGCCCAGCGGCGGTTGCTTCCAGGGCGTTCGACGTGGCACGCCAAGACTTTAGAAACCCGCGCATCGGGCTACCACCCCAAACCGAACCGGCGGCGTGCAATAGGGTCGATTTCCCCACACTCGATGGGCCGCGCCAGTGAAAGCCGCCGGATTCGGAGCCGGTCAGGTGCAATAGTGGCGCGGCGAAGGCGGCGGAAATTGAAAAGATCAGGCGGCTATTGCCTTGGGCCAAAAAAGCGAGATTTTCTTTCCAGCCGGGCAGCGAGCCTCTTTGCGTAAAATGCGCGCTGGCGGCGGGGTCTGTCTGGTCGAGAACCCACTCTTCTGTTTTCAGGGGCGAGAAGGTTTCATCGTGAAGCAAAAAGGCGGGGTCGTGCCAGCCGATGCGCGCTACTGCACGGCGTTTTTCGGGCGGTTGCGCGGTCTGAAGGTAATCGATCAACTGTTTTCGGGCATTGCGATGCGGGGCAAGGTTCAGCCCCAAGGTCAACAATTTTTCGAGGATCATATTACCGTCCCCCGCTTGCAGGGCGGCGGGCATGATCCAACTCTTCTCGATCACGTCTCGGTCTTTCAGGCGGATCAGCAAGCCCCAATCCCGGCTTTCGGGGGAGCGCGTGAAGGCTTCGGCGCGAATCCAGCTGGACACCCGCAATAACCGTGTGATTTTGTCGTCTATTCGGGCTTTTGGGGCGTTATCGCTGGTTTAGGCGTGTTTTTTGGGTGATTTTTCGCCTTTTTCACCCCGATTTTGAGTGTTTCC
>JAAFIC010000037.1 GCA_013298565.1 Alphaproteobacteria bacterium | reverse complement strand
AACCTGGACGGCCCAATATACAGGCGGCAGCAGCGCGGACGGAACGGCACTAACCGCAACCGCAACCAGCACGCCCGTAACCCTCACCTTCAATGCCGATGGGCAGCTTGTTAGCCCAACCGGGTCCGTTGCGCTCGGGTCAGTCGCCCTGACCAACACCACGACCGGGGCCGCCATTTCCACGCTGGGGCCGAGCTTCAGGTTCCAAGACGCCGCAGGCCGCTCGACCGTTACCGGGTTCGGTGGGGCCAGCAACTTGTCCGGCTCCACCACCGATGGGCATGGCGCGCTGGGCGTAGTTGGGCTTGAAGTGGATAGTTTGGGCGTTTTGTCGCAAGTGTTCGATCAAGGTAAGCGCGTTGCCGTCGCCTCCATCCCTGTTGTTACCTTTGTGAACGACTACGGTCTCGAGTCGGTCAGCGGCACCGCCTATCGCATTACGGCTGACAGTGGCGATGCGGTGGTCAACCTGTCCAACACCAATGGCGCGGGAACCGTGCTGGGCGCACGGCTTGAGGAATCGACCGTCGATCTGGCCGATCAGTTTACCGATATGATCGTAACGCAACGCAGCTACCAAGCCGCCTCCAAGATCGTTTCCACCACCGATGCGATGATCGAGACGATCCGCGATCTGAAGCGGTAATAGCAGCCCTCAGCTAAGTTTATGGATGCGGTTGGCCCTGCCGACCGCATTCCTTTGCGTGGGACATTGCACCCTTGTTTTAATTAATATATATCGACTCGAGTTTTAATGACTCGGCTCACACCCTCGGCATTTTTTGCCCTAAGCCCCCCAGCGTGCTGAGTGCGACTGAAGCAAGACACTGAAAAGCCTTAAGGTTTTCTTTATAAATCTGCTATCCAACCCCAGGGCAGCTTGCCCTAAAAATAATTGAGGCAGCCTAAAAATCGCGCAACCTTCTTGATCTGCCACTATCACCAAACCGGGTAAGTCCACGTCTTTAGGCAAAAATTTCCACTTCACCCTAACAATTTTTACCCATCTGGGCAAAAATGCGGTAAAGATGAGATGAAGGACAAAGAGTTGCCGCCCGGCAGCCCTTTTCCAGCCCCGTAAACAGCCGGTGCGCCGCTCTCGCGTGTCCTGGCCGCTGTCAAAAGGTTGATCGCGTGAACGCCCTGATTCAGCAGATTAAGGCTCTCGGTCCGGTACGCCTAGCGATTGCGGGCGCAGTCGTGGTCGCTTTGATTGCCTTCCTGATCTATGTCGTCGCCCGTATGGGGGGGGCCGAAACGGCGCTCCTATATGGCGACCTTAGCCAGCAAGACGCCGCGAAGATCGTTCAGCGCCTCGACCAGATGAACATGACCTACCAGATCCGGGCCGGTGGCGCGCAGATTTATGTGCCGATCGAGCAAGTGGCCAAAACCCGCATTACGTTGGCAGGCGAAGGCATTCCGGCGGGCGGCTCGATTGGGTACGAGATTTTCGATCAGGCCCAGGGCCTCGCCACGTCCAGCTTTGTGCAGAACATCAATCAGCTTCGCGCGCTGGAAGGCGAGTTGGGCCGCACCATTCGGGGTATCGACAATGTGCGCGACGCCCGCGTGCATCTCGTTCTACCCACCCGCGAGTTGTTTTCCCGCGAACGCCAGGAGCCGAGCGCTTCGGTGTTGTTGCGGATGACGAATTCCCAGCGCCTGGAGCGGGCACAGGTTGTTGCCATCCAAAACATCATCGCCGCCTCTGTCCCAAACCTGAAGCCGGAACGCATTGCGGTGGCGGATGAGCGCGGCCAACTGTTAGCGCGCGGCGGTGTTTCAGCCGGTAGCAGCGGCGCCCTTCTGGAGCAATCGGAAGAGTTGCGCGTTGCTTACGAGCAGCGCATGTCGCGCCAGATCGAAAACCTTGTGGAGCGTTCCATCGGGTTCGGCAAGGCGCGGGTAGAAGCCTCTGCCGAAGTTGATTACAGCCGCGTCAATGAAACCGAAGAGATTTTCAACCCGGAACAGCAGGTTCTGCGCTCCAGCCAGAATGTGACCGACACGTCGGAGCAATCTGAAACGGATGGCAACCCATCGGTCACGATTGCGAATAATCTGCCGACCGGATCGGCGACGGCAGGCGGGGCCACTACCTCGCAGTCTCGCAACAACCGGGCCGAAGAAACGCTGAACTACGAAATCAGCAAGCGCATCACTAACCGAACCCGCGACCCCGGCGCGATTGCGCTAAAATCTGTCGCGGTTCTAGTCGATCACAAAACCTCCGGGTTTGACGAAAATAATAAGGTCTTACTGGAGCCTCGGACGGCGCAAGAAATTGCAGCCCTGCGCGCGCTGGTCGCCTCGGCAGCCGGTCTGTCCGAAGGCCAAGTTGAAGTGGTGAATATGCCCTTCGCCTCCCTCGATGCCGATGTGCCGCCGCCGCAAAGAATCTTGGGCATGACCACGCAAGACCTGATGCGCTATGTTGAAATTGCGGTGTTGGGCCTCGTCGGTATTCTTGTCGTGCTGATGGTCATTCGTCCGCTGCTGGCCCGCCTGTTCGATGCCGTGCCGACAATGGCAAGCGCGGGGGCCGGGGCGCAACTGCTGGGGCCGAACGGTTTACCGCAACTGGGCGGTGGCCGCGATATGGTTCCGGCGCTTGAGCTTGGCGATAGCATTGAAGAAATGATTGACCTCAGTCGCATTGATGGCCGGGTGAAAGCCTCTAGCCTGCGGAAGATTGGGGAAATTATCGAGAAGCATCCCGAAGATGTTGTGGCAATTCTGCGTGGCTGGCTGTACCAGGAGTCTGGTGCATAATGGGCCGCGCCGAAACCTTGGCTCTTCGTGGGTATTTAATGTCAATAACGGTAAGGGTCGAACCGAGCCATGCGTGTTCGTGAGGATTTCCGGTCACTGACCGGACCTGAAAAAGCGGCCATCTTGATGCTTGCCATTGGCGAGGAACATGCGGCGCGGCTGTTCGAGTTGATGGATGATGAGGAGATCAAAGAGATTTCCCAAACCATGTCGAATCTCGGTACGGTATCATCCAATGTCGTCGAACGGCTGTTCGTTGAGTTTGCTGAACAGTTCAGCCAAACGGGATCGCTAACCGGGTCGTTCCAAAATACAGAGCGGTTGCTTAACAAGGTGCTCGATAAAGACCGTGTCGATACGATCATGGAAGAAATCCGTGGTCCTGCCGGTCGCACCATGTGGGATAAGCTGGGTAATGTGAACGAACAGGTTCTGGCCAATTATCTGAAGAACGAATACCCGCAAACGGTTGCGGTGGTTCTGTCTAAGATTAAAGCCGAACACGCCGCGCGCGTATTATCTCTGCTGCCGGAAGCCTTTGCGCTTGAAGTCGTCATGCGAATGCTACGGATGGAAGCCGTTCAAAAGGAAGTGCTGAACGACGTTGAAAAGACGTTGCGGACCGAGTTCATGAGCAACCTCGCGCGGACCAATCGTAGAGATGCCCATGAGCAAATGGCCGATATTTTCAACAACCTCGATCGGAATACTGAACAGCGCTTCATGACCTCGCTGGAAGAGCGGAATAAGGACTCGGCGGAGCGCATCAAAGCCTTGATGTTCACCTTTGAAGACCTTAGCCGCCTTGATAGCTCGGGTATTCAAACACTGCTGCGCGCCACCGAAAAGGACAAGATGGGTATGGCGCTAAAGGGGGCTTCCGAAACCCTGCGCGATATGTTCTTCAGCAATATGTCGGAACGCGCGGCCAAGCTGCTGCGCGAAGACATGTCGTCGATGGGGCCAGTGCGCCTGCGCGACGTGGACGAAGCGCAAATGTATATGGTTCAGATGGCTAAAGACCTGGCCGCCCGTGGTGAAATCGTCATCGCGGACAAGGGCGGTGACGAGCTGATCTACTAATCGGTCCTCCAGACAGGCGTCGTCATGGTCTCACCCCTGCCCCCCTCTGCTCCTGATGCTGCTGCCGACAAGACTGTCGGTAGCGACGCAATGGACTTCGACGCGCTCGACTTCGACTTCCTCGATGAGGAAGATGGCGTGCTGTCGTCGGAGGGTACCCTCACGGATACACCAAAGCCCCGCGCTTCCGATGATCTTACGGTCAGCGACGATTTTGATATGGCCGCGTGGGATTCCGCAGAGCCGGCGACCGCCCCAACCGACGGGCTTCCGGCGGCCTCAGCCGAGACGCCGCTGGATTTTGGTTCAGACGATGATTTCGGCTCCGAAACGATGCCGAGCTTAAGCAACTCTGAGAGCACCCCCGAGCTTGGGTCCATTTCCGCAGCCCCAGCGCAAGACGATGGCCTGTCGGCTTCTTTCGACGACGAAGACTTGGCGGCTGACGAAATCATGCCCGCGTTTTCCCCAGAGTTTTCCGCTGAAACACCGTTAAGTTTCGATACTGAAACAACCGATGTTTTTGGCGAAACGGATGCGCTTTCTTCCCATTTCGAGAGCGACATGGATGAGGACAGCCAAAGCGATGCCTTGGTAGAAGAGCCGGAGCCTCCCAAGGCACCCGCCGGGCCGCGCAAATATCTGTTCGACCGCTCGTTTGATTACGTTCCGCCCCCCCCTCCCCCGCCGCCGGAACCCGAGCCGGAACCTGTGGTGGAGGAGGAATACGCGCCGGAGCCAGAGCCGGAGCCGGAACCCGAGCCGGAACCCCCGCCACCGCCGCCACCGCCGATGTTTAGCGAGGAGGAGCTTGCAGCAGCCCGTACATCCTCTTACGCCGATGGCGAAACGGCAGGTTTGCAAGCCGCGATGGCCAGTGTCGAAGCGCGTACCGCGCGCGTGCTGGAAGGCATTGCTCAACAAATTCCAAGCGTTTTAGCCGACCGTCAGCAGGTGGTGAGCGCCGTAGCGCAGGAAGCCGCTCGCCTTGCTCATGCGCTGGTAGCGAGAATGATGCCCGAACTCGCCCGAACTTATGGAATTGGCGAAATTCAAGCCGTGATCCGTGATAGTCTCGCGATGGCGGTCGATCAGCCGCGCCTGACGATACGGGTTCATGGCGATTTAGGGGAGCGGCTGCGCCCGATGCTGGAGGGCTTGGCGCTCAACAGCGGCTTTACCGGGCAAGTTTCCCTGCTCACCGATTCCACGTTAGGCCCCAGCGATGTGCGGGCTGAATGGGGAGATGGGGGAGCCGAGCGCCTCGTGGCACGCGCCTGGGCGGATGTCACCGAAATCGTGCGCCACTCGGTCGCCGATTTGAAAGATCGTACCGGGGCCGGTCTCGCTGAGGAAAGCGTGACGGTAAACGGATTTGAGAATGCTTAAGCTCGCGCCACGGTCGGCACCAGCAAGGCATATATCGTAAAGCCAAGGAGACGGGTAATGGCTGAGAAAAAAATGATGGATCTCTCGGAGCTTGAAGAGGCTCTTGAAGAATCTCAAAGCGAAGGCGGTCGAGGCGGCGCACGAGAACTGGGCGCGGTTTACGATATTCCTGTACAGATTTCTGCGGTTCTGGGCCGGGCAACGATGCAGGTTAGCCAGTTGCTAAAGCTGGGTCGCGGCGCGGTCGTAGAACTGGATCGCAAGGTTGGCGAGGCTATCGACATTTACGTGAACAACCGTCTGGTTGCGCGCGGCGAAGTGGTTATCGTTGATGAGCGCCTCGGCGTGACCATGACGGAAATCATCAAGTCTGATCGGTCGGTTTAACCCTGCACTGGGGCGAACTGAACCTGAAAGAGCGGGTGTAGTCCCGTTGGGCGAAGCATCGGGAGCAAGCGGATGCGACTGTTGATCGTCGGGCATTTGGATGGGCATCTTAGTACCGCTGGCAAGATTGCCATGGGGCGGGGAGCCAAGGTTAGCCACGTCGCCGACATCGAAAGTGCTTTGACGGCCTTAAGGTCTGGTCAAGGCGCGGACCTGTTGATGATCGACGTGAAGCTGGATCTTGCACGCCTGATCGATTCGCTTCGCAGCGAACGGATCATTCTGCCTGTTGTCGCCTGCGGTTTGGGAACAGATGCGGGGGCTGCCGTTCGGGCCATTAAGGCCGGGGCGAAAGAGTACCTGCCGCTTCCGCCCAACCCCGATTTGATCGCCGCCGTCTTGGAAGCGGTGCTCGAAGAAGCCAATGTCGTAGTTCATGCCGACCCGTCGATGGTGCGGGTGCTGCGTTTAGCCGACCAAATCGCTCCCTCCGACGCCTCGGTGCTCATCACTGGGGAAAGCGGCACGGGGAAAGAGGTTATGGCGCGCTATCTGCACCGGCGCTCTCGCAGAGCCGCGCAGAAATTCGTTTCGGTCAACTGCGCCGCGATTCCTGAAACCCTGCTGGAATCCGAACTCTTCGGGTACGAGAAGGGTGCCTTCACGGGGGCCATCGCCCGGCGCTTGGGCAAGTTTGAAGAAGCCAACGGCGGCACACTGCTACTAGATGAAATCAGCGAGATGGACCCGCGCCTGCAAGCCAAACTGCTGCGCGCTATCCAGGAGCGCGAGATCGACAGGCTCGGCGGCACCAACCCGATTAAAGTCGATATTCGCCTGATCGCAACGTCTAACCGCGATTTAGAGGCGGAGGTTCGGAAGGGTACGTTCCGCGAAGATCTGTATTACCGCCTCAATGTCGTGAATTTGGCCATGCCGTCCTTACGCGAACGCCCTGGCGATATTGCGATGCTGGCCAAGCATTTCGTTAAGAAATATTCTGATTTGAACGGTCTGTCGGATCGTCCGCTCACGGCTTCTGCGGTTGAAAAGCTAAAGCGCCACCCCTGGCGCGGCAATGTGCGCGAGCTTGAGAATAGTTTGCACCGGGCAGTGCTCATGTCGGTCGGGTCGATGATTTCCGATGACGCGATTGTGCTGAACAGCGTGGGCGGCATGGGGGCGTCATCGATGCCGGATGTAGCAACGCCGGACGTAAGCCGGGCCGAACTCGCCCGCTCCGCCGCTGTTAGCCGCAGCCTTAGCGCGCGCGGCAGTGGTGACGAACGCCCGACAACGGCGCTGGTAGGCCAAACGGTTGAAGCCGTTGAGCGTGATCTTATTCTGGATACGTTGCAGCATTGCATCGGTAATCGCACGCACGCCGCCAGTATCTTAGGAATTTCCATCCGCACGCTGCGTAACAAGTTACGCCAGTATGCGGATGAGGGCATCACCGTTCCGCCACCCGGCGACAGTGATCGCGCCCAACTATAGTTTGTTTCGGAGGGTAACTCGTGGCTATCGTCCCCGCCAATGCTCAGGCGCGCGCTAAAGATGCGCTGAAAATCGGCCAGGGGCTGCTTGTACGCGGCGAGATGTGGCTTGCGCTTGGCGTCATTACCATTCTGGTGATGCTGATTCTGCCGATGCCGACGTGGCTGCTCGATTTTATGCTCGGCATATCGATTGCTTCCTCGGTGCTGATTTTGATGGTCACGCTGTTCATTCAGCGCCCGACTGACCTTAGTTCCTTCCCGACGATCTTGCTGATGACGACGCTATTGCGCCTCGCGCTCAATATGGCCTCGACAAGGCTTATTCTCACGAATGGCCACCAGGGCACTGGGGCGGCGGGTCACGTTATCGAAACCTTCGGTAACTTGCTGATGTCGGGGAATTTCATCATCGGGGTGATCGTTTTTATCATCCTTTTGATCGTGAACTTCGTCGTCATTACCAAGGGTTCAGGCCGTATTGCCGAAGTGGCGGCGCGCTTTACCCTCGATGCGATGCCCGGCAAGCAGATGGCGATTGATGCCGATCTGTCGTCCGGTCTCATCAACGAGGCAGAAGCCAAAGCCCGCCGCAAACAGTTGGAAGATGAATCAACCTTCTACGGCGCGATGGATGGGGCGGCAAAGTTCGTGCGCGGCGATGCGGTTGCCGGCCTGCTGATTACGATGATCAACATCATCGGCGGTCTGCTCATTGGCACGTTGCAGCATAATCTGTCGTTTTTGCAGGCCGCCAACAACTACACCCTGCTGACGGTCGGCGACGGTCTCGTGAGCCAAATTCCGGCACTCATTGTGTCGGTTGCTGCCGGTTTGCTGGTGACTAAGGGTAACGCCGAAGGCACGACCGATAAGGCGCTGGTCTCCCAACTCGGTGGTTTTCCAGCGGCGATGGGGATGGCGGCGGTTTTGATTGCCGTGCTCTCAATTCTGCCGGGGATGCCAACTATTGGCTTTCTCATGATTGCAGGCGGCATGGGGGCTGCGGCCTTTTACGCCAGCCGCACTCAGCAAACGGCCTTGGTTGAAGCGGCTGAAGCGGCGGCCTCTGGTTTGCCGCCCGGTGTTGCGCCCGGAACGCCAGGCGCCGCCACCCCGATGGCCGATGAGCCGATCTCAACCGCGTTGCAGATTGATCAAATCCGTTTGGAACTGGGTTATGGCTTGCTTGCGCTGATCAATTCCCCGAAGGGCGCGCGCCTGACCGATCAGATCAAAGCCTTGCGGCGTCAGGTCGCCTCGGAAATGGGCTATATTATGCCCGCTGTGCGTATTCAGGATAACCTCCAGCTTCCCGCGAACACTTACGTGGTTCGCATCAAGGAAATGGAAGCTGGGCGCGGTGAGTTACGCCCGAACATGCTGCTGGTGATGGACCCGCGCGGCGAGCCGATCTCGCTAGCAGGGGAAGCCACCACCGAGCCAACTTTCGGCCTGCCCGCGATGTGGATCGCTGAATCCAGCCGGGAAGAGGCTTTGTTTAGGGGCTATACCGTCGTCGATCCGCCTACCGTTATCACGACGCATCTGACGGAAGTGGTGAAGGATAATATGCCGGATCTGCTGTCCTATGCTGAAACCCAGAAGCTGCTGAACGAGATCGACAAGGAAAGCCAAAAACTGGTGGCGGACGTGATCCCCGGTCAGGTCACGATCAATGGCTTGCAGCGCATTTTGCAGAATTTGCTGGGCGAGCGCGTTTCAATTCGGGATTTACCGACGATCCTGGAAGCCGTAGCCGAAGCCTCGGCCTTTACCCGCAACGTCGGCATGATGACCGAACATGTGCGAACGCGCCTTGCCCGCCAGATTTCAGAAAACCATTCGGTTAATGGCGTGCTGCCGCTGGTCACGCTCTCGCCAGAATGGGAACAGGCGTTTAGCGAAGCCTTAGTCGGTCAGGGTGAGGAGAAGCAGCTTTCCATGCAGCCTTCGCAGTTGCAGCGCTTCATCTCGTCGGTGCGGCAGACGTTTGATCGTTTCGCGGTGATGGGCGAAAGCCCGGTACTGCTGGTCAGCCCCGCCATTCGGCCCTATGTGCGCTCCATCATCGAACGGTTCCGCCCCACAACGACTATTCTGAGCCAGTCGGAGATTCATCCAAAAGCGAAAATCCGCACGCTCGGCCAGATTTAGGATCGCCCCATGCGGATGAAAATGTTCTATGCCGAATCAATGCCGGAAGCGATCCGGCGGGTTCGTGAGGACTTGGGCGATAATGCCATTATTTTGTCGTCCCAGCGCAGTGAATCCGGGCGCGGCCTCCGCGTTACCGCCGCGATTGACGATGATCCGATGGCAGCCACCCTGCCGCCGATGGATCAACCGCTGGATGCGCTGGAAGCCATTGCGATTGCGCTTGATAAGCATGGGGTTCCGCCAGATTTGTCGGAACGGCTGGTGCGGGCCGCAGCCCCCCTGGCGGAAAAACTTATCCGCGCCGCGTCGGCCCTCGCCGTGGATGCACCGATCATGACGCTCGCTGCCGCCTTGGATAGCGCGTTCCAGTTCGCCCCGCTGCCGGAACGGCACCCCGGAAAGCCCTTGGCCCTTATCGGCCCCCCCGGCTCGGGCAAAACCGTGACCGTGGCCAAGCTCGCCGCCCGCGCTGTGCTGTCCAACCGCCCGGTGCATGTGATTACCACCGATACAATGCGGGCGGGCGGGGTCGATCAACTCGCGGCTTTCACCCGCATTCTGTCGCTCGATCTGCAAACCGCGCTCGATGCCGAAACCCTGGCCGACGCACTGGAAGCCAGCCGCATCGCCGGGCCGGAAACCCTGACCCTGATTGATACCGGGGCGGTAAATCCCTACGACGACGAGGAAATGGACGAACTGGAACGCCTGCTCGCTGCTGGGAATATGGATGCCGTGTTGGTGCTGCCCGCAGGCTATGATCCCGAAGAAGCGGCCACGATTGCCAAAGCCTTCGGGCGGTTGGGTGCCACGCGCCTGCTGGCAACTCGGCTCGATGCGGCGCGGCGGCTCGGCTCGATCTTGGTTGCGGCTGATGTGGCGAACCTGAGCTTTTGCGACGTTTCCGTTACCTCGCACGTCGCCGATGGGCTGTTGCCGGTCAACCCGGTCTCCCTCGCCAAACTGCTGATCCCCGATGCGCCGTTGCATGATTTCGGCGATTACGCGGCTCCCGGCGCGGCTAGCCCGCGTCTGGATGAGTCTCCCCGTCCCTCCTTCGGGGTGCCCTTCGCGTGACCCAAACTCCCCCCATTGCCCCGGCATCGCCGCCGCGCAAAGCCGCAAACCTCATCGCCGTTGCCTCGGGCAAGGGCGGGGTTGGCAAGACCTTCTTTTCAATCTCTCTCGCCACCGCCTTAGCGCGCGCAGGTCGCAAAGTGCTGCTGCTAGATGGCGATTTGGGCCTTGCCAACGTCGATGTGCAGTTAGGGATTATGCCGCCGCGCGACCTGTCGTGGGTGATTGCCGGTAAAGCGTTGCTGCATCAAGTGAGTGTTCCCTATGCCCCCGGTGGGTTCGATGTGATCGCCGGGCGTTCGGGCGCGGGCGGGCTTGCGGCGCTACCCCCCACGCGCCTATCCATCCTTGCGGGCGATCTTGCCCACCTCGCCAAGCAGTATGATTACGCTATTCTCGATCTGGGCGCGGGGGTTGATCGGCTCGTGCGGATTATGGCGCTGCCATGCGGAACGCGGATTGTGGTGGCGACCGCCGAGCCAACGTCGCTGACCGATGCCTATGCCTTCATGAAGGTTAGCCTGTCGGATGATCCAAACTGCGACCTTCGCATCGTTATCAATCAGGCACGCACCAGCGGCGAAGGGGATAAAACCTATCAAACCCTCGCGAAAGCCTGCGAAACTTTCCTAAAACGCACCCCGCCCCAGCTTGGCACTATCCGTAAGGATAAGCGCGTGCTGGAAGCCATTCGTGCTCAAACCCCGATTTTTGTGAAACACGCGACCAGCGACGCCGGAATGGACATCGAGGCTATCGCCGCCCGCCTTATGGCCCGGCCAGCGCCTACCGAATAAGGTTCGGCTGGCGCGAAAATTGCGCTACCCTACGCTAAGATTGAACGAGTGGCTGCGCGCGGTTAAGAATTTGCCCGGCGAGAGCCAAAAGCCTTGAGAGGCGGAGAGCAGAATGGTCACGGTTCCGCAGCAGCCCTTACCGACGACGATTGCCACCCTCCCGCAGACCGGCCCGGTGCCGCTCTATTTCGAGGGCACCGTGGGCGTTTCCGATATGCCCTCCTGGCTTAAGCAGGTGCCCACCGGGGCCGTGCTGCAAGCCACCGTGCAGGGCCGCATCGGCCAGAATACCTACAGCCTAATCACCGCCCAAGGCCCGATCACGATTAGCAGCTCCCTAGCCTTGCAGGCTGGAACGCAGTTGCTGTTTCAAATCGGCCCGGAAATTGAATCCCAGCGATTACAATTGATCGGCGGTACAAACCCGAACCCGCTGCCTCAACCGATTCAAACGACGGGTACGCCAGTT
This sequence comes from Alphaproteobacteria bacterium, assembly GCA_013298565.1. Classification (GTDB taxonomy): domain Bacteria; phylum Pseudomonadota; class Alphaproteobacteria; order Elsterales; family Elsteraceae; genus Elstera. The sequence goes on along the minus strand of JAAFIC010000037.1, from coordinate 18,911 downwards.
TCAGCGTTGCCGCTGCCCCAGGCAGCGGCTGGGCAAACGCTGAACGCCATCGTTATTCGCCCGGCAGATCCGGCCCCGCTGCCCGCACCTATTCTGGGCGGAAACCTGGGCGGCGTTGCAGTATCCGCAGCAACTGCGCGCACAGCCGCAACGGTTCCGGCACAAGCCGGGGCGGCGGCCTATGCGCCGAATGTTGTGACCGCAACCCCCTCGGCCCCCACGTCTCTCCTGAGCGCGGCGCCCCCGAACACGCCTGTACCGCTTGCCGGACTGACGGGGCAGACGGCAGCACCTTCAGGCGCAGCGGCATCGCTCGCCTCCGCGCCTTCCGGTCAAATCGCAGCCTCGCCCTCTGTGACCGCGCCGAGCGTTCCAGGGGGGGCAAGCCCCGCGCCAATCGCCTCCGCGCGGATACCGGGGGTTGCGGCCGCAGCCGCGTCTACGGTTAGCGCCGCCAAGGCTGCGGCGCTGAACGATCCATTCTTCCCGCTCCCGTCCAGCGCCTCATCGGTTTTTGCCGTCACGCAAGCTGGGGAGCAAATAAGCGTGCGCTTAGTCTCTGTGACACCGCCCGCGCCGGAGGCTTCTGTCGCCGCAGCGCCGGTGGCGGCCACGCGGTTTTCGTTTCTGCGGGAAGGTCTTGCTGCGTTAATGGCGATTGGGCCAACAGACGCTAATGCCACGCCAACCAGCGGGGGAACGACGACGAGCGCGCCGCCCGGCTTCCAAGGTTTAAGTGGCCAAGTTTTAACCGGCACCGTTATCGGCAATGGCGCGCAAAACCGCCCAATCATCGCGGTTGGCTCGGCCATTCTGTCGCTGCAAGCCGGGCCGTTGCAGCCGGGAACCCAAGTGCAACTCATCGCCCAGTTGAATGCGCCTGCCGCCACCCCAAATCCGCTGACCAACCCGGCGCAAGCGCAACCCCAGCTTCAGGGCTTTCCAACCTATCCCAGCCTCCCGGCGATGGTGGCTGCGGCGCAACAGATCGGCGGGCAGACCGAACAAGCGTTGATGGCAATGTTGCCGCGCGTTGGGCCACAGTTAGCCGCAAGCCTGATGGTTTTTGCCAGCGGGGCCGCTAAGGGCGATCTTCGTACGCTCGTGGGCGAGCAAGCCCGCAGTTCTTTAGAGCGCACGGGGCGCGGGCGTGCCGCCCTGGCCGGGGCTACGCGAGAGTTCGAGGCCGCGCGGGAAGAGGCTGGGGGCAGCCCTGCCGCCGACTGGCGCGCGATCACTCTGCCTGTGATGACCGGTAGCACCGTGATCGAGCCAATCCGGCTCTACCTGCATCAAGTTTCTGACGAGGAGGCCGAGCGTAATCGGAAAAATGAGGGCGGCGGGCAAAGGTTTGTGCTCGATATTGATCTAACCCAATTGGGGGCGATTCAGATAGACGGTTTGGCAAAGCAAGATCGGCTTGATCTCGTCGTGCGAACGCCAAAACCCCTATCCGAAGATATTCGCACCGGTCTGCGGAACGCCTTCTTGGGGGGAGCGACGGCGCGGGGCGTTGTTGGCGGGTTGAATTTTCAAGTCGGCCCGCGCCTCGTGCTCGATACCGGCCAGCCTGCGGTACGCCGAGGAGGGGTATTCGCCTGAGACGCTGCTCAGTCCCACCGTTCGGGCCGCAAGATGTATAGGCCGAAGCGGGTATTAAGGATGTCGGCTTAACCCTGAGCGCCACCTACCGCGTCACCGACTCCGTGATCCTCATGCTGTCCTGCGGCATGTCGCGCCTGCTGGGGGATGCGGGGAAAAGCCCGGTTGTGGAAGAGAAGCACCAGCCTTAGAGCCGCGCGCCTTAACTCTGGCGCGGCTCTATAAGCCGCATCAGGCGTGTTTGACACGCCAAAAGCGTGTCGGGTGAGGCGGCGGCCAAGGGCGCGGATGCGCCCGCCCGGCGAGGGCTAAAAGAAAGCGAGAGCATCGTGCGTCAACTATGACGCACGATGCTCTAAGCGATGCTAGGGTTAGCCGATCGGTTTTTTTTTAGAACAGATTTCTATCTCAACGGAAAACACTGTGGCTCATAAAGAAAGCCATATTCCATTCGCCCCGCTTGTCGGTATGATAGGCATAACATGCGCCAAAAGACGCGTGACCAATGGGCGGGGCCAAGGGAACAGGCTTACATGAGCGACCTGAAAACAGGGTTTAATCAGCTTTTCTTGCGCGAAGAAGAACTGCGCCAAGCAATCGAGTTGATGTTTTATGCCTACCGCGATTTTACGGTTGAGCCTGATGCGATGCTGGCCAAATGGAATTTTGGTCGCGCTCATCACCGCGTGATCTATTTCGTGGGGCGGTATCCAGAAATCACCGTCAGCGCCTTACTGGCGATTCTTAAAATCACCAAACAGTCCCTTAGCCGCGTGCTGGGTCAGTTGGTCGATCAAGGCTATGTCGCCCAACGTGCCGGTTTGCGCGACCGCCGCCAGCGCCTGCTAACCCTCACCGAAAAAGGCCAAGAGCTTGAAAGGCTCTTGTCGGAAAACCAGCGGCAGCTTATCGCCAAAGCCTACCGCGCTGCCGGCGCTGCCGCCGTGGAGGGTTTTCGCAAAGTCATGGTCGGCATGATTGCCGAAGAGGACCATAAGAGGTTTCGCCCCGTTGGTACGCCCGGTATTGGTGCAGCAGCCCCATCCGGACGGCCTGGGCCAACGCCGCTCGCGCGCCCACTCCGGGTGCCATGATCTTGCAAATCCCCCTTAATCTTGCTCAGATTATGGGGGCAGGTGGTTTGAGCGTGACTTCCGCGTCGCAACCCCCCATAGTCCGCAAGAGTATGAGGTGGCCGCAGACGGGGGCGAGGCAATGAAATCCTTTGGTTTGAATGATTTGCGTTGTTTTCTCACTCCACTGCTGCGGCACTATGTCAATAAGCGCTAAAGATTGTTATTATTTCCGCTATGACGACGGTGCAGAAAAAAACCAAGAGTGACGAGTCTGGCAACCGAATGGTGCATTGCACCACGGTTGATGATTTGTTCTTACCCGCTGCTCGCAGCATGATCGGCACGCTGGCCCGGCCCTTTCTCGATCAAATGGCGATCACGCCGACCGAATTGATCTATTCGGCACGCAACCATTCCCGCATTGATGGGGCAGGAACGCTGCTGCGCGATATAACTGAACGCGCTTCAGCGGTTCAGGCCAAGGCTATCGGGCAAAAAACCTTTGATCGGGTTCGCGAGATTCAAGCGCTGCTGGAGCAGCTTTCGATCAAGGTTCGCGCCTTTGAGGCCGCTGAACCCGCGATTGCGCTGAAGCCAGGCGAGTTTGTGGCCCAGGTCAGCCAAATTTTACGCTCCGGGCCACCTGACGTTGCCAACCTGCGCCTCCAACGTATGCTCATTGATACGCTGGCCGGGTGTAAAAACTGGTTGGAAAAGATCGAGCGTATGTATGCGCTAGCCCTAGAAGCCGCTAATTCCCCCTATTTGCCGATCATCGACGGGCTATTGTCCGAAACTGTGATCAGCGATATGGCGCAAGATTCTTTTTTTGGTCGCCGCGCAGTTTTAGAAGATAAGATTGATGATCTGATAGATCTTTACAAAGGCACCTACCCCACCCGGCGCATGGGCGAGCCGCACGCGACCGCTAAAAAACTTCAACAGTTGCTGAAAGAGCTTAATCTGCCGGAAACGCTGGCAGCCCTTGAAACCAGCATTGTGCAGCAGTTGGCCTCGCGTAATCCCGTCGCGTCGTCGGATTTGATGACCGAGTTGCGCGCCACTCACGGCGTTCTTGGGCGCTTACGGTATAATGACCGCATTTTGGGTGGGCGGCGCGCGCTCGAATTCATCGACAAGCGCATGGGCCGTTTGCTCACTGAAGAAGTGATTTCCGATTATATTCGCAATCAAGGCAGCATGGGCGAAAAAGTAACCCGTCTCCTGGAAATCTATGCCGTTACTTTTGGTCCGAATAACAAAAAAATACTCGAAAGTTTCTTACAGCGTTACTTTGCGGACGACGATTTTGATCGACGCCTTCTCACAGGGGAAGGCTCCTCTGCCCATAAGCTCCGCATTCTAGCCAATCTTTACAGAGCAATTATTGCTGCTCCGCTTGGGAGTTCCGAGAAAGCCGCGTTTGGGCAGAAGGTTGCGGGGATGCAATCGGCTTTCATTACCTCAACACGCTTTTTTGCCAGCATCGAAAAGCAAGCATTGCCGACAGCAAAAAAAGCCTTCCAGGTGATCGACTATTGCTATGAAGGTTGCTTTATTCCGGGGGAAAACCTGGAGAAAGCCAAAGCCCTGGTGCGCCACTATCTTGGCCGCCAGGATTTCATGGACTCTTACCTGGGGCATATCCCCTCCCAGGAAGGAAAGCGAGAAATGCTCTCCTCCTTGAAAGAACGGCTGGATAAGCTCGGGATTCCGTTACCGAGCGCGCAACGCTAAGGTTTTTGGCATGGTGCTGCCCGCAGCCGACCCTGCTTCCCTTCCCGCCCTCGTGCTGATCGTTGACGACGACACGCGCCTCAGCGATCTATTACAACGGTTTTTGGGCGAAAACGGCTTTCAGACGGTCGCGGTGCACAGCGCCGCCGAAGCGCGCGAGAAGCTAGAGTTGCTAGCGTTCGATATTCTGATTGTTGATGTGATGATGCCGGGTGAAAGCGGTGTAGATTTCGTGCGTTCTGTGCGGGCCGAACAGGATGTGCCGATCCTCTTCCTCACCGCTTTGGGCGAAACCGAAGATCGTATTCTGGGGCTTGAAGTGGGGGCCGATGATTATTTGGTAAAACCCTTCGATCCGCGCGAGTTGGTGTTGCGCCTCCGCACGATTCTGCGCCGCGCCGCCGCCGTTCCCTCCACCCCACTCCCCGAAACGGAAACGGATGAGGCGGATACGGCCCACTTCGGCCCCTTCAACTTTGACCGCAAACGCCGCCTGCTAACCCGCGCGGGCGAGGCGATTTACCTAACCTCTGGCGAGGCGGATTTGCTGGTGGCCCTGGTAGAGCACGCAGGCCAACCGATTGCGCGCGAAGACCTAGCGCCAGATGATCGCGCGACGATTACCGACCGCGCCATTGATGTGGCGATTACGCGGCTTCGTAAAAAAATTGAAACTGATCCCAAGTTCCCGCGCTATCTGCAAACGATCCGGGGGAAGGGTTATGTTCTCCATCTCGATTAAAACCTTCCGTCAGCGCTGGCCCCGGCTGATGTTGTGGGTCGATCTGTTTCGTATTAAAAAATATCTTCCGAAAAATCTCTACGCACGCTCGCTCATGATTATCGTAACACCGATGATTATTTTGCAAATCGTTACAACTTACATTTTCTTCGAGCAGCATTGGAATATTCTCTCCCGCCGTCTCTCCGGTTCAGTGGCGGGGGAAATTGCCTTTGTGCTGATTCAGATCGAACAGACCTATCCACGGGATAAAACAGCGATTGCCCCGATGCTGGCGGACGCCGAAAGCGCAACGGGTGTTGCGTTCGTCTTTACACCGAACGAGATTCTGGCGAACAGCGAACCTGGCGAGGCTATGGAACTCTATGGCGATACACTGGTCTCGGCCTTAACCGAACGCCTGCGCCGCCCATTCCGCCTAAGCGAGGCCGAAGACGATCGCATGATCGTGATTGAAGCGCAAAGCTCCGACGGGGTGCTGCGCGCCTCGGTAAACCGTAAGCGCATCTTTACGTCCACCACGTATGTCTTCGTGCTATGGATGGTTGGAACCTCCCTGCTGCTCTTCGGTATCGCCAGCGTGTTCATGCGGAACCAAGTGCGCCCGATTCGCCGCCTTGCCGAAGCCGCCGAACGCTTCGGCAAAGGCCAGCCAGTTGGGGATGTGAAGCTGGAGGGTGCGACAGAAGTGCGGCGGGCCGCGCTGGAATTCTCCCACATGCGCGAGCGCATCACTCGGCAGTTGCAGCAGCGCACCGAGATGCTGGCGGGGGTTAGTCATGACCTTCGCACACCCTTAACCCGATTGAAACTCTCCGTTGAGCTTTTAGGCGCGCACCCGGACCAAGAGCCGATGCGCCAAGATATTCTTGAAATGGAGAAGATGCTAAACGCCTACTTGGCTTTCGTGAAAGGCGAAGGGCGGGAGCTTTCAACCGAAACCGATTTGCTGCCGATGATAGATGGAATTTTCAGAACGCTGCGGCGCGGCCCCTACCATGATCGCCAGCTTCTGCTGAGTGTCGGTGAAGAGGTCGGCCCGTTGCTGGTGAAGCCCGAAGCAATGCGGCGCTGCCTGAATAATATTCTGCAAAACGCCGCCCGGCACGCCACTCGAATCGACGTAAGCCTTACCCAAACTGATGGATTTCAGACAATCGAGATCCGCGACAATGGCCCCGGCATTCCGGCTGCCCTGCGTGAAACCGTGTTCAGGCCTTTCTATCGGCTCGAAACTGCCCGCACACCGCGCGCTTTGGTGGGGGATGAAAGCGGTGTTGGCCTAGGGCTAACGATTGCGCGCGATATTGTGCGCGGGCATGGCGGCGACATTAGCTTAGGAGATAATGCACCTCACGGTCTGGTGGTCACGATCCTGCTACCGCTCTAGAGCCGCGCGCCTTAACACTGGCGCGGCTCTATAAGCCGCATCAGGCGTGTTTGACACGCCAAGCGTGTCGGGTGAGGCGGCGGCCAAGGGCGGCGGATGCGCCCGGCGATGCGCTTGGCGCGTCAAACGCACCGGGCGGCGAGGGCTAAGATAAAACTAGAGCGTCTTGCGTCAACCTTTACGCAAGACGCTCTAAGATACTTCCTACCCCCTTCACACACCGTAGAAATCCCGATACCAAGCAATGAACTTGGGTAGCCCAACGGCAAGCGGCGTCGTAGGGCTAAAGCCAAGATCGCGGCGGCTTTCGGTAATGTCGGCAGCGGTTTCGTACACGTCGCCGGGCTGCATCGGTTGTAGGTCGAGCACGGCTTTACGGCCCAACGCGCCCTCCAGAATCGCAACGAAATCGGTGAGCTTTTCCGGGTGATTATGGCCTAGGTTATAAATCCGGTGTGGCGGCGCATCGCCGGTATCGGCAGGCGGACGGTCCAAGCTCGCCAACACGCCCGCAACAATATCGTCGATATAAGTGAAATCCCGGCGCATATCACCGCGATTGAACAGACGGATAGGCTCTCCGGCCAAAATCGCTTTCGTGAAGAGGAACGCTGCCATATCGGGCCGTCCCCACGGGCCATAGACCGTGAAGAAACGCAGGCCCGTCGCTGGAATCCGATAGAGATGGGCATAGGTGTAATGAAACAACTCATCCGCCTTCTTCGTCGCAGCATAGAGCGACAGCGGCCTATCGGTTCTGTCCGTCACGGCAAACGGGGCCTTTTCGGCGTGCCCATACACCGAAGAGGAGGAGGCATAAACGAAATGCACCAACCCCGGCAGGCGGCGCACCGCTTCCAGTAGATTGATTTGCGCGACGATATTGGCGCTGATGTAAGCATGTGGGTTTTGCAGCGAATACCGCACCCCAGCCTGGGCCGCAAGATGGATGATCCGAGTGATACCCGAAGCGGGCGATAGCAGCGCATCCACCGCATCCCGGTCGGCCAGATCCATCGGCTGAAAGCTGAAGCCCTGTTGCCCGGCAAGCAGCGCCAGTCGCGCCGCTTTTAGCGCCGGATCGTAATAATCATTGAGATTATCAACACCGACAACCGCCTCCCCCCGCGCCAAAAGCGCTTGAGCGACATGGAAGCCAATGAACCCGGCAACCCCTGTTACGAGAATAGGCATCAATGGCCTCCTATAACGTCCAGTAGCGGCGGCCTTGCGGAAGCACGCGCCCGCGCCATAGGCCCTTGATGTCGGCAATCAGTCCGCCCGGCGCAACGCAAGGTGCCAGCGCCGCCGCGTCCAACGTGCTGAAAGCCTGATGGGCCACTGCCAGCACGAGCGCATCATAGGGCCGATCCGGCGGCAGTGCCGCCAGCGGAGCACGGCCAAGCAAACGGCGCAATGCTTCCGCATCGGCTAACGGATCAAAGCAATCGACGGTAAAACCCTTGGCCGCAAGGGCCGCTGTTACGTCGAGTGCCTTACTGTTGCGAAGGTCGCCGATATTCTCTTTGAAGCTCGCGCCCAGCACGAGCACGGACGCCCCTGGCGCAAGCTGCACCGCTATCTGATCGGCAAAAAACCCAGCCATCGCCTCGTTCGTCTGACGGCCTGCGAGGATCGTCACCGGCTCATGCCCCAGGCTTTGCGCCCAGGTGGCCAGATAATAGGGATCGACGCCGATACAGTGTCCACCAACCAGCCCTGGCACGAACGGCAGAAAATTCCACTTGGTCCGCGCCGCCGCCAGCACGTCATGAACCGGAATATCCGCCGCGTGCAAAACCATCGCCACCTCATTGATGAAAGCGATATTGATGTCGCGCTGGGCATTTTCAATGGCTTTTGCCGCCTCGGCAATCCTGATCGAGGGGGCAGTATGGATATTACCACCATTGATCTCGCCATACAAAGCGGCAAGCCGCGCCGCCACGTCCTCGGTCTGCGCCGCAACTACTTTGGTAATTGCGGTAAGCCCGTGATTGCCGTCACCAGGGTTCACCCGTTCGGGCGAATAGCCTAAGTGATAGTCTCGGCCTGCCTGTAATCCGGATTCTTCGGCAATCCACATAGCGCACGGGCCTTCGGTGACGCCGGGATAGACCGTGCTTTCAAACACCACTACCGCGCCTGGCGCAAGAACCCGGCCAATGGTGCGGGAGGCCGCTTCCAGCGCCGATAAATCGGGTTTTCGGTCCGCATCAATCGGCGTTGGCACGGTGGCAATAAACACATCACAGCCACGCAAAGAATTGGGATCGGTTGAAACGGTCAAATGAGTTGCAACGCGCGCCAAGGCAGCATCGCTTACTTCCCGAGTGCGGTCGTGCCCCCGTTCCAACTCCGCAATCCGCCTCGCATCAATGTCGAACCCCACGACGGGCCGATGAGCCGCCAACGCTACTGCGAGCGGTAGGCCAACATAGCCAAGCCCAAGAATGCCAACGCGCGCAAAGGCCATTATTTGCCGAACTCGCCGAGATATTTGAAGGCAATCCGCAGAAAGACGGTTTGATCCGGGCGCACTTCCCTATCCGACAGCTTATCGCGCGTGTAGGAGCCGAGAACGGCGAAACATTCATCCTCGTACAGCAAGCCAACACCCGCGCTGCTCAGTTTATCGGTTTTCAGATCGTAGGAGGCAACGCCATAGGCTCTAACAAACTCCGAAACCTTAAGCTCACTCGCGATCACCGCCTGTTTTGGGCTATCGACGCCAATGTCTTGGAAGCGGCGATCATAATTGACATAAGCCAGCGACAGGCTATTGCGGCCCCGATACAGGCTTACGCCCAATTCCTCGCGCTGGGGGGTACCGTCGTTCTTGTCCAAGCGAAAGCGGTAATTGAAATCAATCCACGATCCCGGCGACACTTTGACCCCGCCGACGATATCCGACTGACGCTCGTTCAGTCCTGACCCTACCGGATACGGATTAGTCCCCTCCGAGAGGCGGTAGGACTGGCCGATGATAGCAGAGGCAGAGGCCCCACTATCGCCTCGATATTGAGCGCGGAGTGCATAATCGACCCGGCTGCCACTATCAATGCGGTCACGACCGGAAAAACGGCGCGGCAGGAATAGGTTTACCTCGTCAAGCTCGACAACCTTACTGTCCTCGTTCGGAATCAGGCGCTTATTGCCCCCAGTCGGCCCAATCACTACGCCCGCCTTCGGCTCGATTATCAGGCTGGCGTCCTTCATTCGGTTGACCAGCGGGTAGGCCCAGGTTGCGGCAAGTTGCGGGTGCAACCGAGTTGTCTCGCCGCTAAAGCTGCGACCACCTGGCTGTGGCAGATTATTGATCGAATAGGCATCGGCCTGCACTGTGCCGGAGATGCTGAAGACGTGGCCACTGTCAGTAATCATCGGCAGATGGTAGCCCGAAACGGTCGAAAGCCGCGTGCTATCGGTGCCAAGGCGGCGCGAGAGCGACAAGACATCGGCCTCCATCTTCCAGCGCCCGCCAAGCCCATCGGCATCGGACACGAGGGAGGCGACCGCTGCGGGATGAATCCGCGCGATGGAATCCCTAACATCTTCCGCCCGCAAGGTTTGGAAGGAATAGGCGTTCACCCCGAAGTAAGACCGACCATAAAAGCCTTCCGCATAGGCAGCCGACGTTAAAGCGTTGGAAACCTGATAGCGGCCCTTGCCGGTGAAATCCGCACCCACCTTATAGCGGCGGATATACGTACGATCGGTTGCGCGCGCTACATCCCAGCCGCCGCGCCAGTTTTGATCGAGATCAAACCGCCCTTCGGAGGCAAAATTACCGCGCCAATCCAGGCCCGGCACAGCAGGTTTATTCTCGAACACGGCATCGTTCAGCATAGATCCCGCAACGCGAATCCTGCCGTGCTCGAACCGCCGACGATACTCCGCCGCGCCCATAATCGCCTCTTTGGAATAAAGGCGCGGCTCAACCGTAATATCGCTGCTGTCGTTGATAATGCCATAATAGGGCGTGCCAACAATTGCACCAAGAGTCTGAGAATAACCCAAGGTTGGAACCATGAAGCCGGAACGGTTGCGGACCGTTGGGTCTGGGTGCGAGAAATAAGGGGCGTAGAAAACTGGCACCCCCCCTATTTCAAGTGTCGCATCCTTATAATGAATGTCCTTCTTTACCTCGTCATGCACAACCTGCTTGCCCTTGAGCTGCCAAAGCGGCGGCTTGCTGGGATCGTCTTTACACAGGTTACAGGGGGAGAAAACGGCGCGGGTCATGACCTTGCGGTTCCCCGAAAGCCGCTCCACGCCCTTGGCGACAAGGCGAGAGTTATCAATCAGCAACGCTTTGAAGTTCTCCATAATCGCATTGCTGAGATCGTCGGAGATTTGCAGATAGTCGGAGAAAAACGTATCGCCCGTGGCTTCCAGCAGCACCACATTGCCCGACGCCGTAACCAGCTTGCGCTTGCGGTTGTAGCTTAACACATCGGCCTTAACCACGCGGTCGCCCTGACTGATTTCGACCGAACCGCGCGCCGTAACAATATCATTATCGCGGTCGTAGATAACTTCATCGGCTTCCAGCAGAAACTCGCCCTTACCGTCAACGGGGGCGACATCCGGGCGGTCGGGGAGTTGATCGAACAGAACCGGCGGCCCCAGGCGTTGCGCCAATGCGCTCGTGCCCATCAGGGCTGCCATAAGACCGAGGATAGGGGCAAGAACCCAGGCGCTGCGGGCCTTCCGGCTTTCAATCTCGGCGGAACCCCAGCGCACGACTCTTCTCTCCCCCACGCTTTGCGATAGCGACGCACCATGACACCAAATTTCAGCCCACGCCAAGCGGAAACAGGCCCAGTTCTGTCACGGTGTGAAGCACACCGCAACAAGTTGCACTCTGTCGCAATGGTAGGAAACAAAACGTCGCTTTGCATAGCGGGCATCAATATGGCACGGTCTGGCTCATCGTGAATACGAGATCGGGGTGCCGAATGTCTGTGGTGACTGCTGTGGTTCTGGCTGCCGGGCTTGGAACGCGGATGAAATCCAGCAAGCCGAAAGCGATGCACCCCATCGCCCACCGCCCGATGATCCGTCATATTATCGAAATGCTGGAGACGGTTGGTCAGCACCCGCTCAAAATCATCGCTGTAGTCGGGCCGGACATGCCAAGCCTCGAAGCCGCCGTAGCTCCGCACACAATTGTTCTTCAACACGAACGGCACGGCACGGGGCACGCGGTTCAAATGGCCCTGCCCGCCTTACCGGCTGACGGCGTTGTGCTGATTCTGGTGGGGGATGCCCCATTGCTGCGCGCCGAAACCGTGGAAGCGCTGCTAACGGCGCAAGCGCAGAGCGGCAGCGCCATTCTCGTCGGTGCCTTCCGCCCTCCTGTGGCAACAGGGTTCGGGCGGATCATTCACGGCGATGATGGCAGCGTGCGCCAGATCATCGAGGAGAAAGACCTGAGCTTGGCGCAACAGGCGATCCCTGTGTGCAACAGCGGCTTTTTCGTTGTCGAGGCCGCAATATTGCCACAGCTTCTCGCGCGTCTCACGCCAAACAATGCTCAAGGCGAATTATATCTGACGGATATTGTCGAACACGCCGTCGCCCTAGGCTTGCGCGTGGGGGCACTAGAAATCCCAGCGGACGATGTGCTGGCCGTCAACTCCCGCGCTGAACAGGCTATTGTGGAGCGTATCGCCCAAGACCGGTGCCGCGCGCGCGCTATGGCCGAGGGCGCCACCCTACTGGACCCAGAAACGACCTATTTTGCCGCCGATACCGTGATTGGGCGCGACGTGATCATTGGCCCGAATGTGGCGTTCGGCCCTGGCGTTACCCTTGGTGATGACGTGACGATCCACGCTTTCAGCCATATCGAAGGTGCAACCGTGGCGGCGGGGGCGATCATCGGCCCGTTCGCGCGCCTTCGTCCTGGCGCAGCAATTGGGGCGGGCGCGCATGTTGGCAATTTCGTCGAAGTGAAGAACGCGACGCTCGGCGCGGGCGCGAAAGCCAATCACCTCACGTACTTGGGCGATGCCACGATTGGCGCAGGCTCCAACATTGGGGCCGGAACCATTACCTGCAATTACGATGGCATTGATAAGCACCGCACGATTATTGGCGAGGGCGTGTTCATCGGCTCCAATACCGCCCTCGTCGCCCCTATCACGGTGGGCGATGGCGCGTTGGTGGGCGCAGGCAGTACGATCACCCGCAATGTTCCCGCCAATGCCCTTGCGGTGGTGCGCGGAACCCTGACCCAAAAAGAAGGTGCCGCCGCTCGCTTCCGCGATATGCGCCGCGCCGCTAAAGCAGCCAAGAAGGACTAAGCCTATGTGCGGTATCATCGGCATTCTCGGCACCGAAGACGCCACCCCGCGCCTGCTCGACGGGTTGCGCCGTCTGGAATATCGCGGTTACGATTCGGCAGGCATTGCAACGCTGATCGGCGGCAAGATTGATCGCAGACGGGCGGAAGGCAAACTGCGAAACCTCGATGCTGTCGTCGCCGCCAACCCGCTGCCCGGCGTGCTCGGTATCGGCCATACCCGTTGGGCGACCCACGGGGTTGCCAATACCAATAACGCCCATCCGCACATGAGCGAGCGCGTCGCCCTGGTTCACAATGGCATCATCGAGAACTTCCGCACCTTACGCACCGAGCTTGAAGCCAAAGGCTTCAGCTTTGCCACCGATACCGACACGGAAGTCATCGTCTATCTGCTCACTGATCTGCTGAACCGGGGCCTCAGCCCTAAAGACGCGATGATTGCCGGGATGCAACGGCTCGACGGCGCGTTTGCTATCGCCGTGCTGGTAACGGGGGAAGAAGGGCTGCTGATGGGCGCGCGCCGGGGTTCCCCCTTAGCCGTGGGTTATGGCGACGGCGAGATGTTTTTAGGGTCGGACGCGCTGGCCCTCGGCCCGCTCACCCGCCGCATCGCGTATTTGGAAGAAGGCGATATTGCCATCCTCTCCCGCGACGGTGCCGAACTTTTGAATGAAGCTGGCGAGCCGGTAGAACGCCACATTCAAATCGCCGAGCTTTCTGGCGCGATTGTCGGCAAGGGCAACTACAAGCATTTCATGGAAAAGGAAATCCACGAACAACCCGCGACCGTGGGCGAAACCCTGTTGGGGCTGGTCGATTCCAGCACGCGCGGCGTGGTGCTGCCCGCCCTGCCCTTCGATCTTAGCCGTCTGGACCGCGTAACGCTGGTAGCCTGCGGTACCTCCTATTACGCCGCGATGGTGGCGAAATATTGGATCGAAAGCCTGGCGCAAGTCCCCGTGGAACTCGATATTGCCTCGGAATTCCGCTACCGAAACGGCCCGATCCTGCCGGGGAGCCTTGCGCTGTTCGTGTCGCAGTCAGGCGAAACAGTCGATACGCTGGCCGCCCTGCGCTATGCCAAAACCAAGGGCGCGCATACGGCAGCGGTGGTGAATGTTCCAACCTCCGCAATGGCGCGGGAGGCGGATGTGATGCTGCGAACCCTCGCTGGTCCCGAAATCGGCGTTGCCACGACGAAAGCCTTTACCGCACAGCTCGCGGTGCTCGCCTGTTTCGCCACGGCCCTTGGGCGCGCGCGGGGGCTGCTGACCGCCGAGCGGGAAGCGCAAATCACCCAAGCCCTCATGGAAATCCCCGCCCGCCTTGCCGAAGGTCTGGTGAAACTCCCCAGCCTGCTGAAGCCGATTGTGGAAGAGGTGGCCGAAGCGCGCGATGTGCTCTACCTCGGGCGGGGCCTGTCCTACCCAATGGCGATGGAGGGCGCGCTGAAGCTGAAAGAAATTAGCTATATTCACGCCGAAGGCTATGCTGCCGGTGAAATGAAACACGGCCCGATTGCCTTGATTGATGAAACCGTTCCGGTCATTGCCCTTGCGCCGGAAGATGGTTGGTTCGAGAAAACCGTCTCCAATCTGCAAGAAGTGGCAGCGCGGCGCGGCCGCGTGATCGTTTTCACCACCAAGCGCGGGGCCGAACACTTACGCCCGATTGCCGCGCATGTAGTGGAGATGCCCGATATTGATCCGCTGGTCAGCCCGCTGCTGTACGCGCTGCCGGTGCAAATGCTGGCCTATTATGTGGCCGTGCGAAAAGGCACCGACGTAGATCAACCCCGCAATCTCGCGAAAAGCGTTACGGTCGAGTAAACCTGTCCCATGATTACACCCGTCATTCTTTCTGGGGGCGCGGGAACGCGGCTCTGGCCCCTGTCCCGCAGCCTCTACCCGAAGCAGCTTTTGCCGCTCGTCGGGGTCGATTCGATGTTGGTGGAAACCGCCCGCCGGTTCGAGTCCCCGGCGTTCGGTGCGCCGCTGATTATCTGCTCCGATCAGCACCGCTTTATCGTCGCAGAACAGGTGCGCCAAGCCGGGATGACCCCGAGCGGGATTATTCTGGAGCCGGTTGGGCGTAACACCGCCCCCGCCGCCGCGATTGCCGCCCTGGCCGTAGCCGAGCGCGACCCGGAGGGGTTGTTGCTGCTGGCAGCCTCCGATCACGCCATGACTCGGCCTGACGCCCTGCACCGCGCCATCGCCCTCGGTCTACCAGCGGCACAAGATGGGCGACTGGTGACGTTCGGCATTCAACCAACGCGCCCCGAAACCGGCTATGGTTATATCCAACGCGGCGCGGCGCTCAGTGACGGCGTGTTCGCTATTGATCGTTTCGTGGAAAAGCCGAACCTTGCCACCGCCGAAACCTATGTGGCCGATGGCGGCTATTGGTGGAACGCCAGCCTGTTCCTGTTCCGCGCCGACCGCTTTTTGGCAGACCTCGGCCAGTTCCGCCCCGATATTCTGGACGCGGCGGAGAAAGCCTTCCGGGCCGCCCACCGCGACCTCGACTTCCTGCGCCTCGATACCGCCGCCTTCACCGCCTGCCCGAGCGAGAGCATTGACTACGCGGTGATGGAAAAATCCACTCGCGGCGCGGTCGTCCCCGTCGATCCCGGTTGGAGCGATGTGGGGGCCTGGACCGCCCTGTGGGATATCGGCACCCCCAACGCCGACGGCACTGTAACCCTGGGCGATGTTTGGACTGAGGGGGCGCGCGGCTCTTACCTGCGCGCCGAACCCGATGCACCGCTGATTGCCGCCGTAGGCATCGACGATTTGGTCGTTGTTTCTACCCGCGATGCTGTGCTGGTCGCCCATAAGGATAAGGCGCAGGACGTTAAAAAAATCGTCGATCAATTGAAGGCGGCAAAACGCTCCGAAGCCGAAAGCCACGCTATCGTTTACCGCCCCTGGGGCAGCTACGAAGGGCTGGTTGCCGCCGAGCGCTATCAGGTAAAGCGCATTGTGGTGAAGCCTGGCGAAAAACTCTCGCTGCAAATGCACCATCACCGCGCCGAACATTGGGTCGTGGTCGCCGGAACCGCCAAAGTAACGCGCGGCGATGAGGAGATTCTGATTTTCGAGAATCAGTCGATCTACATTCCGATGGGCGCGACGCACCGGCTGGAAAACCCCGGCAAAGTGCCGCTGCACCTTATCGAAGTGCAGTCCGGCGCGTACCTGGGGGAGGATGACATCGTTCGCCTCGACGATAAATATGGCCGTAACTGAGACGGCGACGGTCGCTGTGGTGCTGGTGTCCTACCACACTGGCCCGGCGCTGTTCGACTGCTTGGAAGCCCTGCGGGACGAGCCTATGATTGCCGAAATCGCCCTCGTCGATAACGGCAATGAGGCTGGGGCGCGCGCGCGGTTAGCGACGTGGCCCGACGCGCGGGTAAGGGTAATGTCCGGGCACGGGAATATCGGTTTTGCCGCAGGCTGTCATCTGGGTGTCGATGCCACCACAGCCCCTTTGCTGCTGCTGCTGAACCCTGATTGCCTATTGGTTCCCGGCGCACTCTTGGCGCTGCGGGCGGCGCTTGCGGACGAAACCCGCCCGTGGATCGCCACACCGCGCTTGCTGGAAGCCGACGGGCGGGAGCAGAAGGGCTGCCGCCGGGCAGCGGGAAGCCCGTTGAATTTTCTCATTGAAGGCTTGGGGTTGGGGCGCTTCTTCCCCCATCATCGCCTCAACCAATATCAGCAGCCCTTGCCCAGCGTTTTGACGGAAATCCCCGCCCTCTCCGGTGCCTTCATGCTCATGCCGCGCGCAACCTGGAGCGCCACGGGCGGGCTTGATACGGGCTATTTCCTGCACGTCGAAGACCTAGACCTCTGCGCCCGCCTGCGTCGCATTGGCGGGGCCTGCTGGTTCCTACCCGCCCCCGCCTGCATCCACCTCAAATCGACCAGCGACGCCCCGGCCTGGGTGGTGGAAAAACATAAGCTCGCGGGGCTGTGGCGCTACTTCCGGCTCTGGTATCCCCGACCTTGGCTGTGGCGCGCACTGGTATGGCTGGCGCTGGCGGGGGGGATCGGGGTGCGGTTGGGCGCGAGGCGGCGTTAGGCGCGTTCTTGGACCATCTCCATCCACCGTTTTGACCCGAGCGCGCCTTGTAACAGGCCGGGAATATAGATATCCGCGTTTATCCGTGGGAAATAGACGGCTAGTCCCGAAGGCGTGATTTCGGCCTCTTCAAGATCATTATCAGAAGCAGTTTCAAATCCCTGCGCTTGCTTTGGCGAGAAGCTCATTTCGACGCCACTCGACAGTGATATCACCACCCGCCGTGTATGACGATTAAAGCGAACCTTCACGGCCTGTGGCCAACGCGCTTTCAGGCGTGCGCCCCGTTCGTCGGCTTTGCGAATATCATCGTCAGTAAGCTCCATGGATGCTTCTCCAAGCACTGCAATCATCGCCACCGCGCCGCAGCCTGATCATCCTCGGCCTTGGCCGCAACCCACTCCGCGCCCTCTGCACCCTCTTCCAGCTTCCAGAACGGCGCTTTGGTCTTCAACCAATCCATCAGGAAATCCGCCGCCTCGAACGCCGCTCTTCGGTGGGGGGATGCGGTTGCGACGAAAACGATCGGTGCGCCCGCCTCCAGCCGCCCGAAGCGGTGGATGACCAGCACCGAGAGCAGCGACCAACGGCGCGCGGCCTCTTCCGTCATGGCGTGAACCTGAGCTTCGGTCATGCCGGGATAGTGCTCCAGCGTCATCGCGGTTAGCGCCCGCCCCGCATGATCTTCCCCACGCACAAGGCCGGTGAAGCTGACGATGGCCCCTGCCCCCGGCGCGGCCTTGGTAAAGCGCGCAAGCTCGGCCCCCGGCTCGAACGGTTCCGCCTGGACCCGGCTGGCAATAGAGCCGCTCACCCGCCCGTCACCGGGGGGAAGAAGGCCACCTCGTCAGTCGGGGTAAAGGCGCTATCAAGATCGGCGAACACCTGATTGATGGCGGCGCGCAGGATCGTGCGATCCGCAAATACCGCCGCATGGCCGGGCGACAGCGTGATGAGATGATCCAGCAACCCGTTCAGCGTCGTAACCCCTGCGGGTACCGCTACATCCTCTTCCGCGCGGTTCAGGCGGGAGCGGAGCCAGGCGAAATAGCGCACGCGCATCGCCTACGCCTCCTGCTTCGGGCGATCCATATAGGATAGGCCCGCGCGCAAATAATCATAACCGGTGATAAGGGTTAGCACCGCAGCGGCGGCAAGGCCGATGATGCCGATTTCTTCGAGATACAAACCGTTCGGCCCGTGCTGCCCAACCATCACCACGCCAAGGGCGACCATTTGAATAGCAGTTTTCCACTTAGCAAGGCGCGAGACCGGAACGGAAATCCGCAAGCCCGCCAAAAACTCCCGCAGGCCGGAGACGAGAATCTCCCGCCCCAAGATAATCAGCGCCGCCACCACCATCACGCCCGCAATCTGCTGCTGGGCCACCAGCACCAGCAGAATCGCCGCAACCAGCAGTTTATCGGCAATGGGGTCGAGAAACCGCCCAAAATCTGACTGAAGTTGGCGTTGCCGCGCGATATGCCCATCGAGCCAATCGGTAACACACGCCAGCGCATACACCGTGGCCGCACTCCATGCCCCCCAGGGGCCGGGGATGTACATCAACAGCACCACCAACGGAATAGCGGCGATTCGCGACAGGGTGAGCAGATTCGGCAGGTTATACATCCGTCACACGCACCTCTCAGCGACGCTCGGCGTTCAGCGGGCGTATTCTAGCCGCCCAAGCCGCCTACCGCCACCCTCGAAACTAAGGGCCGCCATGAAAATGATCGTAAATCTTTCTGGCGACGGCCTTGCTAATCCCCGGCACTTTTTCGAGATCGCTGAGGCCCGCCCGCGTGATCGTTCGCACCGAGCCGAAATGATGCAGCAGCGCTTTGCGGCGGTTGGGGCCAATGCCCGGCACGTCATCGAGTTCCGATTTGATCTGACTCTTCTGGCGTTTGGCGCGGTGGGTGCCGATAGCAAACCGGTGGGCTTCGTCGCGCAGGCGCT
>JAAFIC010000036.1 GCA_013298565.1 Alphaproteobacteria bacterium | reverse complement strand
TTTCCATGCGGTTATTGGTGGTATCGCGCTCCCCGCCAAAAAGTTCCTTCTCCGCACCGCGAAACCGCAAAATTACGCCCCAGCCACCGGGGCCAGGATTACCGCTGCACGCACCATCGGAGAAGAGAGCAACTTTTTCGAGGGGTTCGTTAGAGTCGGACACGGATTTTCTCAAATTCTGCACAGGCGGCGGCGAGGGAAGGGGGCAGCGCTTCACGCACCGAAGGCTGTTGTTGACGGCAGGATGACGCAAATTCCATAATTCTTTCTCGGTTTTTTATCATATCTCTGTAGGGGTCTTTATAGTCATAATTCTCATTTATCTTATTTCCATTCAGAAAATGAATCCATGTCTCAATATTTCTTTTAACAATAAACAGGATAACGCCTTCGATATTTTGCCATTGTTCAGTGCCGATTTCTTCCGATATCAACCGTCTTTTTTCATGAATGGTCTTTTTGTCAGCATCGATCATGCCGATCAGAATGCACCCATTTGTCTTGCTGTTTCGTCTCGGAAAATCTCGGAACTCAGCCGCAAATTCTTTAACGACACGGGCATCCCCGGCCCCAGAGCTTCCTTTATTCGATGCCGTGCGGTTGAAAGAAAACGCTTTGTCGGAATAAATTCGCCGATCATTAACCCCGAAACTCCGCAAGAAAAGTTCAATAAACTGCCTCTGCGCCTTATCCTCGCAGATAATCTTTATATTTTGGCTCGTCATTTATTCTTCATCCCAGACCATTTGATCGGCGAGGGAAGTTTCGCGCAGGTCCGTAGGCGTTCTTAGACTAGTCGGCCCGCCATTCTCCCGAACCAGCCAAATTACTTTTTCGTCGCCTTCAAAATTGATGACGCCTGGGTGATGGGAAATCAGAATAACCTGCCGTTTGCCCGCAGCGACCCATGACTCTACCATCCGAAGCCACGGCTGTATTTCCCGAAGCGCGATGAAATTGTCGGGTTCATCGAAAATGAGCGTCTGTCCGGGGGCGTTACTCCCTTCGCTGAAGATGAGAATAGAATAGAGCAGTATAAGGGATTTTTGACCTTCCGATAGATAATCGAAATCAATAGAAGTTTTATTTGAAAAATCGCACATGATCGCCCGCCTGCCTTCCGCCCCACTAAGCCGGAAGTGCGTAAAGCCAGGCATGAAACTAGCGACTTCTGAATATAGTTCAGGTAGTTTTAACGGCTGCTCCGATTGGTTGTGCTTATACCAAGCTGAAAAATGCTCACCATTACGGCCAAGAAAGTCATTTTCTTCGCTAGAGTAACCCTTAATCATGAGAGGATTTACTTGATATACAAATATAAATTTTGAGAAAAAATTTGTAAATTTCTCTAAAAATAGACTTCTAGATATAATACTTGCTTGTACAATTGAAAGAACTTTATCTGTTGTTTTAAAGATAACTTGTTCAGGATCAGTATTATCTCTCCAAAGAAGCAAGTTTCCGTCATAAAATGATAGCAAATTTTTGTTATTTACTGTCAAAGACTCTTCTTTTACTCGCGCATCGCTACGCGACGAATTTTGCTCAATCGAGAAAATATATTCATAATCTTGCTGATCGAGAGTAACAAAAAACTGAAATTTTTGAATAAAATCATCTTTTTTAAACTTCGGCAGTGTTTCTCTCGGAAAGGCTTTATTTAGCTCCAGCTTCCCGCGCAGCATCAAACTAACCGCATTCAAAACCTCCGTAATCGCCGTCTTCCCCGAGCCATTCGCCCCCACAATCAACGTCAACGGCTGAAACTCAACCGTGAAATCCACGAGCGTCTTATAATTATCGACGTACAGTTTCGTAATCATTGCGTCACCCCATAAGATACCGCATCGCTGACATGCTGATGAAAGCGCAGCTTGGCCCAATATTCCATCGGGTCTTTCGGCTTCACCAGCGCCCCCGGCGGGCGGTTCAGCCAATCGTAGAGGCGGGTGAGCAGGAAGCGCAAGGCGGAGCCTCGGCAGAGGATTGGCAAGGCGGCGATTTCAGCGTCGGTCAGCGGGCGCACGGCTTGGTAGCGGCGCAGCAGGCCCATCGCTTTGGTGAGGTTGAAGCTACCGTCCGCCTCGAAACACCAGGCGTTGAGGCAGATGGCGAGATCATAGGCCAGCGCGTCGGTGCAGGCGAAGTAGAAGTCGATCACGCCGCTCACGGTGTCGCCGGTGAAGAAGACGTTATCGGGGAACAGATCGGCGTGAATCACCCCTTCCGGCAAATCGTGCGGCCAATGAGCCTTCAGATACGCGAACTCTGCCGCCAGCGCTGCCGCCAAACCGGGGCGCACGGAATCGGCTTGGCTCTCCGTTGCGGCAATCAATTTCGCCCAACCGCCGAGCGAGAGGGAGTTGGCCCGGCGTAAGGGAAAATCTGCCCCGGCCTTATGCAGCTTGGCCAACGCCTCCCCAAGTTCCGCCGTATGCCCCGGCAGAATCCGGCGCGGCCAAACACCGGGCAGGAAGCTGACCATCGCAGCGGGACGGTCGCGCAAAACGCGCAAGCGCTGGCCGCTGGCCGTGGTCAGCGGGATTGGGCAGGAGAGGCCGCGCGCCGCGAGATGATCCATCAGGCCGATGAAAAACGGCAAATCATCCGGGTTCACGCGCTTTTCGTAGAGCGTGAGGATATAGCGGCCCTCGGTGGTATTGATGAGGAAGTTGGAATTCTCCACCCCCTCCGCAATGCCCATGTAGGACGTAACCTCGCCAATGCCGTAGTCGGCCACAAAGGCGCGCAACTCTTCATCGGGGATATCGGTGTAAACGGCCATTCGAATTATCCCGCCAGCGCTTTAGGCAGTTTGAAGGTAATGGTTTCCTCCGTCACGCGAATCTCGCGGATCGTCACCGTGCGGTGCAGGCGCGCGGCGGCGATGACCTCATCGACCAGCACTTCCGGGGCCGACGCCCCCGCCGACAGCCCCAGCGTGTGAATATCGGCAAAATCCGCCCAATTGATCTCGCCCGCCCGTTGAATAAGCTCGGCGCGCGGGCAGCCGGCGCGTTCCGCCACTTCCACTAAGCGCCGCGAGTTGGAGGAGTTCGGCGCGCCGATAACCAGCAGCGCCTCGCTTTGTTCAGCAATCGCCTTCACTGCCGCCTGCCTGTTCGTGGTGGCATAGCAGATGTCGCCCTTGCGCGGGCCTTGCAGCGCCGGGAAACGCGCTTCCAGCGCCGCTACAATATCCTTAGTGTCGTCAACCGACAGCGTGGTTTGCGTGATATAGGCGATCTTCGCCGGGTCCGGCACGGCAACGCCCCCCGCTTCGGCCAAATCTTCCACCAGCGTGACGGCGCCTGCGGGCAGTTGCCCCATCGTGCCAATCACCTCCGGGTGGCCCTTATGGCCGATGAGCAGAATATGCAGACCCGCCTCGTAGTGCCGTTCGGCTTCCAAATGAACTTTGGAGACCAGCGGGCAGGTGGCATCGAGATACATCATCTGCCGCCGCGCGGCTTCCGCCGGAACCGCCTTCGGCACCCCGTGCGCGGAAAAGATCACAGGCCGGTCGTCGGGCACTTGATCCAACTCCTTTACGAACACCGCGCCTTGCGCTTCCAGGCTTTCAACGACGAAGCGGTTATGGACGATCTCATGGCGCACATAGACCGGCGCGCCGAACTTCAGCAGCGCCTGTTCCACAATCTGAATCGCTCGGTCCACCCCAGCGCAAAAGCCGCGCGGCCCCGCCAGCAGAACCGTGAGCGGCGGAAGAGACTCTGTCATCGCACTTATCCTTAAAAGCCGCTGCACCCTAAAGCAAATCCCGAGCAGACGGAATCGTCTGCGACGACGCATTTGCGAAAAAACAATAATTCAGAGTGATTGGCGAATGCCAATCACTCCGAATCGCTTTGGGGCATCAGGACAAGCCTAACCCCCACGCGCCCCAGTAGGAAACAAGAGTAGGAAACAAGAGTAGGAAGCAAGAGTAGGAAGCAAGCGCGCAGGCTGCTATGTAAGGGGCCTTAGTTTTTGAAAAAGGGGTGTTCAGCATGGGTGTGGGTTCGGCTCTTCGGTTCGGAGTTCTCGGAATGGCGTTGCTGCTAACGGCCTGTGCCGATCAGAAAACTGCCGCCACTGTTCCGCCCTGCCCGCGCGTCGGCATTCTTGCCGATGCGGCCCGCCTGACCGTGTTCCGCGAGGGGGCGGGGCGCGATATTACCGACGTGCAGTCCCTCTCCCAGGTCGCGGGTTTCTCGGGTTCTTGCTTCTATGAAGATAAGCTCCGCACTGTGCTGGTCGATTTGCGAATCGAGATTACCTCCGAACGCGGCGCGGCGGCCAATGGCCCGCGCTTTGCCGAGGTGCCCTATTTCGTCAGCATCCTCGATAAAAACCGCGAGATCATCGCCCAGCAGGACTTCACTTTGCGCGCCGATTACCCGGTGAATAGCGCCCGCATTGGCCTGTTCGACGAAATCGAGCAGCGCATTCCCCTGAAAACTGGGGAATTCGGCGATGCGTATGAAGTGCTTATCGGTTTTCGCCTCACGCCGGACCAGTTGGAATGGAACCGCCTGAACCGCCGCCGCTAACCCTGCTGGTCTGTGTGAATAGGCGTTTCGGGCGCGACCGCCCGTCTTGCGCCGCGCGCGGATCGGAGAAGCTATTGAAAGTGCTGGAGCCGAAACTGGCGGCGCTCGATCCGCCGCTTCGGGTGCTGCCCGCACCGTGTCAGGGGCGGTGTAGCCGGGGGCCAGTGGTCAGAGTGATGCCAACGGGAAGTTTGTTCTTGGACGTTCATCCATCCCATAGCTCTGTGATACTCAATCACTTTATTACCGGAGGGCGCGATGATAACTGACGCCAATTTTTGGCTCGTCTTTGCCGCGATACTGAGTGCTGTTGCCGGGCTTTTGCACGGGGCGATTATCATTGGTGGCCCCAACTGGTATCGCTTCTTCGGAGCAGGCGAGAAAATGGCGCGCGCGGCAGAGGCGGGAAGGTTTTTTCCGGCCCTCATCACGCTTGCCATTATGGCGGTCTTGCTAGTGTGGAGCGCCTATGCCCTGAGTGCGGCTAGACTGATCCCCGAGCTGCCTTTTTTATCGTTCGCCCTCAGCGCGATTACCGCGATCTACCTTGTGCGCGGTCTCGCCCTTATTCCGCTATGGCTTTCAAAACGCGCCGCCACGACCCAGTTCGAGATTTGGAGTTCGGTCATTTGCCTAAGTTATGGCGTCGTTCATGCGATTGCCCTCATTAAAGTTTGGCCGACGCTCTAACGAATCCGCTGCAACAGATCATCCAACTGCTCCAGCGACGCATAGTGCAGCACCATCTGGCCGCTTTCACCCTGCATCAGAATCTCCACTGGCACGCCGAGTTTATTCGCAAGGTCGGCTTCCAGCGCCAGAGTGTCCGGGTCTTTCACGCCACCAACAGCCGTTTTCGGGCGGCGCGCTTTTGGGGCGGGGGGGGCTAAGACCGGGTGGCCCTCTTTCGCGCGCTGGGCCATTTGCTCCACCGCGCGAACGGAGAGTTTTTTGGCGATGATCTGCTCTGCCGCTTCTTCCGGGTTCGGCAGCGTCAGCAGTGCGCGGGCGTGGCCTGCGGACAGCGAGCCGCTTTCCACCAACTCGCGCACGGCTTCCGGCAGGTTCAGCAAGCGCAGCATGTTAGCGATATGGCTGCGGCTTTTGCCCAAGTGATTGGCCAGCACTTCCTGCGTATGGCCGAACTCATCCATCAAGCGGCGGTAGCCTTCGGCCTCTTCCAGCGGCGTTAAGTCTTGCCGCTGAATGTTTTCCAGCAGCGAGACTTCCAGCGCTTGCCGGTCGGTCATATCGCGGATGACGACCGGAACTTCATGAAGCTGCGCCGCTTGGGCCGCGCGCCAACGCCGCTCCCCGGCAACAATCTCGTATCTATTATCCCCCAGCGGGCGAACGATGAGGGGCTGAACTACCCCTTGCTGCCGCACGGAGAGGATAAGCTGTTCCATCGCCTCTGCCTCAAACCGCCGGCGCGGCTGATAGCGGCCTGGCGTGAGGTAGGCGATAGGCAGGCTGCGGGGCAGGGGCGGCGTGCCGGTTCTGCCGTCGCCTGCCGGTTGATCCGGCTCATCATCGCCAAAAATCGCCGACAGCCCCTTGCCCAAACGCCGGGGCTTTTTTGCTTTATCGTCGATCATGCCGCGACCCATTCACTTTCTTGCTTCAACACTTCCCGCGCAAGGTCGATATAGGCGCGGCTGCCGGGCGATTTCAAATCGTAAATTAGCACGGGTTTGCCGTGGCTGGGCGCTTCGGACACGCGGACATTGCGGGGGATCATCGCGTCATAGACCAGCTTGCCCATATGCTCGCGCACGTCCGACGCCACAAGGTCCGATAGATTGTTACGCTTATCGTACATGGTTAGCACGATGCCTTGAATAACGAGAGTGGGGTTGAAGCTCTTCTTTACCCGCTCCACCGTTCGCAACAAATGGCCCAAGCCTTCGAGCGCGTAGAACTCGCACTGCAACGGCACCAGCACTGCATCGGCGGCGACCAGCGCGTTGAGAGTCAGCAGCCCCAGCGACGGTGGGCAGTCGATGAGAATGTAATCATAGGGCAGCGGCTGTTGATCCAGCGCATCGCGCAATCGGTGCTCGCGCCCCTCTTGATCGACTAACTCGAACTCCGCGCCCGCAAGATCAACGGAGGAAGTAACAAGGTTTAGGCCCGGCACGTCCGTACCCACCGCAGCTTCAGCCACGCTCGCGCCAGCGGTCATCACCTGATAGGCCCCGATTGACCGATAGCGCCGATCAATCCCGAAGCCGGTAGAGGCGTTGCCCTGCGGGTCCAGATCCAATACCAGCACACGCTTTTCGCAAGCGGCAAGGGCCGTTGCAAGGTTCACCGCCGTCGTGGTTTTACCAACGCCGCCTTTTTGATTGGCGACTGCGATCACCCGGCCTAGAGGGGCGACGGGAACCGCCGAAGCGGATTCAGGAGACATTCTCAACATCCTTGATCAATAAGATCATGGCCGACGGGTGCGTGCGGCTCGGCGTGGTCGCCAGCGTAAAACGATAGTGCGGCTGAACTGCGTCTATTTCAGTCTGCCAGGATTCACCCTTCAGAAACAATCCCTGCCAGCCGCCTACGGCCACCGACCGCCCGACGCGATTGGCATAGGGTAGAAGATCGCCCAGCGGTGCCAGCGCCCGTGCGGTCACAAGATCAGCCCCCAAGGAGGGCAAAGCCTCCAAGCGCTGGGTGTGAACCGTTACCGGCGCGCCCGTGAGGCGCGCGGCTTCGCGCAGAAAAATACTCTTGCGGCTATCGCTTTCGATCAAATGGGTTTCGATCCCCGTGAGGATTGCCAGCACCAAACCGGGAAAACCGGCACCACTGCCCATATCGGCGATGCGTTGCGTTGCGGGCGGAACCAGCGGCAGAAGTTGCGCCGAGTCTTCAAAGTGCCGAACCCACAAATCCGCGAGCGTAGAGGGGGCAATCAGATTGATGCGCGGCTGCCACTTGCGAAGAAGATCGGCATAGGCATCGAGTCGAGCGCGTGTTTCACGTGAAACATCGTTGAGGATTCCCGCCGAAGCGCTCACGCTGCCACCGGCTTTTGCTTCACATACCGTAGCAACGCAATCACCGCCGCTGGCGTCACACCCGGCACGCGCGCCGCTGCCCCCAGGGTTTCCGGCTTGGCCGCAATCAGCTTTTGCCGCACTTCCGCCGACAGGCTGCCAACTTTGGTATAATCCAGATGAAGCGGCAGGCTCAGGGCCTCATCCTTACGAAAGGCGCGAATATCCGCCTCCTGCCGATCCAGATACCCGGCATAACCCGCGTCAATCACCAGTTGCTCCACTACATCGGCGCGCAGATCGGCAAGCTCCGGCCAAATCTCCGTGAGCCGCGCGATGGTGACTTCGGGGAAGCGCAACAGGTCCAGCGCAGTGCGTGCCACCCCATCTTGCGTGATGGTCATGCCACGCTTGGCAAGCTCGGTCGGCGTCATCTTGAGGCCCGTCGCGCGCGCGCGCGCCGACAGCAACGCCGCTGCCTTCTCGCCATAAACCTGGGCGCGCTCAGAGCCGACAACACCGATGGCCGTGCCGAGATTGGTAAGGCGCTGGTCGGCATTATCGGCCCGCAACGACAAGCGATATTCCGCCCGGCTGGTGAACATGCGGTACGGCTCAGTCGTACCGCGCGTGGTCAGATCGTCGATCATCACGCCGATATAGGCTTGGCTGCGGTCCAACGTGAAATCCGCCGCCCCACCCCCGGCGCGTAAAGCGGCATTCACCCCCGCCATTAAACCCTGGGCCGCCGCCTCCTCATAACCCGTCGTGCCATTGATCTGGCCTGCGAAGAACAGCCCCGTGACGCGCTTCGTCTCTAGCGTCGCCCGCAACTCGCGCGGATCGACGTAATCATATTCAATCGCATAGCCGGGGCGGAGGATAACCGTCTTCTCAAGCCCTGGAATCGAGGCGACCACTAACCGCTGCACGTCTTCCGGCAGCGAGGTGGAAATGCCGTTCGGGTAAACGGTGGGATCGTCCAACCCTTCCGGCTCCAGGAAAATCTGATGCGCCGTGCGGTCGGCAAAGCGCACCACCTTATCCTCAATCGACGGGCAGTAGCGCGGCCCCGTGCTGGCGATCTGGCCGCTATACATCGGCGCGCGGTGCAGATTGTCGCGGATAATCTGATGGGTTGCTTCAGTCGTGTAGGTGATCCCGCAGTCCACCTGCGGCGTGGTGATGCTATCGGTTAGATAGGAGAAGGGGGGAGGGGGGGTATCGCCCCGCTGGCTTTCGAGCGCGGCCCAATCAATTGTGCGCCCATCAAGCCGCGCGGGGGTTCCGGTCTTCAACCGTCCCAAGGCAAACCCGCGCGCGCGCAGTGCTTCCGATAATCCGAGCGCCGGAGGCTCGCCAGCGCGCCCTGCCGGAATCTGGGTTTCGCCGATATGGATCAGCCCATTCAGAAAGGTGCCCGTGGTCAGTACGACTGCGCCTGCGATGATCTCCGCCCCATCGGCCAACACGATTCCGCTAATGCGCTCATCAACGCCAGCGGTGCCCGTGAAGCGCAAATCAACCGCAGCCCCCTCCTGAATCGTCAGGTTCGGCGTTTCGGCGAGAAGCGCTTGTACCGCCGCTGCGTAGAGCTTGCGGTCGGCCTGCGCGCGCGGGCCGCGCACCGCAGGGCC
Organism: Alphaproteobacteria bacterium; assembly: GCA_013298565.1. GTDB lineage: Bacteria > Pseudomonadota > Alphaproteobacteria > Elsterales > Elsteraceae > Elstera. Next base: position 22,215 of record JAAFIC010000036.1, on the reverse strand, counting down.
TTTCGACTGATTGAGAATGCGGAACTGAATGCCGCCCCGATCAATCGCCCGCGCCATGATCCCATCAAGCGCATCAATCTCGCGCACCAAATGGCCCTTGCCCAACCCGCCAATGGCAGGGTTGCAGGACATCGCGCCCACTGTGTCTTTCCGGTGCGTGAGCAATAGCGTCCGCGCGCCCATCCGCGCCGCCGATGCGGCAGCTTCCGTACCAGCGTGTCCACCGCCCACGACAATAACATCAAATTTCTGCATCATGATGCAGACCATACGCAAAACCGCACGCTCCGGCAAGAGACGGACCCCTGAGGGAGGCGTGCAGTAACGGTATAGGCAGAGGCGCTACCTCTGCCCCTTGAGAATCCAGTGCAGTTTTAGGGAATAAGCACTGTCGCCCCCGTCGTCCGGCGTTCGGCCAGGGCGATGTGAGCCTGAGCCACGTCTTTCAGCGCAAAGGTTTGATTCACGTGAATCGTAACCTTGCCCGACAGCACCGCCTCGAACAAATCATTGGCGTTCGCCAGCAACTCCGCGCGGGTGGCGATATAGTGGCCGAGAGTGGGGCGCGTCAGGAACAGCGAGCCTTTGGCGGCAAGGGTCAGCGGCGCGATGGCGGGGACCGGGCCGGAGGCATTGCCGAAGCTGACCATCATGCCGCGCGGGGCGAGCGCATCAAGCGAACCATCCCACGTATCTTTACCAACCGAATCATAGACGACATCGACACCGCGCCCGCCCGTGATTTCCTTCACTTTTGCAGCAATATCGTCCTGGCCGCTCACCAGCACATGATCGCAGCCCAAGGATTTGGCGAGATCGACCTTCCCGGCGGAAACAGTGCCGATAACGGTCGCGCCCAACTGCTTGGCCCATTGCACGGCAATCTGCCCGACGCCGCCCGCAGCGGCATGGTAGAGCACCGTATGGCCCGGCTTCAGCGGAAAGGTTTCCTTCACCAGATACCGCGCCGTCATGCCCCCCAGCATGATCGCGGCGGCGATTTGGTCGCTGATGCCATCCGGCAGCGGCACGAGGCGGTTGGCGGGGTAGAGGCGTTTTTCGGCATATGCGCCGGAGGGGCCAGTGGCATAAGCCACGCGGTCGCCGATTTTTACGTCGGTCACGCCAGCACCAATCGCCTCGACGACACCCGCACCCTCCTGCCCTAAGACAAGAGGCAGGGGCAGCGGGTAGAGGCCGGTGCGCTGGTAGATTTCGATGAAGTTGAGGCCAATGGCCGTGTGCCGGATCAACGCTTCACCGGGGCCGGGGGCGGGAAGATCAATCTCTTCCCATGTCAACACGTCGGGGCCACCGAACGCGGTCAGGCGGATAGCGTGGGTTTTGGTCATGCTGCAAACTCCGATTTAAGCAAATCCCGATATAACAAAGCCATGATCGTAACAGTACCCGGCATTGGTATCTTTCCCGAAAGATTGCGCTGCGGCCATTGGACCGATAATCTCAATGTCCTGCAACACTGGAAATTTAACAGGGTTAACCTGAGCGGAAAACCGCCTGGATCACCCGCCAATCCCGAGAGACCAATGCCCCATTTGCCGACCGATCCCGCGCTGTATTTCGAGGCGCATTTGTTTATGTGTACCAACCGCCGCCCGGATGGGCACGCGCGCGGTTCTTGCGCTGCCGCAGGCTCCGAGAAACTGCGCGATTACGCCAAGGCGCGCGCCAAGGAGTTGGGTCTTAAGCGCGTGCGCGTGAACGCGGCGGCCTGCCTGGACCGCTGCGAGTTCGGTCCCACCCTCGTGATTTACCCGGAAGGCGTTTGGTATCAGGCGCGCACTGCCGCCGATATTGACGAGATTCTCGAAACCCACCTGCGCCAAGGCGGGCGGGTTGCGCGCTTGATGATTGCCCCCGATCAAAAACTCCCAGATCAAAAACTCCCCGCACAGGGTTAGACGATGGCAGATACGATCATCGCCACTGCCACCGCGCCAGGACGGGCTGGGGTTGCAGTCTTGCGCGCCTCCGGGCCACAGGCGGGGGCTTTAGCTGAAGCCTTAACCCGCAAACCGCTGCCGCCCGCCCGCGCGGCCAAGTTCACGGGGTTTCACGATCCCGCCGACGGGGCCTTGCTCGATAGGGGTCTGCTGCTCTGGTTTCCCGCGCCGAATAGTTTCACGGGGGAGGATGTGGCGGAGTTTCAGGTTCATGGCAGCCGCGCGGTTCTTGCCGCCTTGCTGACCGCTGCTTGCCGCGTGCCGGGCGTGCGCTTGGCGGAACCAGGGGAGTTTACCCGCCGAGCCTTCGATAACGGCAAGCTCGATTTAACCGAAGTGGAAGGGCTGGCGGACCTGCTCGACGCCGAAACCGAAGCGCAACGCCGCCAGGCCCTGCGCCAGTTGGACGGCGCTTTAGGAACCCTCGTCACAGGTTGGCAAGCACGGCTGATGCGGGCGCTGGCTCACTGCGAAGCCACCATTGATTTCGTGGAAGAAGAAGACATACCCGCCGATCTTCTCGCCGCGACCCGGCCCGATTTGGCAGCGCTCTTAGCTGAGATGCACACCCATCTGCTCGATGGGCGCGGCGAGCGGCTGCGCCAGGGCCTGAGTATCATCATTCTCGGCCCGCCCAACGCGGGCAAATCCAGCCTATTGAATGCGCTGGCGGGGCGGGATGCGGCGATTGTCTCGGACCGGGCGGGGACAACGCGCGATGTCATCGAACTGCATCTCGACCTGGGCGGCTATCCCGTGACCTTGGTCGATACCGCAGGCTTGCGGGAAACCGATGATCCGATTGAAGCCGAAGGTATTCGCCGTGCCCGCAGTCGCGCCGATCAAGCCGATCTGGCCCTCGTGCTGCTGGACCGTGCGGACTGGCCGCAGGTTCCGGCTGAACTCAGGCCGTGGCTGACGCAGGAAGACACGATCCGCCTGCTGACGAAGTGCGATAGCGAGCAGAGCGCCGCGCCCGAGGCCGAAGCCGCAGGCTGGCACCCGCTGTCAGTGCGCGATGGGGTTGGCTTCGATGGGCTGATGGGGCTGCTGACGGAACGCGCGGCGGCGCTGCTTTCGACTGGGGCAGACCCGCTCTTGACCCGCAGCCGTCACCGGGCGGCTTTGTCGGAAACCTGCGAGGCGCTGCACCGGGCGCTCGGTGGGCAGGTGCCGGAACTGATTACCGAGGATGTGCGCCTCGCTCTGCGTGGGCTTGGGCGGATCGTCGGGCGCGTGGATGTCGAGGATATTCTTGGGCTGATTTTCGCCGAGTTCTGTATTGGTAAGTGATGTTTCACGTGAAACACGACGCGAAGAAAGGGGCGCAGCTTGCGCCGCGCCCCCTCGTGCCCCTGCAATGACGCGCAGTCTAGTTCGTCGTGGTCTTCGGAGCCGGGACCGGAGCCGCGCCTTGGGTCAGCTTATCGTCGGTCTTCTTCACGTCCGTCTTAACGTCGGCTTTAACATCCGGCGTGACCGGCTTTACAACCGGAGCAACCGACTTGGTTTCAGTGCCAACAGCCGGAGCCGCCGCATGAACCGGAGCGTGAGCCTTCGGGGCCTGCAAGGTCACACCCCCAGCAGGGGCCTGAGTGGTTGCAGCAGCAGCCGCTTTCACCGGAGCAACCGGGGCGGTCGCGGGGGCGGTCGTCGCACCAGAGGCGAGAGCCACGCCCGACACAGAGAGAACCAGAGCAGCAAAACCAGCAGCAATCTTCGTCATGGTGCGTTCCTTACTTGGGTTGGGCCTTACTTGGGTTGGGCCTTACTTGGGTTGACCCTTACTTGGATCAAGCAAGTCATTGAGAGTTTTTCTTTCGGAGGTTTCGGTCGTTTCCGCCGTCTTCCGTGCCACTAGACTTACCCCCGGAGACGCAACTAATCAAATTACAACGAGCAGAGCTTCAGTTTAGCTCCCCGTAACCTTGTGTCTGGATTAAGGCAGAACGGATTTTGCGTTCTCAATGAACCAACGCACCCGCTCAGGGTCTTTCACCCCCGCCTGCGTGCCGCCCTCGGTCAGGACTTCCGTGCCGCTCGCAACGTCAACGGCATAGGGCCGCACGCGGCGCACAGCCTCCGCCACCGTCTCCGGCGTTAGCCCGCCCGCCAGTACCAGCCGCCCGGTCGCCGCCAACGCCTCCACCGTCGCGGTATCCGCCACCACGCCCGAACCGCCGTAATGCCCGGCGGCAGCGCCATCCGCCAGAAACGCCACCGCGTCCCACGCATCCAACTCAGCCGCACGCGGCGGCGCGCGAAACGCCTTGATGATCGGCATGGGCAAACCGCGATACCCCTCCGGCGTCTCATCGCCATGCAGTTGCACCGCACTCACCCCCGTTTGATGCCACAAGGCCACAATCTCCGCCGGAGTCGCATTCACCGTTACCGCAACCGTCTGCACAAACGGCGGCAACTCCCGCCGCAACCGCGCCAGATCAGCCGCCGCAGTGAAACGCTTCGAGCCAGGCCAAACAATAAACCCCAACGCATCCGCCCCACACGCCGCCGCGTGCAACGCATCGCCTAAGCGCGTGAGGCCACAGATTTTTACGCGCACCATGATGTTCCTTTCGGAAGGTTAGGGGCTTTGCCCCTAACAACCCCACCTAAGGGCCTTGGCCCTTAGTAATCCCATTTTCTTATTGAGGGAAAATGGGTGTGGTTGAGTAAGAAATAGGGATTCTCAAGGGGTAAGCCCCTTGAGTGGGGGCGTCGGGGGTGAAACCCCTGACCCTTAGCCCTGCCCCAGCAAATACCGCAACTGCGCCCCCGGTTCCGGCGCGCGCATCAAGGCGGAGCCAATGAGCACCGCGTGAGCACCGATGCCGCGCATTCGGGCGAAATCCTCGGGCGTTTCCAGGCCGCTTTCGGCAACGAAACCAATGCTGGGCGGCACGAGGGGGCGCAGGCGTTCGGCATTAGCGAGGTCGATGATGAAGGTGGTGAGGTCGCGATTATTGACGCCGATCAATTCGGCCCCGGCCCTTAGCGCGATGTCCAGTTCGGCTTCATCGTGAACTTCGACGAGCACATCGAGGCCATAGCTGCGGGCTTGAGCGAGATAGTCGGCAGTGGCTTCCCCCAACACGGCGACGATCAGCAGGCAGGCGTCGGCCATCAGGCGGGTTTCGGCGACCTGCCAGGGATCGACGATGAAGTCTTTCCGCAGAACCGGGATTTTCACCTGCGCGCGGGCCGCTTGCAGTTCGGCATCAACCCCATGAAACCAGTGCGGCTCGGTGAGAATGGAGAGGGCCGACGCCCCTGCCGCCTCATACGCGCGGGCAATCGCCACCGGGTCGCTCTCAGCGCGGATCGTGCCGGCAGAGGGGGAGGCGCGTTTGATCTCGGCGATCACCCGCAGCGCGCCGGGAGCAGTGACGGCCTGAGTGAAGCCGCGCGTTGGTGGCAGGGTCGCAATCTCCCGCTCGATGTCGGCGAGGGCGCGTTGGGCTTTCCCAGCGGCCACATCGTCGGCTCGGCGGTCGCAGATTGGCTTTAGGCGGTTAGGGAGAGCGGTCATGTTAAGCCTCGTTCTTGAGAGCGCGCAACCCGTCGAGCTTCGCCAGCGCCGCGCCGGAGGTAATAGACGCCTCGGCCAGCGCCACCCCGGCCTTGAAATCTTCAGCCAAATCGGCGGCGACCAGGGCTGCGGATGCATTCATCAGTACCGCCGCGCGGCCAGGATGATCCCCCCCGCGCAAAACAGTGAGCAGGGCAGCGGCGTTCTCGTCCGGGGTGCCGCCTTTGATAACGCTCAGGGGTTGTTCCTCAAAGCCGAAATCGGCGGGGGTCACGGTAAACTCCTCAATCGCACCGTAGCGCAAGGAGGCGACAAAGGTTCGGCCTTGGGGCGAGACTTCATCGAGACCGACTTCCGCCGAGATCACCAGCGCCCGCTCGCAGTCAAGCCCCGCCAGCGCCTCTGCCATTACGCGGATTTTCGAGGGATGATAAACGCCAACGCACTGCTTGCGAACGTGGGCGGGGTTGGTCAGTGGCCCCAGCAAGTTGAACAAGGTTCGCACGCCCAAGGCACGGCGAATCTGCACGACGGCCTTGGTCGCGGGGTGATACAGCGGCGCAAACAGAAAACCGATGCCGATGGTCTCGATTCCCCGCGCCGTCGCCGCAATCGACAGATCAACTGGCACGCCCAAGGCTTCCAGGACGTCCGAACTACCGCTTTTGGAGGAAACCGCCCGATTGCCGTGCTTGGCAACGCTCGCGCCCGCCCCTGCCGCGATCAAGGCCGCCGTTGTGGATAGATTAAGCCCCCCCGCGCCGTCGCCGCCCGTGCCGGCTGTGCAGAGCAGCGGGCGCGTGGCGAGCGGCAGTTTCAGCGCGCGCGCCCGTAAAACCGAGGCCGCGCCGATTAACTCCTCCACTGTTTCGCCCTTCACCCGCAGGCCCATCAGCAACCCGGCGAACTGCACCTCGGGGCAGGCGCCGTCAATCAGATCATCAAGGGCGAACGCGAGTTCCTGGCGGGATAAATCCTGCCCGCGCCCCAGTTTTTCCAACAATTCCGTAATCATCGCCCCAACCCTATCTGTCTCAACCGGCCCGTAAAAAGGCTAAGACCTTGCCGGGTTGGGGGAGGGGGGTCAAGGGGCGGCAGAACGCGCTTTGCGGTCCAACGCGCCTAGACCTTACAGCGCGAAAGGCTTATTGCTCTGGGTACTTATTTCTAAATACAAGGCTCGCCCGGTAAACTATGAACGCTTTGACCTGCCCCCAGTGCGGCTCCGAAAATGTGTATGAAGACGGCGGTCTGTGGATTTGCCCGGAGTGTGCCCACGAATGGAACCCCCGCGAGGCACGCGCCGAGGCGGTAGAGCAGGGGGTGAAAGACGCCAACGGCAATGCGCTATCCGATGGCGACACCGTGACGGTGATCAAAGATCTGAAAGTCAAAGGCTCGTCGCTGGTCGTCAAAGGCGGCACTAAGGTGAAAAGCATCCGCTTGGTCGAGGCGACGGACGGGCATAATATTTCTTGTAAGATCGACGGTATCGGCGCGATGAATTTGAAGTCGGAATTCGTCAAAAAAGCGTGAGGGTTTTACTCGCCCGCCAACCCATCCATCACCGCCGCGAGAGCCACATCCCGCGCCGACAGGCCGTTGCAGTCGTGCGTCGTCAGCAGCACATCGACGCGGTTATAGACGTTGGTCCATTCCGGGTGATGGTCGGCCTTTTCCGCCGCTAGCGCCACTTGGCTCATAAAGCCCCAGGCGGCAGAAAAATCTTTGAAGCGGAAGCTCTTAGTAATCGCGTCCCGCGTCGGCGCGTGCGTCCAGCCAGGAAGGTTTTCGAGAGCACCCGCCCGTTCGGCGTCGGTCAGTGTGTGGATAGCCATTGTTCTTGATCCCCCCTCGCGACACGCCGCGTCAAAATGCGTAAAACATCTCTGTCATGCTTGAAACTGATCTTGCCCGCAAGCTGCTCGATTTCTACCTCGCCCTCGGGGTTGATGAGGCTATGGGCGATAGCCCGCTGGACCGTCGCCGGGCAGAGCCGCTGCGTGAGGCCGCGCGCCCTATTGCCGATAATCACCCGCCCCCCCTCAAGCCTGCGCCCCTCAATGGGCCGCGCTTGGCGTCCTCCCCACCGCTCGATCTCGCAGCCCTCTCGCCGGATCGGGGCCTCGCCGACGCGCGCAGTTTGGCCGCAGGCTGCCTGTCGATTGCCGCGCTCGATGCCGCCATTCGCAGCTTTAATGGGTGCGCGTTGAAGCAAACCGCCATGTCCACGGTCGTGTATGATGGCACCATCGAAGCGCCCTTGCTGGTGATCGGAGAGGCCCCCGGCGGCGAGGAAGACCGTTTGGGCAAACCTTTCGTCGGCCCTGCTGGGCAGATGCTCGATAAAATGCTTGGCGCGATTGGGCTAGACCGCCGCCACGCCTGCATCACCAACATGATCTATTGGCGGCCGCCGGGAAATCGCAAACCGACCGATGCCGAGTTGGCGCTGTGCCTTCCCTTCGTCGAACGCTTTATTTCTCTCATGAATCCTAAGATAATTCTGCTCGCAGGGGCCACCCCAACGCAGACTCTGTTGGGCCGCACCGACGGTATTACAAAGCTGCGCGGGCGCTGGTTTGATTGGACTGATTCAAGCGGTGTAACAATACCTATGCTTCCCTCCTATCATCCTTCGTATTTACTACGCTCCCCTGGACAAAAACGCGACGCGTGGCAGGATTTTCTAAGACTGGCTGATAGATTAGATGGGTTTATACAGTCGTAAATAAACCGTAAATTCTAGTTGGTTGGTGCGTTAGTGTGGCACTTGACCCACACCTGTGGCGGATTTTCCTACTTGTCACGAAACTGTCTCCAGTCTATCTAGGCCGGACTATGACCAACACTCGCACGACTCAAGGGGGCTTAGGCACCTGTGGGCGGGGCATTTTGCTTTTTGCAACCTCGCTGACGGTTCCCGTCCTACTTCTCGGCCCGCTGCTGGCCTTTTCCAGGCCCTCGTTGAGCGCGGCCCCGAGAGCGCTACCCGATGAAGTAGCGGTCTACACGCCCGGCCCCACTGTCCCCGCCGACGAAACTACTCAAACCCTGCCCGATGTGCTGCGCGACGGCGACGTTGTGCTGTACCGCAAAATTCTCGAAGCCCATGAGGCTGTAGACTGGCTCACGGCTGATAAGCTAATCGGCGCTTTGTCCGACCGCCAACTCGTCGGCCATATCCTCGCCCACCGCTATCTGCAAACGCCTTATAAGGCGCGCTATGAGGAGTTGCGGTTCTGGCTGCTGTCGTTCATGGACCAGACCGAAGCGCCGCAGCTCTATGCGCTCGCCCAAAGCCGTAAAACGAAACCCGGCGCGCCTGCCCTACCGAAGCTCAAGCAAAACGGTAGCTTCCAGCGTTCCGGCGACGAAGATATGAGCTGGCGCGATAAGCCTTATACGTCCGCCGCTCCTGGTAAAGCCTGGCCCGCCCTCAGTGCCAAGCTGAAGCGGGTCGATAGTGCCGATGAGGCGCGCGACGCGCTGGCGTTGGTGGCAGCGGCAGAAGGCAGCGTCGATCCGATCTTGCTCGATCAAGCCCGTGCCCGCTTGGCGCAACTGCTGTTTCTGGCGGGGCAGGATAGCATGGCCCTCACAGTCGCCACTGCTGCCGCGCGCTCTGCCGAAAAAACCCCTGATGGGGCGTGGACCGGTGGTCTCGCGGCGTGGCGCTTGAACAAGAAAGCCGAGGCTCTCGGATTATTCGCGCACGTGTGGGATTCGCCTGCCGCGTCGGAATGGACGCGCGCCGGGGCGGCTTTCTGGGCGTATCGGTCCGCCAAAGCCCTCGGCAAAACCGTGGAGGCCGATCAGTGGTTAGCGCGCGCTGCCGAAGCGCCCTACAGCTACTATGGCCTGATTGCTCGCCGCACCTTGCGCTGGGATATTTCGCTGGATTGGGAATTGCCGAGCCTGACCGCCCGCGATCTTATTAGCCTCAAGCGTTTTCCTGCCGTTACCCGCGCCCTTGCCCTCACGCAGATCGGCCTGAAGGTGCGGGCGGAAGCGGAACTCCGTGCGGCACTGCCGCGCCTGCCCGCAGACCTTCACCTACCCATGCTCACGCTGGCCGAACGCGGTGGTAGCCCCGGTCTGGCTATGAGCCTCGCAGGCTCCGTGCTGCGCGCGAAAGGCGAGCGTTACGACGCCGGGCTTTACCCTGTGCCGCATTGGACGCCGCGCCAGGGCTTCGCCGTCAACCCGGCGTTGCTGTATGCGATTGCCCGGCACGAATCCCACTTCACGGTGGCGGCCAAGAACCCTTCCGGCGCGCAAGGGCTGCTGCAAATCATGCCCGGCACGGCCTCGGCGATGGCGCGCAAGGGCGGCACGCCCGACGACGCACAAGAGCTTTCCGACCCAACAGTGAATATGACGCTCGGCCAGCGCCTCGCTTCTACCCTGCTGCGGCACGAGATGGTGAAGGGCGATTTGTTGCGCTTTACCGTTGGCTATAGTGCGGGCCTGGGGCTGCTGGAAAAAATGCTGCAAGGCCAAGATACAACTAAAGCCGCGCTTGCCGCCGGCCAGCGCGATCCGCTGTTGTTCGTCGAGAGCATTCCTTACGCCGAAACCCGTAACTTCTCGAAACGCCTGCTGGCCAACTATTGGATCTACCAGAAGCGCCTGGGCCAACCCACCGATAGTCTTACGGCGCTTGTCGGCGGGAAAATCCCAACCTATCGTCCAGGGCAATATGCGCCGGTGGACTTGGCGGCGCGGTAGTTTGATTCTTCCGACCCAACGGGGCCGGCAAGCGCGCATATTTCGTGTTGGAGGCGCGCCCGAGCTTATGCGAGGAAAAAGCCCCAGCGGCGTTTGAGCGCACTAAAGGAGATAATGATGAGCAAGATCGACGAAACCCGCGCCTTCCGCCCGGTCAACATCGCCCTGCTCACGGTCTCAGACCGGCGCACACTGGCCGAAGATAGCTCCGGCGATCTCTTGCAAGAGCGCCTCACGAGTGCGGGGCATGTGCTGGCGGCGCGGGTGCTGCTGAAGGACGATCTGGCCGCCATCATCGCGCAACTGACGGCCTGGATCGGCGACCCGCAGGTGGATTGCGTCATCACCACGGGCGGCACCGGGCTAACAGGGCGGGACGTGATGCCGGAAGCCTTTGCGGCGGTGGTGGAAAAAGACATCCCCGGCTTCGGCGAACTCTTCCGCTGGATCAGCTTCCAGAAGATTGGCACGTCAACACTCCAAAGCCGCGCCACGGGCGGCCTTGCACGCGGCACCTACCTGTTCGCCCTCCCCGGTTCCACCAGCGCCTGCCGCGACGGCTGGGACGAGATTTTGCGCTGGCAGTTAGATGCCCGGCACAAGCCGTGCAATCTGGTGGAGTTGATGCCGAGGCTTCGGGAGCATGAAGCGGTTTAGCCTCGCAAATTTTAAGAAACATGCTTACTATAATACTATGACTGTCGTTCCATTCGATACACTCAAGCTTGCTGATCGGCTTCAGGCAGGCGGCTTCACCCACGAGCAGGCCCGCGCGGCAGCTTCAGCGCTTGCGGAGGTTATGGGCGAGTCGGATCTGGTCACGAATCGACATTTAGATGGCAAGCTGCTCGAAACTCGCGCCGCATTGGAAACGAAAATTTCCGATGCCAAAACCGAGACGCTCAAATTCATTCTTGGCACAGCAACCTTAAACATTCTGGCTGTGTTGGCGGGAATGTTCGGTTTGGCCAAACTCTTGGGTCATTAATCTTTCGATTAGGCCGCCCGTGGGGTAATCTTTTCCAACTCAAGCCCCAGTTTTTCGGCAGCGCGCTTCAGGTCATAGCTTTCCTGAAGCCGCATCCACACCTGCGGGCCAGTGCCGAAATAACGGCCTAAGCGCAGCGCCGTATCGGCAGAAATACTGCGGCGGGCATGAATGATCTGATGAACGCGATCTTTTGGCACGCCAATCCGCCGGGCAAATTCGGCTAAGGACAGGCACAGCGCCTCGATTTCATCCTGCAAAATTTCGCCCGGATGGGTCGGCGGCAGCTTATTGTCACCTGCGGGGATTGCGGTTGTTTCAGTCATCATAAACCCTCATCCGTGATAATCGACAATCTCGACCTCATAACTGTCACCCGCCCGATTCAAGAGATCCTGGCTCTCTTCCGTATCAGTCGGCACCCAATCGAAAACCACGCGCCACTGCCGGTTAATCCGAATCGAATAGCGCCCGCGCCGGTCCCCCCTAAGCGCCTCGAAGTGATTACTCGGAAAAGCCCGCAGCACCGCCAGAGTCTCCGCCGCGTTCAACAGTTCCAGTCGCCGGATGGCCGGACGAATGAAGCTCTGAAACTCAGGAACGAAGTCCCCTTGCCACAGGCGATAGGCGCGTTTGTCACGGAAACTTCGGATCATGACCTATTATATCGTCATGCGTTGCGTGACGCAATATCGTTTACTCCTCCTCAATCCGGTCCATATCCTCATCCGAAAAGCCAAAATGGTGGCCGATTTCGTGGATCAGCACGTGGCGCACGATGTCGGCCAGCGCCTCATCCGTTTCGCACCAATAGTCCAGAATCGGCCGGCGGTAGAGGAAGACGCGGTGCGGTTCGGGCGGCGCGTAGCTTAGGCTGTGGAGGGGTAGCGCTATCCCTTGGTAGAGACCCAGCAAATCGAAGGGGCTTTCTAGGCCCATCTCTTCAACCACCGCGTCGTCTGGGAAATCTTCCACTTTCAGCACCAGATCGTGCGTGTATTGCCGCAACTCGGGCGGGATTTCCGCCAGCGCGGCTTCGGCGAGGCGGGCGATGGCATCGAGGCTGGGGGCGAATTGGGTCATAAGGCTCAATTTAGGGAGGCGCGGCCCCCGTTTCCAGCTCTGCCCTTGCCAGTAAGAGCAAGCTGTCGCACTTTAGAGGCTAGAGTGAAGATCAAGACGCAGCACACTCGACAAAAAACGCACCTTCCTTTAACGTAAAGGGAAGAAATGAGCCAGGGGGATCGGGGAATGACGCGGGACGTAATGCCCTATGACGTGGTGGTGGTTGGCGGCGGGCCTGCGGGGCTTTCGACCGCGATTCGGCTGAAGCAACGGGCGGCGGCGGCAGGCCAAGAGCTTGCGGTGTGCGTCGTTGAAAAAGGCTCGGAAATCGGCGCGCATATTCTCTCCGGCGCGGTGTTCGAGCCGCGCGCGCTGAACGAGCTGTTCCCCGATTGGAAAGCGCGCGGCGCGCCGCTGAACACGCCCGCGACCGACGATAGCTTTCTATTCCTCACCGAAACCGGCTCTTTCAAGCTCCCGACGCCGCCGCAGATGCATAATCACGGCAATTACGTAATTTCGCTCGGCAACCTCTGCCGCTGGCTGGGGCAGCAGGCCGAAGAGTTGGGCGTAGAAGTCTACCCCGGTTTTGCCGCCGCTGAAGTGCTCTACGATGAAAGCGGCGCGGTGAAGGGTATTGCCACCGGCGATATGGGCGTGGGCCGCGATGGCGAACCCACGGCCCATTATCAGCCCGGCGTAGAACTCCACGCGCGCCAAACGATTTTTGCTGAAGGCTGCCGGGGGTCGCTGACGAAAACCCTGTTCGAGCGCTTCAATCTACGCGACGGCGTTGATCCGCAAACCTTTGGCATCGGCCTTAAAGAGCTATGGGAGATCGACCCCAGCAAGCACCAGGCCGGGAAGATCATTCATTCGATTGGTTGGCCCATGAAGGCCGATACCTATGGCGGCTCGTTCCTCTACCACCTTGAAAACAATCAAATCGTCGTCGGGTTTGTCATTGGGCTGGATTACACCAACCCGCACTTGTCGCCGTTCGATGAGTTCCAGCGCTTCAAGACTCACCCGGCCATCCGGCCTATCTTCGAGGGCGGGCGGCGCATCTCCTACGGCGCACGGGCGCTGAACGAAGGCGGGTGGCAGTCGATCCCCAAGCTCACCTTCCCCGGCGGCTGCTTGGTGGGATGCACGGCGGGCTTTCTGAATGTGCCGAAGATCAAGGGCAGCCACACCGCCATGAAATCCGGCATGGTGGCGGCAGATGCGGTGTTTGAATTGCTCACCTCCGGGTCGGACGGGGTCGAGGCCACCGCCTACCCAACCGCGCTCAACGCCTCTTGGGTCGCCGAAGAGCTAAAGGCCGTGCGGAATATTCGCCCGTCCTTCCACAAGGGCCTGTGGGCCGGGCTGGTGTATAGCGCGCTCGATACGTACCTGTTGCGCGGCAAAGCACCGTGGACCTTCCATAATCACGCCGACCATGACGTTTTGAAAAAAGCCGCCGACGCGCCGCGCATCGCCTACCCAAAGCCGGACGGTAAGATTAGCTTCGATAAGCTCTCGTCAGTCTTTCTCTCGGCAACCAACCATGAGGAAGATCAGCCAATCCACTTGCAGTTAAAAGACCCGAGCCGCGCGATTGCAATCAACTGGTCGCAGTATGAGTCGCCGGAAACGCGCTACTGCCCCGCCGGGGTTTATGAAGTGCTGGAGGATGCGGCGAGCGGGGCCAAACGCCTACAAATCAACGCCCAGAACTGCGTTCACTGCAAGACTTGCGACATTAAAGACCCAACCCAGAACATCAACTGGGTGGTGCCACAAGGCGGCGGCGGGCCGAACTATCCGAACATGTAACGGCGAGTGCCGGGATTTTTCTGGTCTCGGCCCTCGTTCTTATAGCGCAAGCGGCTCCAACCGCAGGCCCTTAAAGTATTATTCTCAATAATTTTTTCTCTTAAGATGAAGCACGTGGACTATAAACCCAGAGCCTGCTGGCAACGAAGGATACAAGTGGCACCAGAATTACCATTCCTGGCAGTGAAGCCGCCCACGGCCAGCCATAGCTGGCAACCAAACGAACATTCAGGGCATTCAGGGCAAAACCAAACAGAGACATGCCAATGAAGCGTGCCGCCATCCGCCAATCAGGAGCTACTCGGAAGGTTAAGCGCGCGTTACCGAAATAGGAAATAGGAACCGCACAACAAAAAGCAAGAATATTGGCAAAATCAACCAACAGACCAAGACTCGCCGCAACCGAAAAAACGACAGCATGAACAATGGTCGCCAGAATACCAATTGCACCAAAGGTGCTTACTTGTCGAAAAAGCTCAATTTTACGTGACATTATTTTGATCTTTTCGGTAAATCGACCTAACGAGATAAATCGGTCGGCGCTTCACTTCGGTGAAGACCTGCGAAAGATACTCGCCGATTACGCCGAGGCCGATCAAGATGATCCCGTTGGTAAACAGCATCACTGTCATCAACGAGGCATAACCCGGCACGCTGCGGTCGCCGAGGACAAGAACCTTGAAAATAATGAAACCGCCATAGACTAACGCCCCCAACGCAATAACGACACCGATCAAGCTCCAAACCCGCAACGGCAGAGAACTGAAAGAGATAATCCCATCCATCGCAAAGCGTAACAGCTTGCGGTACTTCCACTTCGTCGTGCCGGCGTGCCGTTCTGGCCGTTCATACTCAATGGCAACAGTGCGGAAGCCAACCCAGGTAAAAATTCCCTTATTGAAGCGGCTCCGCTCCGGCATAGCGCGGATTGCCTCAATCACGCGGCGATCCATCAACCGAAAATCCCCAGCGTTGGTCGGGATGGTCATTTCACCCAGAAGATTGATGACGCGGTAAAATGCCCCCGCCGTTTTGCGCTTGAACCAAGAATCGCTCGCGCGGAGCGACCGCACGGCCAAAACCACCTCGGCCCCGCGCCGCCACTGGCTCATCATCTCCGGGATCAGCTCCGGCGGGTCTTGCAAATCGGCATCCATCGGAATCACCGCTTGCCCAACTGCCTCGAATATACCGGCTGTCAAAGCCGCCTCTTTACCGAAATTACGGCTGAGTTCAACGATGACAATTTCTGGATAAACCGCCTGGAGCGCCCGCAAGCGAGAAACGGTCTCATCGCTACTGCCATCATCCACGCACACAACCTCAAAGGTTGCGACGGCTGCCCCGAGAATGGGCATCAGAATTTCAAACAGCCGATCTACCCCATCGGCTTCATTCATCATTGGAATGACGACCGACAAATCAATCATAATGTTAATTCCCAGCATCTTGCTTACATAATCATTACACTGCGTGCGTATCAAAAAATAATTTCGCTTGCAAGCTAAAGGTATTTTAGAGATCATCCGCGAAGCATCATCGGTTCTTAATAAAAACCTAATTTCAATCCGCTCACCAAAGAATTATAATGAAATTTATTAAATTAAATGATTCTGAAAATCTTTCTAAGATTTTTATTATTTTGAATGCTTTTATTATATTAATTCACTCAACCTTAGATATTTTTAGGATTGAAAATCCACTTTATATTTGCTTTCCTATTGCAATTTTTGCGATATTGATTTTAGTTTTAGCATTTTTAATTAAGATTTATGAAACAATGACAACAAACGGAGATAAATTTTCATTATTTTTGACGCTATTATTATCAACTTTTATTATTATTTTTGGTTTTATCACAGTTTCTCTACCAGATTTTTCTTGGGACGGTCAAGCTTATCACTTACCAAGCATAATTTCTTTAACAAACGGCTGGAACGCTTATTGGTCGCCGCCCAACGAACTAATGTGGACAGATGTTTATCCGCGAGGCTATTGGGTATTAAATGCTATTTACGGGGAAATTTTTGGCAATATCGAAGCTGGTAAAATTATAAATATTTTCTTTTTAATTTGCGGATTACTTATTTATTCCGATTCAGCGGATAATAACTCTGTAAATATTGTCAAAAAATTATCTTATTTTGGATTGTTTTTATCTAATGTCATAAGCCAATATTTAACTAACTACGTTGATATATCTATATACATGTTATTTATTATTGCGATTTATATAGTAATTATATCTAAGAATCGCTTGATAAATTTTATTAATATTGTCACTTATGCATCTCTTGTAATTATAACTATGAATATAAAAATATCGGGTTTGTTTTTTGGGTTTTTAATGATGATACTATATCTCTTAGTTCTTTGGCGGCAAGAACGGTCAGTGATTAACTGCCTAAAACCTTATGGAGCTCTGGGTGTAAGTGTTGTATTAATTGGATTTTTCCTAATTGGATGGCAACCTTTTGTGACTAATGTAAAAACATACGGGGCTTTATCGGGTCCAGACCCTAGGGTAACTCTTTTTACAACAGCTCCTAGTAATCTACGCGACGACAATCGGCTAGATAATATAGCTTATTCTCTCTTCGGCGCTTATCGCAATACAGAACCCGGCGAAATGGCACAATTAAAGCTGCCTTTTCTGGTTGATACGAGTGAGTTTCACACAAACCCGAACGATCCGCGCAGCGGCGGTCATGGCCCTCTCTTTGGTTCAATCCTACTGTTAGCCTTGGCACTACGATTAACAGTGGGATTTATCTATCGCTTAAAATTGAACCGGTTGGATGCGGCAATTTTTATTATTTTCATTGCCTGTTACGCCATGCCAGGATCATGGTGGGCGCGTTATTATCCAATCATCTTTGCTTTACCATCACTACTTATCATTCGCGCTTTAGACGCTAATCATATATGGGTCCGCAGCGTCAGTATTGGGTTGATCGCGCTTCTAGCTATAAACTTTATTCCTACTATTTTACAATCTCAGATAAACATAACGCACGCTCATTTTGTTCGTGGTAAAATTCTCGACTTAAAACAAAAAAATGTTTCCCTTGTAATTTTTCGCCAAGATAAACAAGCCGATATTTATAATGGGACACCAATTATTTGGTCTTACCGATTGACCCTCTGGGGGGTTTCTTCCCGACTCACAACCAATTTAGACGATTGCCGTGAAACGGTCTTAGAAATTGCTGCAACACGCCTCTGTAAAGCTTTCTGAGGCGCAAGCCCACAGGTTCGCCCAAAACCCTACAAAGAGTTCACTGGACGGCATCCCCGCGCGCCCGTTAGACAAGCGCAAGCCTGTTTTCCGCTGCGCTTGAAAGGCATGACGCCCGAATGATCCTGCTTGAAACGCTAAAACTGATGCGCCCGCACCAATGGGTGAAGAATGCCTTCATTCTCGCGCCGCTGTTTTTCACCCCGGCAGCGGTCACGGCGCACAATATCACCCAGGTGCTGCTGGGTGTGCTGTGTTTCAGTGCGCTCGCCAGCGCCATCTATATTCTCAACGATACAATGGACAGGGAGGCGGATCGCCAGCATCCCACGAAGCGCAAGCGCCCGCTGGCGGCGGGAACCGTGCCTTTGCCCCTGGCGCTTGCCGTGATGGTGGTGCTGGCAACGGGCGGGTTAGCCCTGGCTTACACGTTATCGCCGGGCTTTTTGGTCCTCAGCCTCGTCTATCTCACCGTGAACCTTGGCTATTCGCTGGGGTTGAAGAAGGTTTCTATTCTCGATGTGATGCTAGTGGCCTTGGGCTATGTGCTGCGCGTGTTTGCGGGGGCGGATTTGATTGGGGTGCGCGCGTCGGAATGGATCATCGTCTGCACGGGGTTAGTATCGCTCTTCATTGCGCTGGCGAAACGACGGGACGACATCGTCAAGCAGCTTGATACGGGCCACCGCAAAGCGCTGGCGGGCTACAATCTGCCATTTCTCGATACGGCGATTGCGATGATGCTGGCGGGGTTGCTGGTGTCTTATCTGATCTACACGGTGGAGGCGGGCATTCAGAACCTCTATCTCACCACGCCCTTCGTCATTATGGGCGTGCTGCGCTATCTGCAAATCGCCCTCGTGGAGGAGCGGTCGGGGTCGCCAACGACGATTGTGCTGACCGATAAATTCCTCATCGGCAATATGTTGGCCTGGATTGTTACCTTCGGAGCGCTGATTTATGGCCGCTGACGCCAAAAATATCCGCAAGGAGGGCCTAACCAAAGGCAAACTGCGCCGCTTAGAGTGGATCGTCGTTGGCACTATCGTCGCCTTTGTCGCGGGCTTAGTCGGCGTTGGGGCCTATGTTGGGTTCGATAAGGTTTGGGCCGCCCTTCAGCGCGTCCCCCTCAATCTCATTCTAGTACTCTTGGGCCTGTCGCTGTTCAACTACGCCCTGCGCGCCGTCCGTTGGCACTGGTTTTCGCTTGGGCTGGGGTTAAAGGTCGGGTTCGGCTTTAACGCAGCGGTGTTCGTCGGCGGCTTCGCGCTCACCACCACACCGGGGAAAGCCGGGGAGGCCCTACGCCTGTGGGTGCTGGAGCGGGCGAAAGGCGTGCCCTATCAACGCGCCACGCCGCTGTTTCTGGGCGATAGACTGTCGGACATGGTGGCGATCATGCTGCTCTGCCTTGCCTGCTTAGGCGCGTTCAGCGGCTATGCGGATGTGACCCTGGGGATTGCCGCCGGGTTGATCGTGCTGATGGTGCCGTTCTTGCGCCCAAAAACCCTGCTATGGGCAACGAACGCGCTGTATCGGCTGTTCGGGGGCCGCGCGCCGCGCTTGTTCGCAAAGATCCGCGCGGCACTACGAGAGACGGCGAAACTGTTCACCTTCCGGCAGTTCGGCGTTGGCCTGCTGCTCGCGCTGGTGGGCTGGGCGGCAGAAGTTTGGGCGTTCCAACTCCTGTTGCAGGCCGTAGGCGGGCCGGAGGTGAGTTTTCAACAGGCCGGCTTCATTTTCACCTTCGCGCTTATCGCCGGAACCATTTCCATGCTGCCGGGTGGTTTAGGCGGGGCGGAAGCTGTTATGCTGCTCTTGCTCACCTCGCTTGGCTTTGCTGGCGATGCCGCCTTGGCAGCGACCGCCATCATTCGGCTGACAACCTTGTGGTTCTCCACGGCCTTGGGTTTTATGGTATTGCCGTTCTTACTCGCGACCCTAAGGCGTCCAGCTCAGGAGATTAAGAATGCGGCGTAAAAATCTGCTGCTCTCCGGCTGGGGCCGCTTCCCCAGCGCCAAGAGCGACGCTTTTCGCCCGGAAAAACTGAGCGAAATTGCTGCCTGCCTTCGTGACGGCGACGGCTCAATCCTAGCGCGCGGGGCTGGGCGCTCTTACGGCGACCAAGCCTTGAACAGCGCGGGCGCCGTGGTTCTCACCGAACGGCTAGATCGGTTTCTCAGCCTTGAGACGGAGGGCAGCACCTCCACCCTCACGGTTGAGGCGGGCATAAGTCTGAGTGCCATCCAGCGGCTGCTGATCCCGCGCGGCCTTATGCTTCCGGTCAGCCCCGGTACGGGTTTTGCGACAGTTGGCGGCGCGATTGCCAATGATATTCATGGCAAGAACCATGATGCCGATGGCAGTTTCGGCGCGCATGTAGCCTGGATCGACCTGCTCACTGCGTCCGGTGACGTGCGCCGCCTCACGCCGGACGAAACACCGCGCGACTTTTGGGCGACGGTCGGCGGGGCCGGCCTGACGGGGATCATTCTGGCAGCGGCCTTACGCCTGCTCAAAATCCCCAGCAATGCCGTGGCTCTGCGTGAAGAGCGAATGCCCGATCTCGCAGCCTTTCTCAACGGCCTGCGCGCTGCCCGCGCCGCCGCGCGCTTCTCGGTAGGGTGGATTGATGCGCTTGCCAGCGGCGACCGTATCGGGCGCGGCATTTTGGAAACAGCGGACCTGTCGGCTGAAGGCGTGGCGATTACACCGCGCAAGGCTAAAGCCATTCCACTTAATCTGCCCACCTTCTGCCTGTCGCGCTCCAGCGTGACGCTGTTCAACGCGGCCTATTATCACCGCATCCCCCGCGCGGGCCGACAAAGCCTGCGGGCGATTGAAGATTTCCTGTATCCGCTCGATGCGCTGGCACACTGGAACCGCTTGTACGGAAAACTCGGCTTTAGTCAGTTCCAGGCGGTTCTGCCCGATGATGCCGCCGAAACTGGCCTGCGCGCGCTGCTGAATGCCGTTGGCCAAGGCGGCACCGCCTCCTTCCTCGCTGTCTTGAAGACCCTGGGGGCGGAAGGGAGCGGGCTGCTGTCTTTCCCGCAACCAGGCTTTACGCTCGCGCTCGATCTGCCGCGCCGGGCCGAGACCGAAGCGCTGCTGGCGCGGCTCGAAGCCATCACGCTCGATCATGGCGGGCGGATATACCTGGCGAAAGACAGCGCTCTGTCGGCAGCGGGCTTTGCGCGCATGTACCCGCGTTTGGCCGAGTTTCAAGCGATTGCGGCGGAGATGGACCCGGTTGGGCGTTTTGCCTCCGACCAATCCCGCCGCCTCAACCTACGGGGCGCGTAACATGGGCAAACCCCTTCCTGCAATGGCCGACCGGACGTGGCTAATCCTCGGTGCCTCCTCCCCCATCGCCCGCGCCTTCGCGCGCCTTGTCGCGGGCCAGGGCGCGCGCTTGGTTCTCGCCGGGCGCGATACCGACGACCTTAACCGCAGCGCTGCCGATCTGCGATTGCGCGGCGCGACTGCCGTTGTGGTGGAAAGTTTCGATGCGGAAGATAGTGCCAGCCTCGATGCGCTTGCCGCGTCGCTACCCCGTCACGCCAGCCCCGGCGGGCTTGATGTTTTCTTAGCCTTCGGCCTCATGCCCGAGCAAAAGGCGATGGAGGCCGACCCGGCCTTGGCAGCGCGCTGCCTCACTGCCACCTTCCTCGGGGCCGCGCACCTACTGTTAGCCATAGCGCCCATGCTCGAAGCGGGCCGCGCGGGCCGAGTTATCGTGCTGGGGTCAGTCGCAGGGGATCGCGGGCGGTTTAGCAACTATGTCTATGGGTCCGCCAAAGCGGGGCTTGCGGCTTTCTGCTCCGGCTTGCGCGCGCGGCTCTACCGGAGCGGCGTAACGCTGACCTTCGCCAAACCGGGTTTTCTCGATACGGGGATGACCTGGGGCCTCCCTGGCATCTTCTACGCTGAAAGCCCAGAGCGGGCGGCCACTACGCTGCTGCGGGCCGCGCTCAAGGGCAAGGAAGTGCTCTATGTCCCCGGCTTCTGGGCGCTGATTATGCTGATTATCCGGTCGGTGCCAGAGAAGATTTTTAAGAAGCTCTCGATTTAGGCTGTGTTGGCAGTTCCGCCCCCAAACCCGCTGGCCTAGGGGCATAACAAAAGCTATATCTTAAAGTCATCTTATTGTCCCCTATCGGGGCCAGCGGCTTGGGATGATTGGACGATGCCATGCGACTAACGCGATACACCGATTATGGGCTTCGGACGCTGATTTATGTCGCTCTAAAGCCCGATGGCCTCTCGACCGTGCCCGAAATTGCGGCCTGCTACGGCATCTCGGAACATCACCTCACGAAAATCGTTGGGGAGTTGGCCCAACTCGGCCATATCCGCACCATGCGCGGCCGCAAGGGCGGCTTTACCCTGATCCGCAAGCCGGAAGAGATTAATGTTGGCACGCTGGTGCGAGCACTCGAAGACAATTTCGATCTGGTCGAATGCTTTCAGGCAAGCGGCAATGGCTGTCGGCTCACGGGATGCTGCCCCCTCAGCAACGCCTTGCGCGAGGCCATGGCGGCGTTTCTTGCGGTTCTGGACCGCTATACGCTGGCAGATATTATGCTCCCCACCGCGCCAATGGCCCACGCTTTGAACCTGAGCGGCCCCGTTTTATCGCCGTAAGGCTGCAAGTTGGGCGTAGTATTTGAAGCCAGAAATTGACACTCGCGGGTCGCGCCCTTATCTGTGCATAGCCCGGATAAGGGTGATGGTGATATTGGTCGGTCCTTCGTCTAGCCGGGGCCGAGTACCATTTTTCAAAGGCTACATGGGTTTGGAAGGTTTTTCGATGTTCGGCGCCCTCGCAAGAAAGCTGTTCGGTTCGTCCACGGAGCGCGTGGTTAAGGGGAT